>QWQG01000083.1 GCA_003670925.1 Planctomycetota bacterium | reverse complement strand
AGTGGGGACGGAAACCTTGTACTTCCACAATGATCTGCCCGCCGATCGAACCCCACTCGTCGGCGGTCGCAACCCTGCAATAGACAATCAGCAGCAACGGACAGGATGCATCTGAGCATGATCGGTCTCCGAGTGACAACGATTATGACCGCCGCAGCCTGAAGCATACTCACCGATTCGCTCGCACGCACCATCAGGACCCGATTCACGGTTCGAAATCTGAAATCCGGGACGTGGTGTCACTGCGGCAGGATCCCGGCGTTGATGCAACCCTGCAGCGTAGATCGTGCCGCATTTCTGCCATCAGTCGCAGTGCACGGGAACACGAAACGAGTTCTCGCGACAGTCTCAATTCCGGCGGCGTTGAGTCCCAACTTGCTCATCGTCTATTGCTCATCGCTTAGTTCCCTCATCGCGTCCGGATTGTTTGGTGGATTGCCACCACAGTCAATTCGTTCAAGTGCTGCCGAAATCGGAAGTACATGCAGGCTACAGTCTGCTAGGAACAATGATCTGCCCGACATTGAATGTCACAAGATCAGGATTTTCCTTTGCCGATAAATTGGGTAGAGTGATGCGAGGCCAAAAACCGCTCGCCAGTTTATCGAACGCTCCGCAACTGATTCTCCCGCCAGGATTGAACCGTGCTCAACATCATCAGCCAATTCGCCGGGAAGAATCAATTCTGTGATGGCGTTTCTCGTCGTCGAATGCTCCAGATTGGCGCGCTGGGAACGTTCGGGCTGAATCTGCAGGGATTGCTCCGCGCGGAACAAAGTGCCCTGCCCCATGCGGCGGCGCGCTCGAAGAAATCAGTTATTCTCGTCTGGATGCACGGCGGACCATCCCAGCTTGATACGTTCGACATGAAGCCCGGTGCTCCCGCTGAATATCGCGGCGCGTTTGCTCCGATTGCCACTACCCTGCCGGGGCTTGAGATCTGCGAACTGCTGCCGGAACACGCGAAGGTCATGGACAAGTGCACGGTGATCCGCAGCTTCTCGCACGGCAACGGCGATCATTGGGCGGCAGCCCATTGGATGCTGACCGGGCGCTTAGGTGCGAATGGCAGTGATCGCATGCCACGCTATCCGTCAATGGGCGCAGTCGCATCGCATCTGCTCGGACCAACTCAGCCAAGATCGCTCGCCAACGTCAACATAAATGACGGCGGTTTCGGATTTCATGGTGGTGCGTGGTTGGGCGTCAACACCAATCCGTTTCGGTACGGCGACTTTAGTTATGGCAACGAAGCGGGGCAATTGCCGACCGGCGATCACAAAAGCTTCTCGCTGGTTGAAGGATTGTCGGCAACCCGCGTCATCGATCGTGTATCGCTGCGCACGCAGCTTGATAGCCTAAAGAAACAGATTGATCGCAATCGGTTATTTGAGCAAATGGACGCAGTGGAGCATCAAGCTCTGGATCTGGTGCTATCCGGCCAAGTTCGCAAGGCCTTCGATGTCTCAGAAGAAGATCCCGCTTTGCGTGCACGTTACGGCACGGGCTGGGGAGAACAAGCGCTGCTGGCTAGACGACTGATCCAAGCAGGCGTGCGTTATGTGTCGCTCAACACTGGTTACTTTGATGATCACTCCAACATCGAACCAGCCCTGAAGAGCAAGCTCCCGCAACATGACAAATGTGTCGGTGTCCTGATTCAGGATCTGGCAGATCGAGGCATGCTGGACGACACCCTAGTGGTAGTCGCAGGAGAGTTCGGACATACGCCGCGCATCAATGGCAATGGAGGCCGGGACCACTGGCCTCAAGCTCAGAGCATTCTCCTCGCGGGTGGTGGATACCGCCACGGTCAGATTATCGGCAGCACAAACGACAAGGCCGAGTTTCCCACGTCGCGCAAGGTCGGCGTTGAGGACTTCTGTGCGATCGTCTACCACGCAATGGGGCTGAAAATCGACGACTCCATCATGGATCTGTCAGGTCGTCCGACGCATCTCGTGCCGGGTGGTGTAGTGCCTTCCGAGCTGTTGTAAGGCGATTGCGGAATCAATACTGGGGCTTGACGGTTTGACCTTCGTCGCGTCAATCCGCCTTGGCGGTTCCTGCAATGTTGCAGGCCGGACATGGCGCGACATCTTCACTCAGCTATTGCCCCGAGAATCAGCAGCTGAATGTGAACGCTGTACGAAGCGTTCGCGGTGCGGTGAAAATCCTGCCAGCGACACACCCAATACGTTCTCTGATTTGCAATCTCGCAGATTCCTGGTAGCTTTGCGCGGCTTTCGAATTTACCCTCGGCCATCTTTCCCGTCGCTCTCCACCTCAGTTGAGTCTGATCATGCGTTTTGCCCGGTTCTTGTGCGCACTCTGGATCGTCTTTGCCATTTCCGTTCGATCAACACAAGCCCAGCAGACTGAACCAGCGCTGGCGGTGAAGTCCGATCGCCCGATTCAGGCCCTGCTCGTCACCGGTGGCTGCTGTCACGACTACGATCGCCAGAAACTCATTCTCACCCGCGGGATCAGTGCCCGTGCCAATGTACGCTGGACCGTCGTGCACCAAGGTGGAACCTCAACCGACACAAAGATTCCGCTCTATGACGATCCGAACTGGGCGGATGGTTTTGACATCGTCGTGCATAACGAGTGCTTTTCGGGCGTCACAGACAAAGAATTCGTGGATCGCATTCTGAAGCCGCATCGCGAAGGACTTCCCGCGATTCTGATTCACTGCGCGATGCATTGTTATCGCGTGGGCGATGATCGCTGGTTTGAATTCTGCGGAGTCCAGTCACCGGGCCACGGGCCGCATTATTCGTACACGATTAATAATCAAAAGCCTGATCATCCGATCATGGCGGGTTTTGGCGAACGCTTTGTGGTGCCCAAAGGTGAGCTGTACCACGCAGCGAAAGTCTTTGACACGGCAACTCCACTGGCCATCGCCAATCGTCAGGACAACAACGAGCCTCAAGCCTGTATCTGGACCAATGACTACCACGGCACAAGAGTCTTCGCGACAACCGTCGGGCACTACAACGAAACCATGGTTGAGCCCACATATCTCGACATGATGACGCGCGGCCTGCTGTGGGCTGTGGGACGTGACCCCGAAACAGATTTCACTCCGATCACGCCGGCAATCGATGAAGAGATTCGCGCGCTTGTCACGGTTAAGATCCAAAAGAACTCGCCCGTGCTGACGCAGGGCTGTTGCGGCGAAGGTAATCGAGTCTTCAACAAAACCGCCAATGCCAGCAGTGAAGAAACGAGCAAAGAAAACTTTGCCAAGAAAGCCGTCGATGGGCGACTAGACACGCGTTGGTGTGCGAATGGCAGCCAAGGCGGTGAATCGATTACGCTCGACATGGAAAAGCCGCAGTCGATCCGCAACGTGCGGCTGCACTGGGAATCGAAAAACACCGCGTATCAGTACACGCTTGAATCATCCGCGAACGGCAACGACTGGACGATGCTGGCGGATCACGCACAGAACAAAGACCCCAACGGGCTGTCCGTGGATGCCGTGAAAGCCGACGACGCACGTTATCTGAAGATCACGTTCCTCGGTTCCAACGGCGGAGGCTGGGGCAGCATCTGGGAAATCGAGGCCTATCCCGGTGACCTGCCACCGTTGCCGGAAGGTGTTGCCGCCGGCGCTGAAGGAGCCGCATCGATCGACGATGTGAAAGCTCCGGAAGGATTTGACGTCAGCCTGTTCGCCGGTCCGCCACAAGTGACCTATCCGGTCTGCATCACAACGTCTGTCGAAGGCGAAGTGTTTGTTGGTGTCGATGAACAGGGGTCACTCGGCAAAGATCCCGGCCGAGGCAAAGTCGTGCGCTGCATCGACACAGACGGTGACGGCAAGGCTGACAAGTTCAATGACTTTGCCAAGATGGATCATCCGCGCGGGTTGGTCTATGACAGCGGCACATTGTGGGTTCTGCATCCGCCATTTCTATCGGCTTTTTACGATCGGGATCGCGATGGCACGTCAGACGCCAGCGAAGTGCTGATCGAAGGCATCAGCACCGAAGAAGTCAAGCAACGAGGCGCCGACCATACGACTAACGGGATTCGCATGGGCATCGACGGCTGGATCTATATCGCCGTCGGTGACTTTGGATTCAACAAGGCGGTTGCCAAAGACGGCACAACGCTCAGCAAACGTGGCGGCGGAGTTGTCCGCATTCGTCCGGATGGCACCGAACTAGAAGTCTACTCGTGGGGCCAGCGAAACATCGTCGATATCGCGCTTGATCCGTTCATGAACGTGTTCACGCGCGACAACACCAACGACGGTGGCGGCTGGGATATTCGTCTGTCTCACGTCATGCAGACTGCAAACTACGGCTATCCGTCGCTGTACATGAACTTTGCCGATGAGATTATGCCGCCACTTGCCGATTATGGCGGCGGTTCTGGTTGCGGAGCTCTCTATTTTCAAGACGACCGCTGGCCAGCGCCCTACAGTGATATGCTGCTGACCTGCGACTGGGGCCGCAGCGAAGTCTTCAGCCATCGCCTACCGCGCCACGGTGCGACATTCGACGCACAGCAGGATACATTCCTGAAAATTCCTCGCCCGACCGATGCCGACGCTGATGCCAGCGGACGCTTATTTGTGACGAGCTGGAAGAACGGGAATTTCGCGTTCGAACGCCCTGACGTTGGTTTCGTCGCGATGATCACGCCGAGCAATTTTGTGCCTCATCCGGTGTCTGTGCCTTCGGCGAGCGGTTGGGCGTCAGCCCTCCGTGTCGATTCGCTGAACGACCTCGACACCGAATCACTGGTGCAATTGCTGCGTAGTCCTTCCGAGACATTGCGATTGGCGAGCAACAGGGCGTTGGCACTCCGGGCACGTGAATCTCAAATTTCGAATCTGAAATCTCAAATTGCCGATCTGCTGGCGGCATTGGCGAAAGATCGCTCAGCGTCACTGCATTCACGAGTCGCCGCTCTTTGGACATTGCGTCAAACAAACCGGGACGCTTTCAAGTCCGCATTCGGCTCACTTCTCATCGACGCCGACCTCCGTGAACACGTCATCCGAGCTGCCGCTGATCGGAAATCAGAACTCGACAAAGATCTGCTGTCGCCGATCTTCGCCAAACTCGACGACAGCAATCCCCGAGTCCGCGCGGCGGCGATTGTGACGATGGGACGGATGGGTGAAACGCGGGCCGCGAAGCAGATTCTTCGCCTGACGTCGGAAAACTCACGATCCAATGTTAGCGGCATCGTGACAATTGATGGAAAACCAGCCGATGGTGTCGTGATTCAGTTCTCAAACGCAGAGGAAACCAGTTCCGCGAAAGCGAAACCAAATGGAACGTTTGCACTCAAGGCTGGTCCCGGCACGTTCAATGTCTCGATAGGAACGTCGGAGGAGGCAAAGCCCGCACCAGACGCAATTGATGCGTGGCGAAAGGCCGATCCTGACCGCGTCATTCCGCACCTCGCGGTCAATGCCCTCGTCGAACTCAACGCCATCGACGCCTGCCTCGAAGCACTGAACGGCCCGCATCGCGCCGGTGCACTCGCCGCCCTGAAACGCATGCATGACCCAAAGACCGTTGATGGCCTGTTCAATTTCCTCAGCACCAGCCGCAACGAATCGCTGCGCCGTGAGATCTGGACAACGCTGATTCGCCTGTATCACCATGAAGGCGAATTCACTGTCGATAGCCCGAAGTGGTGGGGAACTCGACCGGACACGACTGGCCCGTACTACGATCGCCAGAAGTGGAGCGAATCGGATCGCATCGCGGCAGCCATCAAAGTCGCGATCGCTGATGGTGACGAAACACTCAGGATACATCTCACTGAGCAACTCAAAAAGCACGTCGTTAATCTCGACGGCATCAGTGCCGCAGAAGTCGCGACCGCCGAACCCGAGAAAGCCATCGTGCTTCCCAAAGCCGATCCGAACGATCCCAATGCCATCGCCAATCTAGCCGTTGACGTCGTCGTTCAGCGAGCCGCAGCAGCTCCCGGCGACGCGACAAAAGGCCTCCTGCTGTTCAAGCAGCAATCCTGCATCAACTGCCACACGTTCGCCAACGGCCAACAACCGAAAGGGCCACACTTGGTCGATATCGGCAAACGCTACAAACGAGCCGAGCTGCTTGAATCCATCCTGCAACCTAGTAAGAAACTTGCCCAAGGCTTCGACACTTGGGCCTTCGCGATGGACGACGGCAAGATCTACACGGGCTTCGTCGCCCTTGAAAGCGCCGAAACAGTCACCCTGCGGGACGCGACCGGTATCTCGCATAAACTTCATCAACACAAAATCGAAGATCGCGTCAAGCAGGAAATCTCTATGATGCCCCTCGGCATCGTAGGCAACCTCAACCCGGAACAACTCGCCGACCTGATCGCGTATCTGGAGTCGTTGCACTAAAGTCAACTATCAGAACGCTTATTCCGCCCGATCCTAAAGGTTTTCTTTTCAGGCGAAATTGATGCATTTTCGCTGTTTCCTCAAGTCGTCACACGCACCTACAATCGTGCAATTGTAAGCGCGGAAACGCTGTTGAAAGCCATGCGACGCATGGCGACAGTGACGGAATGGATTTATGGACTTTTCAAACTGACCGAGTCAATTGTCATGACCGTTGGATACGCTCGCCCTGATGTTGCCGATATGGTACTTCGCGTCTTTGAACGCTCGGTGCATCCGGAACTTTTCGCCACCGTCAGTGAAACCCAAGTCAAGGTCGGCAATGATGTGGCGACGCTCCGACTTGGACGGCACGGCCATTTGCTGGAGTATCGCACAAAACATAGCACGTTCACGGAAATCGCCACGTCAAAATTTGCGCCCCTGCCCTCTCACTTGTGCTTGATTGATCGGCGATTGATCGGCTATCGCACGCATTCGGTCGAGGGCAAAGGCGTGCGGTATCATTGCAGCTATCAACTAGAATCCGCACCCGCAGAAATCTACCTGACCTTACACCGCGAACTGGAGACCGACGCTCGCACATCGACACTCGCCGTCGCCCTGCCTGGTTCCAGCATCAGCAGTCCCGACTGCCTGAGTCTGCTTCAGTGCGACCTGCTGCCCGCAGGCTTTGTCGTCCATGCCTTCCACACGTTCCCTGACAACGGTGCTGTGCTGAGAATTCAAACTCTGTTTGAACGACTCTGATTTTCCCTGCGGCAAGGGTTCTGGAGAAACTCAAAGGTGCAGGCGTCTTTAATAAATCATCAACTGAACAACCTTTCATCTGCCATCAAGGACTGCGGCTGGCGACAAACTCAACGGCCATATGGTCGCTGACCGGGTGGATGACTGCCCACAACATTTGGGACTCAATCCAATAAACCACCCTGGTTCTTTTGATTTCTGGCTAACGCATTAAAATGAAGGCGAGTTGACAAGGATCAACACTGCGGCACATGTGATGCACAAAGTGGTACTAAGGTGGAATGGACATCAGGAAAATGACACTGTCGTGTTTCGTTAGTTAGAATGCCACGAACAAGTTCATGGGCCTCGAAAGGTGATTAGTGCCTGCAAACTCCT
>QWQG01000140.1 GCA_003670925.1 Planctomycetota bacterium | reverse complement strand
AGCAAAAGCAATAGCAAATGCCATTTCAGTACCGGACAACATGCGACGCCCGTGAGAATCTTCTTCGCCCAGACCAATCTCAACTCTGTAGACGGATTCGTGGTGTAACATAATCGCCATGAAAACCAATCGCATGGCCTCGGCATTGCTGCCCTCTTTGGCTGTCTTTCTGAAAAGCTCCGAGTATTTGCTAATCTCTTCTCTCAGGGGTTCTCGACCGACAACCTTTCTGAAATGTTGGCTGATAGCCGAATCAAGCATGTCATCAGTGGGACTTGTGTCTGATGAAGCGATGGGAGAATGCTTGATGAGTTCATCTGCAGCACAAGCGGCATTGCTCAACAACACGCTCACAACCGCTGAATCCGCAAAGAGGAGGTTGGCATAATCTTTGATACCAACTTTATCTTCCAACGGAAAAGGCTGTCTAAAATCCGTCGCTCCCTGTCCGTAGTTGGATTTCACATTTTCGAAAACGTTAGGACTTGTTCGCCATAAACGTGCAGGTGAAAAAGGCTCAGTAGTAATTTCCCCACTGAAAAGCTTTTCATGGTTCACATAATTGCCGAAGCTCGGACTCTCCAATTTCGCATACAGATCAGACACGTTCCCCGATTTTTTCAATTCTGAATTGATCCAGAACATCACGGCGTCTTTTTCATATTGCTCGGGTTGTTTACTTTCGGTCGGTGGCATCTCTTCCACGTGCAGTTGCCGGAGTACCGTTTTCCAAAGCTCCATGTCATGGCCGGATGCCAGATCAAAACTGATGCTCGACAAGACGACATCTGACTCATTGCTGTTTTCGCCGTGACAGTCGGCACAGTATGTACTCAAAAAAGGGAAGACGGTGTCGTCGAAGGCCTTTTTGTCCGCGAAAATGGGAGTGGTTGTCTTGTCGGACTGAGCAAAAAGTAAGTTCGAGGAACACAGCAAAGCGGCGGTCAAGGCCATCGCCGAACCAAGAACAGACGTCTTCAATTTTTTTGTCAAAAAAGCAATTTGTGACTGAAAATCAGTATTTGTTTGCAAACCTCGTGGGTGAGCGTTGATTTTGAGATAGAGACTCATTGCTCCGGCTTTCCATCAAAGGCAAAAACGCGGGACAACAGAGGGGTTGTCCAGGATTCCCATTTCGCATGGGCCTGGAACCGCTCCGGACACATTTCGCTCCGCATCTTGACATCATGCCCCCCTGTTGTAAATGACGGCGAGAAACCGTGGCGCTTGGCGGGGAGTGGCGGGCGGTTGAATTGTGCAGCGCCCAAATGTTCAGTTGTTGACTTCGTGATTCGCCCGCAAGGTGGTCAACGACGCTTTGACGCGGATCGAATGCATGCCGGTCGAGGAATCAATCTTCGGCACGGCATATCGCAGGGTGCGGCGGGCGTTCAACGATCTGGGCATCGGCGGTGATCGCCGCAGCGGCGGTCGTCAGGCGGGCCACGAGGAAGAACTTGGGGACGTGCCAGCCAGCAAGATCGGGTCTGAATTGCTGTTCGACGTGATCCGTTCGGCCTACGAATGTCAGAGCCTGATTGTCACGACCAATCTGCCATTCGAAAACTGGACTGAGGTGCTCAGCAGTGAACGACTGACGTGAACGGTTACAAGGAAAACAGGTGAAAGTTGCGTTGATCTGTCGAAAGGAACGCGCTGGGCATGAGCATCAATTGATTTGTCTGGCTGAAGGCTTTCAGGAAATTGGTGTAGCATGTTTCGGGAGCATCGATTGAGGGATAGTCCGGTGTCGGCAGGTGAAAGATCCGTCGGCAGCGTTGTAGTCTCGGCGGCAACGCTGCATTCATCTGCTGGCCAAACTTTCATTTGTCCCACCACTTCCTCCGTTCCCCACGGCAAAGTGTGTATTCGCTGCGGAAAATCGGACGATCTCCGCGTAGGAATTTTGTGATCAAAGAGTTAGACTGCGAGCTCTATATTCTGTGTTCCGCTTGCCGTCTTAAACAACTGAGTTGTGAGCTCCCAGCCATGCGATTCTGCAAGACTCTAAAGGGTTGTGTTCTGGTACTGGCGTTTGCCGTTCTGACCTGTATCGGGCAGAGACAGGGTGTGGGTGATCAGCCACAAGATCTGGCGGACGCGCTGACTCCGCTCGCATCGGTTTTGTCTGGTCGGATGCCACAATTTGAAGTGACGGGGCGTGTGTCCGTGCCAATTGATGGCAGCCCGCAAACGATCGAAGTGCGCATCGTACGTTACGATAGCAAATCATTTGATCTCGCCTTGACGCATGCCGACTATGCCATCGAAATTCGGCGGCGTGCGGATGTCACTGCGATGGCACTGCCAAAGCATGGCACGGTCTTTATCGGACGTGGTTGCGTCGATGCGGCAGACAGTTTGCAGCCGGTAGCAATTGCAGATCGGATGATTTCTAAAAGCTCCAGCCTCGGCACAATATCCTTCGGCTTAAATCTGCTTGCGGCCGGCGACATTGAGGCGACTCTGCGCGGTCTGCTGGCTAGCGCTAATTTTCTGCATGATCCCAGCAAAGGTTGCTGGAAATCTGGCGCCGCCACGATAATTTGTCCGAAAGACGAAAGTATTGGCGTCAGCGTCAATGACGTGCACATTTCACTCGACACGAAAGCGGACGTGGGTATTGCTCCATCCGCTGAAGAATGGCCGGGGATGAAAATCCTTGAACTGCCTCGCGGCGAACTAGAACGCACTCTGCTGTGCGGCGTGCGGCGTGCGACGGAAGTCCTGCGGCCAAGTGATGATTTAACAGAGCCATCGCAGTCTCCACGTGCCACCCAAAACGGCAGTCTGACATGGATTGATGGGCAACGCATAGCGACGTTGTGGGGCACGCCGGAAGAAATTGGCACGGCTCATGGAAAACTCTTGCCGGACGAATCCCGGCGGTGCATTGAATCGGTTCTCTACAGCTTCGGCGCGGTCAACACCGTTCGCACCGGACGCTGGTTTCGACATGATTTGGAAGCTGCGTATGCACGACTTTCACCGCACATTCCTGAACGCCACAAGCGGGAGACGCAAGCTCTGGCTTTGTCGCTGGGGATGGAACCAGAAATTGTGCAGGTTTTGAATGTGTTCCCCGAGCTATTTCATTGCTCAGGCTTTGCGGTCTTTGGGACGGCCACAAAAGATGGCAAGCTGTACCATGGTCGCGTGCTGGATTACATGACCACGATCGGGCTGCAGGATTCTGCCACGACATTTATCGTGCGTGCGGAAGGACAAATTTCGTTTGCCAATGTGGGCTATGCGGGTTTCATTGGCAGCGTAAGCGGGATGAATGCGGAAGGAATCTCGCTGGGCGAAATGGGTGGCAGGGGAGAGGGTCAGTGGGACGGAGCGCCCATGGCCACGTTAATGCGGCGTGCGATGGAAGAATGTGACACGCTGCAAGAAGTTCAGGATCTCTGGACGAACAGTCCACGCACCTGTGAATATTATTACGTCTTCGCTGACGGCAAGACCAACGAAGCTGTTGGCGTAGCCGCAACGCCAGAATCGATTGAATTTATTAAGCCTGGCCAGACGCACGATCGCCTCGGCGAAGGCATTAAAGACGCGATTGTATTATCTGCGGGAAGTCGTCTGGAAGAGCTAAGACGACGTGTGACTGAAAAGCATGGCCAGATCGATAGTGAAGTTGGTCAGTGGCTGATGAGTCGCCCAGTGGCAATGAGTTCCAATCTGCACAACGTCTTATTTGTTCCGGCCGACGGGGTTCTTTACGTTGCTAATGCCAGTCATGACAAGCCAGCCGCCGAAATGCCGTATGTGAAAATTGACCTCAAAAAGATGCTGGACAATATTTCTGATAAGCCACGTGTGGCCCTCACACCTTAAGAACTTCATTCGGAGAGCGGCGGCGAACTCTGGACTGAATCACTAACACACTCTAGAAAACAAAAATGGTCACTACCTTCGATGTTGCGATGGTTGCTGCGCGTGAAGCGGGCAGTATTCTTTCACGATTTTTTCACGACGGATTTTCGATTCGCTTGAAAGGAGTCGCCGATATGGTGACGGATGCGGATGTCGCAGCTGAACGCCGGATAGCCGCGGTGATTCACGACGCGTTTCCGGACCATGCAATTCTGGGTGAAGAAGAAAACGCGGGTGACATTAATGCGGAGCACCTGTGGGTCATAGATCCACTTGATGGGACCACCAACTTCGCCCATCACATCCCCCACTTTGCCGTCTCGATCGCATATTTGCATCACGGCAAGGCCGAATGCGGGGTGATCTTAAATCCAATTCGTGATGATTTGTATGTAGCCCGACTCGGCCAGGGCGCCACGCATAACGGAATTCCAATTCGCGTGGGTGAGCAGCAGAATCTCAACGAAGTATTGCTCGGGATTGGTTTTGCCTATGATCGCGGAGCGATGATGGAAGCGACGCTGGCAGCGGTTGGTGATTGTTTCCGTCAGCAGATTCACGGCGTGCGACGATTCGGCACCGCGTCTTTGGACCTCGCGCATGTGGCATCAGGTTTGTATGGTGCGTTTTTCGAGTATCAGCTTTCACCGTGGGACTTTGCTGCCGGGCAGTTACTGGTCGAAGAAGCGGGTGGTATCGTGACAACCTGTGACAATCAGCGTCCGCCGCTCAAAAAAACTACGCTGTTGGCTTCGAACGGCTTGTTGCACGCTCAATTGCTACCCATCGTACGCCAGCACATGCTTCCATCATAAGTTCCGTTCCATGCGCAAAGTCGTCTTCGCAGCCCTGACATTTTTGGTAGCTGCCATAGTTCTTGTGGTTGTGATCTCCACGACGGCAGATCCGCAATGGCGGCGTAAGGTAATACCTCATCAGCAGTCTTTTCAAACCAAAACAACGACGACGCTAGACCCCAAAAACTCTGCAACACAGGCCCTTGTGATTTCGGCCCAACCCGCTCCCAAGACCGACGATCCTCGCGTCGCCTCCATGCAGTGGATACCTAGCGGACAATTTGAAATGGGTACATCGAACACGGTGCCTGACGAATTTCCGGCGCACGTCGTCGCGTTGGAAGGATTCTGGATGGACATCACCGAGGTTACGAATCGGCAGTACCAAGATTTTGTGGAAGCTACGGGCTACGTGACCACAGCCGAACGTCCCCCGGAACTGCGCAGCATTCAGCCCAAGTCAAAACTAGCGAATGCTCAGATCCTGCCAGAAATGAACAAGCCCGGGTCCATCTGTAGCCTGCAACTTTCCAGTCGGGATGACATCGATCCCCAAAAAGGAGCGTACAGTTGGTGGCAGTATGTGCCAGGTGCCAACTGGAAGCATCCCGAGGGAGCGGGTTCTGCAATCGTGGATCGCATGGCACACCCCGTGGTGCATGTGAGTTGGCTGGATGTTAAAGCCTATTGCGATTGGGCTGGCAAAAAACTTCCGACCGAAGCGCAGTGGGAATTCGCAGCGCGAGGAAGACGCAGGGGTGCTGCCTATCCTTGGGGCGACGAACTGCAGCCGGACGGAAAGTGGCGGCAGAATATCTGGCAGGGTGAGTTTCCGATCCGCGATACTGGCGAAGATGGCTTCACGCGGACGGCACCGGTGAAAAGTTTTCCGGCGAATGATTTTGGTCTGTACGAGATGACAGGTAATGTCTGGGAGTGGTGTGCTGACTATTATCAACCGGAATACTACGCCACCAGCCCGTTAAAAAATCCCCTTGGGCCTGCATTCAGTCACGACCCGCAGGAACCCGACATCATTAAACGCGTGCAACGCGGAGGCTCATTCATGTGCAGCGATCAATACTGCGTCGGCTACCGCGTGAGTGCCCGGATGAAAGGTGAAGAAGACACGGGCGCATTCCACACGGGCTTCCGTTGCGTCGTAACGCGAGACATGCTCCAAAAGTAGGGCAATCCCTTCACTCACAGTCGCCTTGTCAGATTCAGCTGATAATGCCGTGGGCTACATGGCCCTGCACATCCGTCAGGCGGAAGTCACGGCCCGCAAACCGATAGGTGAGTTGTTCATGATCCAACCCCAGCAGGTGCAGCATGGTCGCATGCAAATCATGGACGTGCATTCGATTTTCGATTGCATCCCATCCCCATTCGTCAGTCGCGCCGTAGGTCAGACCGCCTCGGACACCACCGCCAGCCAACCACATTGTAAAACCAAATGGGTGATGATCGCGGCCGTCTTTTCCCTCAGCCGTTGGTGTCCGCCCAAACTCACCGCCCCAAACGACAAGCGTCTCATCAAGGAGACCGCGGGATTTAAGATCGGACAGCAGTCCGGCGATCGGTTGATCGGTTGCCGTAGCATTTTTCTGGTGGCCAGCCTTGAGATCGCTATGTTGGTCCCACGGCTGAAATCCGCCGGTGGTATGATACAGTTGGACAAAGCGAACACCTCGTTCCACAAGGCGACGGGCCAGCAAACACTGACGGCCAAATTGTTCCGTTTCCGGCCGGTCAAGACCATATTGCTGACCTGTGGCCGCGGTCTCCCCTGTCAGATCAAATGCCTCAGGGGCCTCGGTCTGCATTCGAAAAGCCAACTCAAATGCGGCGACACGAGCGTTCAGACGATCATCGTCAGTTCGTTGCTCAGAATGCAGTTGATTTAGACGTGCCAACGCGTCTAATTCGCGTCGCTGTTGCGTTGAATTCACTTGAGATCCACGCAGATTACGGAGTGGATCGGCCGGATTGGTGACCAGCGTTCCCTGATACGCCGCCGGCAAAAAACTTGATCCGTACTGCCGCGCACCTTCAATGATCGGACCCGGCCCTATCGCCATAAAACCGGGCAAGTTCTGATTTTCGCTTCCCAGTCCATAGGTCACCCAGGCGCCCATACTTGGTCGCGAAAACACGCGTTCCCCGGTATTCATCAGCAGACATCCACCGGGATGATTCGGATCGTCAGTCACCATCGAACGCACAATGCATAGATCGTCGATGCAGGTAGCCGTCCGCGGAAATAATTCACTGACAGGCAAGCCCGATTGTCCATGCCGCTGAAATTTCCACGGCGAAGCCAACAACTGGCGTTGTTGGCCCAGATAAAGTTTGGGCGACGGCTTTCCATCGTTCCGCGTGAGCTGGGGCTTCGGGTCAAAGGTATCTACCTGAGATGGTCCACCCGGCATGAACAGAAAAATGACTCTCTTGGCTCGTGCCGCAAAATGCGGACGTTTGGGAGCCAACGGATTTCCGCCAGCGACAGTCTCGGGCGGAATCTGCCCTGCGGCGGCGCGTGTTTCCTCACCCAGCAACGCGGATAATGCCAAGGCACCAAACCCAACGCCACTTCGCCCAAACATTGCCCGACGGCTGAGATTAGTCCACATAGAGAAACTCATTCGAACAAAGAAGTAGACGACAATAACGTACCCATGGATCACCCACACTGGTCTCTGTTATCAGTTGCAATCCAAGGTCAATTTCCGCGGTTGTCGGTTGTCGTCCCAACACAATTTCATAGAGCGTAGCGACATGAACCGCAGCGTCGCTTGATGGAGATTCTCGGACGATTCGTGCGGCCAAGGCAACTGAAATATGATCAACCCATGCTTCATTCATGAAAAACAAAGCTTGCGGAGCGACGATCGACTCGTTGCGACGTT
>QWQG01000227.1 GCA_003670925.1 Planctomycetota bacterium | reverse complement strand
TCATGCGACGGACATGAATGTCCATCCTACGGAAGACCAACAAACGCGGTCGGCTAATGCCGGTACTCCAACACACATGAAGGCTCAGCCCCATGACGAATGAAACACAGGACACACCGGAATCTTGTCACGTCGATGCCGCTCAGCCGGTTTCTGAAGCCATCCGCGAAGCCGTGGAATCAGGCCGGGACACAGCCGACCAAGTTCGGCAGCTCGTGGTCGATCTCTTCAACGGAAAGCGAAGCCCGGTGACTTCGGCTCGTGATGCGATTCAGGGAATGCTGGAGACAGCATTGGAAATCGCCAATCGTTCCACACCTGAAAAAGCCGAAAGCATGGTAAACAAGGTGATCGACGGCATCGGAACGGGACTCAAGTCTGTCGCCCAAACCACCCAAGACGCAGTCGAGGACGCAACCGCTCGCGGCCAGCGATTTGCGACCGAAGACGTCGAGCGGGCGAAGCAGGACTTGAGTAGCATCCGCGAGATTCTAGTCGATACAGCGAAGTACTTCGCGGGGCGGATCAGTTCAGAAACCGGCTCCACGTTTCAAAACGCGAAGGCGCATGCGGAAGAAGCGTTTGCGGCCGCCAAACCACTGGTGGCTTCGTCACTGGAAGCCTTGGCAAAACATCCGCTTCAAACTGCGGGGGAAGCGGCAAGCACGGCGTTGCGTGGCAGCCAATTGACCGCTGGTGCGTTGCTGGATTTTGTGAGCGGGGCATTGGCGGGCGCGGCGGAATTACTTGACCCCGACCGTCGCACCAAGCCCACAGACACGACTGGCACGGATGATTCTGTGGAAGCGAAGTCGTGAGTGATCCAATTGGGATTCGTCGCGGCATCCGAAATACAAAGCGTGCGGCCGAAGTGATCAAGGTCTTGGCAAAGCATGGGTTTCAACAATTCCTGTCGGATACAGGGATCGAACGCATGATTGAACGCGGCCAAGAAATCTTACTGCGTTCAAAACCAGAAGCCGCGACACCCGCCAAACCGTTTGCGGTCCGCGTGCGGGAAGCGCTTGAGGAATTGGGTGGCACGTTTATTAAACTGGGGCAGGTGCTCTCGACGCGGCCAGACCTCGTGCCAACGGACCTAGCCGAGGAATTGCGAAGTCTCCGCTCAAATTGTCCGACGGTGCCGTATGCCGAAATTCGCAAACGCCTAGAAGAAGAATTTGGCGATAAACTTGACGAATATTTTCAATCCATCGATGAGGTGCCTCTTGCTGCAGCCTCCATTGCTCAGGTTCATCGCGCTGTTCTGAAGGACGGCACCCATGTTGTGCTGAAAATTGTCCGGCCAGGCATTGAAGAAACGATTGAGTCGGACATCGACATTCTGACGGAACTGGCACGTCTGACGGAAAACCGGATCAGCGAGCTAGGGTACAGTCCCAAAGAAACCGTTCGCGAGTTTCAGCAGGAATTAACGCGTGAAGTGGATCTCATTTACGAAGGTCGATCGACCGATCGATTTCGCCAGAATTTTGCCGACGACCCGAAAATTCATTTTCCGATCGTCTACTGGCCTTCGACAACTCGCCGAGTCCTCACGCTGGAACATGTGCAGGGCACACTGCTGTCTGAAACCGATTTTTCGAGCATGTCGCCTGAGCAGCGGCGAACGATCTGCGAAAAGGGCTCTGAGGCCGTGTTTCGGCAATGCCTTGAGCACGGATTTTTCCACGCCGATCCGCATCCCGGAAATATCTTTGCTACCGCCGATGGCGGCATTTGTTTTATCGATTGCGGCATGACCGGAAGAATTGATCGCCAGACGATGCAGTCGCTGGCAACTCTCGTGATGTCGGTCATCAACTCAGATCTGGACAAAGTTCTGGAAGCGACGATGTCACTTTGCGACGCCGATAAGGCGTTAAAATTTGATCGCACGTTTCGCCGCGATGCCTGGAGTTTTATGGCACGCTTCGAACGCGGCACAATCGAATCGCTCGACATGGCTGGATTGCTGAACGAGTTCTTTGCTCTGATGCGTCGATATCGGATTCGCTGCCCGGCAGATTTGGTGTTTCTGATCAAGGCAATCTCGACAATTCAAGGGGCAGCACGCGAAATTGACCCGACATTTAATCTAGTAGCCCATGGACGGCCGCAGCTCGAGAAACTCATCCGCGACCGCTACGGATTTACGGCAGCCCGCGACCGATTACTCACCAGCGCCCAACGTTACCTGTCGCTGATGGAAGATCTGCCGGATGAAGTCCGCGATGTCCTCGATCAACTCCGACGACGTGAGTTCAGTGTCAACCTGCGGCATCACGGAATCGATCGCTTGAACGACGATACGCTGGAACACGCCAGCGGCACGATCGCTGTCGGTCTCGTAATTGCCGGCTTGCTCGTTGGTTCGTCGGTGCTGATTCTGGCGGAACGAGGAATGGAAGGCTCTACGATCCTGCGCGGCGTGGGTGTGACAGGAATCGTCATCGCGATTGTGCTGGCAATTACGCTACCCATTCGCTGGATTCGGCGGCGAAAGTAACGCCGTCAGATCTGCGATTCCTGTAGCTTGGACATTCATGTCCGAGCCGTAGCCGGCAAACATTGCACTGATTCAGGACTTCGCATTCAGGACTTCGCAGCACATGGATCATCGCGTTGGCAGTGTTGCATGGCCAAGCGACGGACATGAATGTCCATCCTACGTTTCCGCTGGCTTCTCAAGCTCCACCAGAATCCCGCCGAGCTTCATTACCTCGTGGAATCGCGTGAACCAGTGAACTCGGCCCCAGCGAAGGCCTACGTCTTCTGCGGCGCCCTTGAGTTCTTCACGATTGAATGTGCGACACTTCCATGTGTGACTGGTCAGCAGCCCGGAAAATGAATCTTCCGTCGCCAGCAACAGGATGATTCCGCCGGGACGAAGCACTCGCGCAAATTCTCGCAGGCCGTCTGTCGGATCGGGAAGATATTCGAGCACGTAGCCACAAGTGACACAGTCGAAGGAATTGTCGCGAAAGGGCAGGGCACGCATATCGGCCGCGACAAAGACCGGACGATCAGACTGCAGCCGCTCCCGGGCGCGCTTCAGCATTTCCCATGACAGGTCGAAACCGACCACTTCTGTATCGGGGCGACTGGTGGCGAGCAGATGCCGAACAATCTGGCCGGCACCTGAACCTACGTCTAGGATGCGGTCAAATCGTCGAGCGTCAAAACGACCGGAATGGAAGAGCTTTCCCATCAACGGTTCGTGCAATGAGATCATGCTGCTGAATTTGAGCACAGATCCGCGGCGACCATCGTACAACCGCCGCACAGATTTTTGGTATGTGCCAAATGCTTGACGGCGGATACCTCGAAATTCCCCCAAGCGTCTCAGTTGCTGGCGAGCTTTTGTGTGCAGGCTTCGCACTCGGTCTTTCACGTTCGTCCGCTTTCTGTGGGTTTCTGAGCTTGGTGCACTGCGGGACTTGCACGCAATCAGTCCTATTTTCGCTTATTTTCAAAGGAATTTCCGGCGACACCCGTTGGATCGGAGCGTGCTGAACACCGCTTGAAAATGCTGGTGCGATGAAATCTGTTACGCCGATTTCCGAGAGTTATTCGCCCCATCTACTTGAGATTCGCGCATTTTCTCGCAATCATGTGAGTCAAAAACACGAGGAAGGTGAGCAATGTATCTTCGATTCTCCCGTGTTCCTATCTTGCACGTTTTTTTCTTAAATCCTCCATTCTTTTGACAAAGGACAGCCAACGTGACCAACAGCGGTCAAGGAACAGACGCTGTGCTGCGTGTTTTGTTTGTTTGCACAGGGAATACATGTCGCAGCCCAATGGCTGAGACATTGTTTAGGAAACTCGTAACGGAAAAACTTGACTGCCAGGACTGGGAATTGCGCGAACGCGGGATCGATGTCTTTTCTGCGGGAATCTCAGCTGGTGAAAGTGACCCAGCGACACGCGAAGCAGTACAAATCATGCGAGAGAGCCAATTAGATCTGTCGCAGCACTTAAGCCAGCAAGTTACGCCGCCGATGCTAAAAGAATGCACCTTGGTACTTACAATGACGGACCGCCATCGGCTGGCATTGATCGAAGCATGCCCGGATCTGTCGGACAGATTTCAACTGCTCAATCAATCAAAAATCGATATTGCGGATCCCATCGGCGGAACTCTTGATGATTATCGTTGCTGTGCCCAACAGATCCGGGACAATCTCAGACTTTGGATCGATGAACTGTTCAGGAAAGATGCATAAAATTATATGAAAATCGGCATCGCAAGTGATCATCGCGGCGTGCAACTAAAGACGCGCCTCGTACAGCTTTTGCAGAGCTTGGATTGCGACGTCCAAGACTTTGGTCCGTTTGAAGCGCAAAGTGTTGACTATCCAGACTACGCTGCGCAGGTCGCCCGTGAAGTTTCCAATGGACACATGAGTCGCGGCATCCTGATCTGTGGGACAGGGATCGGGATGTGTATTGCGGCGAATAAATTTGCTGGGGTGCGCGCCGCACCTTGCCATGATAGTGTCACGGCCGAATACAGTCGGATGCACAATGATGCGAACGTCATTTGCTTATCGGCAGATCAATTGAGCGATCAACTAGCCGAACAGGTAATTCGAATCTGGCTGAAGACTCCGTTTGAAGAGGGCCGTCACGCGCGACGACTGCAGAAAATTGCCGAACTGGAACGCGAAGTCGGCAGTCAATTTTGCGAAAATGAAAAGCAGCTAACGCTGGGTAACTCGGCGGAGTAATTTTAGACTGAATGGTGTTTGTCCAGATTGGAAGCAGCAGCCATGAGACTCGACAACTTGCGTTTCGCGAAGACCCACGAATGGGTTGCTGTGGATGGAGACGTTGCGACCATCGGCATTTCTGACTTCGCGGTCAAATTGCTCACCGATATCGTGTACTTATCACTGCCTGCCGTCGGAAAGAAGTTTTCCCCGGGAGAATCGATCGGTGAGATCGAAAGTGTTAAAGCCGTCAGTGAAATCTATGCACCGGTTCAAGGCGAAGTGACGGCCATCAACGAAGAGTTGCCGGATCATCTCACATTGCTCAACGATAGCCCTTATGAAAAGGCTTGGATTCTAAAATTCCGGATGGCAGACCCGACACAGGTAAATCATCTGCTCAGCCATGCTGAGTATCTGGCGCACTGTGACAGTGCAGCCCACTAGGCGTGGAAGAAGGATTCAGAAACCGCTCGCCAAGTGATCTGTAGTGTGCTTCGCCCTCGGGATTTTTCGGCCATTTTCGGACGCTGAATTCCATGATTTCAAGAATGCGTGGCTTCAGCAGTAGACGCCCCCACTTTGCTGCCTTTAATTCCGCAGTGTGATCTGGTTGTTTCCTATTTAAAATTGGTCTTCACTTATCCAGCATCGGTCAACCCACCAACATGCCGTATCTCTTCGACACTCCCGAACAGCGGCGTCACATGCTGGATGCGATCGGGATTCGGCACGTTGACGATCTGTTCACTCAGATTCCATCTGAGCTGCAACTCAAACGGGAACTGCAACTCCCTCCCGCAGCATCCGAGCTGGCACTCCAGCAGGAAATGGAACAGCGTCTAGGGCAGGGTGGGACATCGTTAAAAACCTGTTTTATGGGTGGGGGCGTTTACGATCATTTTATCCCAGCTGTGGTGGATGAAATCACATCACGCGGAGAATTCTATACGGCTTATACGCCTTATCAGGCCGAAGCCAGCCAAGGTACGCTGCAGGCATTCTATGAATATCAGACGCTGATCTCGCAACTCACCGGCATGGACGTTTCGAACGCCAGTCTTTACGAAGGCGGGACGGCTGTCAGCGAAGCCGTGTTCATGGCCATCCGCATCAACGGACGCCATCGAAAAGTCGCTATCGCCGGCACCCTGCATCCGGAATACCGCCAAGTGCTGGAGACATACTTCGCACGGCTTGGCACGCAACTGGTTGAGTTGCCGCATACGAACGGCGTCATTCCTGTAGAAACATGCCGCGCAGGGATTGACTCAGAAACCACGGCCATCGTCATGCAGCAGCCCAACTTCTTTGGCTGCCTTGAGGACGTCGCGGCCCTGACGGCGATTGCGCATGAAGCTGGTGCGTTGTCGATTCTTGCCTTCGATGCTGTCAGCCCCGGTCTGTTGAAAAAGCCGGCAGACTATGGTGTTGATATTGCTGTCGCCGAAGGCCAGCCCTTGGGAACGCCCCTGCAATACGGAGGCCCGTTGCTAGGCATTTTCACTTGCCGCAATGAATACGTCCGCAAGATGCCCGGCCGCCTGATTGGTAAGACCACGGATCGCAAAGGCAAGAACTGTTTTGCTCTCAATCTGCAAGCTCGCGAACAACATATCCGGCGCGACAAAGCCACCAGTAACATCTGTACCAACCAAGGACTTCTGGCCCTCCGCACGACAGTCTTCTTGGCCACGGTGGGGCCGCGTGGCTTAACACAAATGGCGACACTCAGTCATCAGAAAGCCCGCTACGCCGCCGACTTACTGACGCAAATCCCGGGTGTGTCCCTGAAGTTTCAGCAACCGTTCTTCCGTGAATTCCTGTTGCAGACGCCACACCCAACCGCTGAAGTCCTTGCCGCGCTCGCTCACAAGGGCCTCAACGTTGGCCCGGATCTCGCGCGGTTTGAATTGACCAACGTCGACGGCTGGCAAAACTGCTTCCTCGTCGCACTGACAGAAAAACGCACGCGCGGTGAAATTGAAGCACTTGCCAAGGCACTTCGAGAAGTTCTGGAGGAAGGGTATGCCTGCCTGTCCTGAGATTCACCGACATCCGATCGGCAAGCATCCCCGTCCGATAATCAAGCGATTTTGCTTTTCGATAGATTGATTATGTTTCATGCGAAACCAAACCGCCACCCAACTTTTGTTTGAAATGTCTAAGCCCGGGCGAGGCACGATTGTCTTCCCTGAGAGCGACGTTCCGTCCGTCACGTCCATTCCAGCCATCGACGCTAGGTACCTCGCTCTCGAGTTATTGCCATTGCCGGAAATTGCCGAACCTGACGTCGTGCGGCATTTCGTGAATCTTTCAACGCTCAACATGAGCGTCGATTCGCACTTCTATCCACTCGGCAGTTGCACGATGAAGTACAATCCCAAGCGACACGAACGTTGGGCTCGTCTGCCGCAGGCCGCCACGAGTCATCCGTACCAGCCGGAAGATCAGATCCAAGGACTGCTCAGCATCCTCTTTGAAATGCAGGGCATGCTCGCCGAAATTTCCGGACTGCCCGGCATCTCCCTGCATCCTGCCGCTGGAGCCCAAGGTGAATTCACAGCTCTGCTGACAGCCGCCGCTTATTTCAAAGACCGTGGTGAAAAACGCACCCGAGTTCTCTTCCCAATCAGTGCTCACGGCACGAACCCAGCCAGCGCCGCCTTGGCTGGCTTTGAATGTGTCCAACTCGCCGGAGGTCGCAACGGTTTTGTAGACCTCGACGAACTCAAGACTCAACTCGACGAGCGCACTGCCGTCTTTATGGTGACCAACCCGAACACGCTTGGACTTTTCGAGCGCGACATCGCGAAAGTTGCCGACATGTTGCACAGCGTCGGTGGACTGGTCTACATCGACGGCGCTAACATGAACGCGATCTTAGGCAAGACGCG
>QWQG01000175.1 GCA_003670925.1 Planctomycetota bacterium | reverse complement strand
GTTGGGGATTGTGATTGCTTCGGTCACCTGTACAAGAGCGGTGTTGGTGATTGCCGGCGTTCAGTTGAGCATGGTTAGTTCTATGCTCAATTCGCTGGTGACCGTCATTTCGATCAGCACCACCACGCATATCATTCTCTATTATCGTGAACTCCGATCTGAACTGGATCAGCACGCGGCAACGCTCCGCACGCTGCAAGAGTTGTGGCATCCCGTGATGTGGACAGTAATCGCGATCGCCGTCGGTTTTGCGGCTCTGCTTGTATCGGACATCGTGCCAGTGCGGAGCTTCGCTATCATGATGACGCTGGGGACACTGATCGTGCTGCTGGTTACGCTGGCAGTGCTGCCAGCGACGTTTGCTTCCGGTTCGCATGTGCCGATTCCTGGCAAGATCCGCATGGAAGATGCTCTCGACCGCCTGCTTGAGAAGATGGCGCATGTGATTGATCGGCATCCGATCGGAACCACGATCTGGTGTCTGGTGCTAGTGGCTGTAACGGCGCCGGGGTTGTTCATCATGCAGATCGAAACCGACTTCAGCAGGAATTTTCGCGAATCATCGCCCATCGTGAAGTCACTGAAGTTCATCGAAACGCATTTGGGGCCAGCGGGTTCTTGGAACGTGTCGTTTGATGTGCCGGACCCGATCACAACCGAGTTTCTGGACAGCACCCGCGAGCTGACTGATCGACTGCACGAACTTTCCGCTGCAGGAATCGAACTGGACGTGTTGTCGCTCAACGACGGCATCGACATTCCGCCAAGGCTAGGTAACGCGGCGAAACGCTTGAACACGTTTATGAACAAGCAGCCCGAAATGGTAGAAGAATTTTACAATCCCGATCGGCAGCGGATGCGGATCGTGCTGCGTTCGGCCGAACAGCAACCGACAGATGTCAAGCTGGCTCAGATTCAGCAGGTCCGCGAGATCGTAGCCGGTCATTTTGACAAGCAGCATGCGCTTGATGTTGCACGTGTTGCTGCAGCAGTGGTGGCGGGTGGCGCAGGAGGCACTGCCAATACCCCAATGCCGCCACCACAGTCTGCAACTGCGTCTGGATTGTTTGTGTTGATGGCGCACATTATCGACAGTCTGCTGGCGGATCAGATCCGCAGCTTCATCGGAGCATCTATGGGAACGGTCGTGTGCATGTGGATTGCGTTTCGCAGCCTACGAATCGGGCTCATTGCTTTAGTGCCCAATGTATTCCCGATCGCCCTTGTGACAGGATCGCTGGGACTCCTGAATGTGCCCGTGAATATCGGGACGGCGATGATTGCCAGCGTCGCGATGGGATTTACGTGTTCCGTCCACTACATCGCCGTATTCCAGAAATCGCTCCCCGAAGTCGGTTTGACGCGGGCGTTGCAGGTCGCGCAGTCCGGCGTGGGCAAAGCGGTGGTGCTTGCGCATATCGCCCTCGTCGCCGGTTTTATGGTCCTCACCGTGTCGGAATTTATCCCGCTGGTCTACTTCGGTGCGTTGCTGAGCCTATCCATGATCGGCGGCCTCATCAGCGACCTTGTGCTGCTGCCGTTACTCCTGCGGTGGACCACTAAGGACCCCACGCGGCCTTGAAAAATTGGTCGCAATGGCACACGTTCTAAACCTGAAATTTTGACCGAGTGCTACCGCACTCATAAAACTCCGAGGATGGCCCCAAGACAAGACACGAAAAGCATACGGTTTGCCCACATGATCCTGCAAATGAACGACTGACGATCCACGTGGTGGCTGACATGCATGGTGCTATTTGCAGTGATGCAACGCGATTAGGCAATAGGCGGTTACCAGATTCGGATCGCCTTCGTACCAGCGGTCGGCGGGATTGGTCCAGCTTCCGTTGGGTTGCTGAAGTGATGCCAGCTTCTCGGTCAGTTCTTGCTTCCAGTTGTGTTTGATTCCCGTCGCGTCGTCAAATTCATCGCCACCGATGACAGACATCGTTTTTGCGAATGTGTGGAAGTAGTAGTACAGACCCTGCTGACCCATATTCGGGTTTTCTTCAAGCGTGTAGTGTTTGCGAATCCAGGCGGTGGCCGCTGTGACTCGAGGATCATCTTTGCCAACGCCCGCATAGATCATGCTCTTCAGTCCAGCATACGTAATACTGCCGTAGGATTTGTGACCACCGTTTTCCGTTTCGCCAGCTTTTGATTCTCCGCCCTTGGCCGGCGTGTAGATGAATCCTCCGTCGTTCACCTTGCCAGCAAACGGCAGTTTGTTGTGCTGTGATTCTAGGTTCTGCGCGCGAGACACAAACACCAGAGCCTTCTGGATAGCGGGATCATCCTCAGCCACACCGGCTTTCTTCAATGCTTCGACCAGAAACTGGGTATTGGACATATCGGGACGTTGCTTGCTGTCATAACCACCACCTCCGTAGGCACCATCAGTCGTTTCAATGCCTTCGCCTTCATCCCACTGCAAACCACGCAGAAAGAGTTCGCCTTTCTTGATCACCGCATCAAAACGACCGTCCTGATTGGCTTCTGTCAGTGCCAGAATGGAAATACATGTTTCATAATTCTGATGGCGACTGGCGGCGGCGTGAATTCCGCCGGTTGGCTGCTGACTGGCCACGATGAAATCCAGCCCTTTCTTTACGAGCGGATCTTCTGTCGACTTTCCCGACATCAGCAGTGACGTCGTCACTAAGCCGGTGATCCCGACAGCATCAGGGCTGGTCCATGAACCGTCAGCCGCCTGAGTCACCTCAAGAAACTGCACAGCCTTCTGCTGCATTTCATCAACCGACTGAGCCGCGACCGGGACCGCCGCCAGAAGTATGCCAACTAGCAAGCACGCAGACCGCAGAGAATTCATGTTCATGATTTGAGTACCCGGAATGGAAGGGTGTCGAGAATTTTGGATGAGATAAACTGTTAAGTGCCACGCCGCAACCGAAATGCAGATTTGACCTAGGATCCGCATCCTGCTTGTCGGCCCCCTAACGATTGATTTCCTGTTGTTCCGCGAAGATTGTCATTCCGTCGTGGGCAAGTGTGAGAGAAGTAGGAGAGTCCATCCCGGCCCGACTGGTGTGATATTTTTTTATGTTCTTTCGTCTCTTTCGGCTAACCTGCTTTCAGACACTTCACCAATAAGACACGCGACTACAAGTCCGTGCGCGCACTCTTTGCGGCATCTACTTTCGGTTGGATTGGCTGAAAGAAAAGGACAGACTTACGTGCAGAGCGCAAGCTGCCAGCTTTTCGCACACTTGAATCATCAACGCACCGTCGCTCATTCTGGATGGATTATGGATTCGTGCCAGCGTTGCGTCCATTTCTTTCCCTATTTTGTGCCAGAACCAGATCCCGACGCAGATTCTGAATTCCCCGACGATCACCCGATGATGTCCGACCTAGCCATGCATCTTTGAGGCGCATCGCAGAACCGACCCGCAGTTTGTTCTCATGTTTAGGAAACCGGCTGGCTGGCTGTGATCGCCGGTGCCGTGCTTTGGGAGCGTCAAAATGGGGAGAAATTTAACGTGACGGCGCATGTGAGCGATCGGTGGTTCGACATGTGCCGGGATTGTCATCGCGTTGGCGGCTGAATCGAGAAGATCGGTCGAACATCGTGAATTTCGCCCGTGCGTTGCGTAGAATACATGAATCAATCACTCATCCGGCTTTTTCAAAGCCCATCCCACCTCATTATGCTGCCAGATTACTAGGTTTTCATGTTTCGCTATGACATCTTTTGTGTTCTGCTGCTGTTGACTCAGGTCGGCTGCAGCAAGAGTTC
Organism: Planctomycetota bacterium; assembly: GCA_003670925.1. Lineage (GTDB taxonomy): Bacteria > Planctomycetota > Planctomycetia > Planctomycetales > Planctomycetaceae > SXXK01. The sequence goes on along the minus strand of QWQG01000175.1, from coordinate 21,297 downwards.
CGGCATCATTCAATACGAAGTGGATCGCGAGTCTGACAAAGTGGTGTCGACGGATCTGCTGCGGAATCAGTTTGATCCGATACCATTTCGCTGGAAGGTTCCTGCGGAATGGACTGAAGCCGAAAATGATCAATTCAGCGCGATGGCTTGGACAGTTGGTTCCAAATCCGATCCGGGGCGAATCACGGTGAGCGGTCTATCGGCGGCCAGCGGTCTGGAGGCTCAAATTGTCCGTTGGCGGGGGCAGTTGAAACTTCCAGAAATGGCGGCGGCAGAAATCATGAAGTCGGTCGAAGACGTCACGCTTTCGGGGGCGACTGGAAAATGGTGTGAGTTCAAAAACGAAACAGAGTCGATTCAGGGAATGATCGTGCCGCACACAGACAAGCTTTGGATTATCAAATTTCGCGGCGGCAAAGCGACGGCTGAAAAAGTCCGGGAAGCCTTTCGCGGCTTCTGCGAATCACTCAAGGTCGAATAGAAGTAAGATTCAAACCTCGCGTACAACGGATTCAGAAATCTCGGAGATCTGTGATTATGTCATCTACCACACTTCCCGGCGACTTTTCCCCGCGCCGGACAGAAGCTGAATCTTTGGACAATGCCCTGTTGAAGGCCGTCGTAAAAGTCCTTGAAGTCTTTGGATCGCTCAAACTAACCTGCGTGATGTTTGGGCTATCGATGGTCATCGTATTCGTTGGCAGTCTTGCTCAAAGCCGGCGCGACGTGTGGCAAGTCATGGAACAGTATTTTCGCACATGGGTTGCGAAAATTGACGTTCAGGATTTATTTCCTCCCTCCATGTTCAGCGATGCCGCGCAGCATTACGGGGTTGAAGATTTTGGAGCGATGATTGCTTCGAAGTTGGGCCCATTTCAAAGTCTGCCGTTTCCTGGCGGATGGACGATCGGGCTAATCATGCTGATTAACCTCACCGCTGCTCATTCACTGAAGTTCAAAGTGCGGGCCCGCGGTCGAAAACTTGCGGCAGGCATCGCGCTGACAGTGCTTGGGATGCTGCTGACATATGCCGTCGTCGTCACGGGCAATATGCAGACCGGCGTCGACTTTGGTGAAAATACGCTGCTATCTAAAGAAAGTATCTGGCTCCTCATGTTGGGTGGACTGGGGATGGCAGGGATTGCGGCTGTAGCGTCTGCCCTGATGTCAGCGTCAATGGGGCCATTGTCCCGCTGGTTTCTGGGGAGTATTGGTGTCGTGCTGTTGACCGTCGCCCTCGCCTTTTTGATCGGTGGTGAGGACGCGCGACTGAATCTGTCCAACATGAGAATTTTGTGGCAGTTGCTGAAAGGTGGCGCATGCGCCTTGGTTCTCCTGCTGGGCTCAAATCTCCTGTTCGAAAAGCGTGGCGGGATTGCGGTGCTGCACTTTGGTGTCGCGCTCTTGATGATCAGTGAACTGCAGGTTGGAATTCAGGCCAAGGAAAACATGCTGTCGCTGATCGAAGGGGAAACGTCTGCGTTTGTACGAGATATTCGCGTGCGCGAACTGGCAATCATTTCCGAGAAGCCTGACAAGAAAGACGAGGTTGTGGCGATTGCGGAATCTCGGCTGGAAGATGCGGCATCGTATGCGGCGAGCTCAAAAAACGACGCGGAAAAGAGTGATCGCGCTGGTGGACCAATTGTGCCTCGGCAAGTGATTGAACTGCCACAGTTGCCGTTTAATATTGCGGTGCGGCGGTTTTATCGTAACAGCATCCAGCGGGCCGTGTTGCCGGATGACGAGATGCGGTTGCCATCCGGCTTAGGAAAATTTTCGATTGCGAAGCAGTTGCCTGCCGTGACGGGGATGGAGGAAAGCAGCGACACCAGCGCCGTCTATGTGGATCTGCTTGAAAAAGCGTCGGGGAAAGTTCTTCAGTCCATGCTGGTGTCGCAGAACGCGAGCGAACTTCGCGGCGTGCCCTTGGCTGAGATAGCGACGGTCGATGGCAAGGACTATCAGTTCTATCTGAGGTTTCAGCGAAGCTATCAACCGTATTCCGTCAAACTACTCGATGTGAGTCGCACCAATTATATTGGAACCTCGACTCCGCGCGACTATCGGTCCGTGATTGAAATTACAGAACCCGGCAGCCAAGATGTCGAAAAATTTTCCGTCTGGATGAATAACCCGCTGCGTTTCAAGGGGGAAACATTCTATCAGACGGGGCATCAAGATCTGGGTGCTGGCAAGGAAATGACGACCCTGTCGGTCGTCAACAATCAGGGCTGGATGCTGCCGTATATCGCCTGCATGATTGCGATGTTCGGCATGTTTGCTCAGTTTGGCCAGACCTTGTTCCGGTTTCTAGATCGCACAGTGCGGAGTCCAGAGCTAGCCACTGCAACGCCCAACCCAACAGTCTTAACCGCAGACGTGCGACCGGGCTTTGGTCCGGCAAGATCTGCAGTGAAGCCTGCGGCAATTGTGACATCCCAAGCTGGTGCGCCCTCTCTGCCATTGATCTTAAGCATGAGGATTCCGCTCCTTGTGACGCTGGTGTTTGCGATGTGGCTAGGCAGCAAGGTGATGCCCCCCAAAATAGTTCCTGATACGATGAATCTCTACGGCTTCGCGCAGTTGCCGGTTGCGTGGAGCGGACGTCCGCAACCCATCGATTCGATGGCGCGCGTGCAACTTTTAGCCGCGTCGCACAAGTCCACATTCGAAGGCGAAATGGATACTGCAGAGCTGACTTCCCCGAAACGTCGCGAAAAAATCCTGCAGACAATTTCGCAGGGATGGCCCACGGTCGATTTGAGCAAGCTTAAGGACTTCAATGGCAGCTATCCCGAATGGATCGCAAAAATTGGCGAACTGACAGCATCCGGCGAAGATGCAATTGAAGCACGCATGCGACCAGTCATGGTTCGTAAGATGCCAGCCGTGCAGTGGTTGCTAGACGTGATGACTCGTCCCGCTGTGGCCGCTCGACACCGGTTTTATAAGATTGAAGATGACAATTTATTGTCCTTGCTGGGGCTCGAGAAACGTGGAGGGCTGACTTATTCGCTTGTGGAAATTCAGGAGAATTTTAAAGCGATGGAGCCGATTCTGCAGGCCGGTCGCAAGAAGCAGGAGAACAACCTCGAAAGTACGATGACTCCGATCGAACGCCGCGTTGGCGGGTTGTTTGAAACGATGGGGCGCGTGGATCAGTTGTCGCAGGTGTTTATCCTGCGGGATTCCGAAGGATTACTGGGGGCGTATGTGGATTCTTGGCGGGTGCTGCAGCTCTTGGGCAGCACGGCGCCGGTGAGTCCCGTGCCGACAGGCTCCACGGATGAAACACGGTCTTGGGAAACGATGATCGCAGCGAATTCAGTGCGTCAGCTGAATGAGCGGATGACGGAAAATGACATCGTCACGCTCGATGATTTCAAGAAATACGTCAACGAGAAGTTGCCAGCGGAACTGGTTACTCAATCCATTACGGGCAGTTATCGCATTCTGAGGGACCGCGATGCTCAAGTTGCAGACCCGGCAGCAACGGCCGACTTAGAGATCGGTGACGTCCAGCGTCAAGCAGCAGCAGCAGCAGCGCGGGTGGGGGATGATTTCCTACGGGAAATTCTAGAACTTATCGCCGCATCTGATCCAAAACAGACACCAGAAGAAATTGCCGCGTCATTACCTGATGAAAAAATGCGTGAGATTGGGGCGGCTCGGATTTCCGCCGAAATGTTCGCGGTCTTTTCGATGATCCAAGAACGCACACCCAACGATCCGCGACTGTTGCAGATCCGGACGCGCCTGCAAAAGCTGAACCCTGATGATCCCCAAGTCCTGTCACTCGCGATGAATGAAGAACTTGTGCAGCTTGTCTGGGCCGACTTGCAGACGCGCGTGGGACACCTCATGCCGGGCGGCGCGAACTTTGACACGTTCAACACGAATGCACTGGCGATGAAGAATATTCTCACGGCATGGGAAAAGGGGGATCTTGCCGCTTTCAATACGGGCATCCAGACCTACGGCGAAACGCTCAAGGCCAATCCCGTGCCGCACATGAGCACCGGTGTGGTAAAATTGGAGGCATGGTTCAACTTTGTCGAACCGTTCTATCTGGCGATCAGTATCTACCTGCCGATTATTGTGTTGTCGTTTGTCGGTTGGCTCTGCTTCGGCACTGTGTTGCGAAACACCTCGTTGTGCCTGCTGGTGCTGGCGTTTCTCCTGCACACGGCAGCGTTGATCCTGCGCATGTGGATTTCCGGGCGACCACCTGTCACCAATCTGTATTCGTCCGCCATCTTCATCGGCTGGGGTGTTGTCCTTGGCAGTTTCTTGATTGAACTCCTGCTGAAACGCGGGATCGGTAATCTGATTGGCGCTTCCGTCGGCGCGTCAACTTTGGTGATCGCGCATTATCTCGCGCGTGATGAAGGCGATACGCTGGGTGTCATGCAGGCCGTGCTCGATACGACGTTCTGGCTGGCGACTCATGTCGTGTGTATCACGCTGGGATATGTCGCCACGCTCGTGGGTGGCTGCATGGGCATCGCGTACTGCGTGATGGCCCTGATGAATCCCCGCGCTGCCGGAATCAATGCTAATGATAAACCGACCGATGAGTTCAAGCTGTTTGGTAAAATGGTTTACGGCGTTGTCTGCTTCGCCATCTTTTTCAGTCTGGTAGGAACGGTGCTGGGTGGCCTGTGGGCCGATGATTCTTGGGGCCGTTTTTGGGGTTGGGATCCCAAAGAAAACGGGGCGATGATGATCGTGCTGTGGAACGCCATCATTCTGCACGCGCGTTGGGGTAAGCTGGTGCGTGATTACGGAACTGCCGTGCTGGCGATTGTCGGGAATGTCGTCACTGCATGGTCGTGGTTTGGCGTGAATGAGTTGAAGGCCGGACTCCATTCGTATGGCTTTACGGAGGGGCGTTTGTTGTCAATGGTCGGATTTATGGCAGTGCAACTCGCACTGGTCGTCGCTTTTGCCGCGTTCGCGACACTGCTGAAAAAACGCTCCGCATCATCGATGCAGAGTGCCTCCTAATTTTTTAAAACTGGGATCAGGGCTGGCCTGTACGCCGCAGGAATCGCGGAGTTTAACGGTGTTGCACATTTTCCGATGATGCCGTCGCCCGGTTTTTGAGCTGTCGCGTTTTGGATTGTGGTGACTAGGGCAACTGAATGGGAGCAACACGCGCAGCAGTCGCCGGCCGCTGCACCCATGGTTACTCACCACCGGCTCTACGCGGACGAAAATAACAGGGGAATTCACATCGGCATTTCCATTACGAGATAGCCGCTGTCCAGAAATCCTAGACGGCGATACGTTGCAATCGCCGTTTCATTTCCCTGTTCAACATAGAGTCGTACGCAAACCGCATCGCACCGTAGGCGTGCCAGTTCGACTGAGCGTTCAAATAGTAAGCGAAAGACTCCAGCGCCGCGTTTTTCTGACACCACGTAAACGCTCTGCAGCCAAATCATCCAGCCGTTTCGCCAATCGCTCCACTCCCGTGTTAGCATGATCTGGCCGATCACGCCGGCTTCGTCTTCTGCCACGAAGTACTGCACTTCGTCACCAAGTTCCAGTCCGCGCCGCACACCCGCGTTCACCGTGGCACGATCTAACGTCTTGTGCTCTGTTTCCAGTGCCAATCGGCAATTGTATTCTGTGATCACTGCGACATCGTCTGACGTTGCAGATCTAATAACAACACTCATCAGAACTACCTTTTTAAATGCGTTGTAGGTTATGCTGGGTGAAGTTCGTAGCCAAATGTTTGCCGAGATTGCTCATTCGGTCAGCGCGACTTGCCGGGATCAGGCGGTGCTGGCGGGATCACACATCCAATCCGAGCATTCGCATTAAGGCAATGGCGTTGCTACGTTCGACGACGCCGTCGCGGAGGGTGTAGTCGAAAGTCATCTGACCGTCAGTGATCGTGTCTTCGAAATGTTTGTTGACGGCCTGCTCAGACATCGATTCGGCAATCTGTGTCAGAGCCAGATCGTGAGTCGTGACAATGCCCAACGCATGCCGAGCCACAAGAGATCGGATGACGGCTTCTGCGCCGCGCCGCCGGTCGTGTGAGTTTGTTCCGTTGAGGATTTCGTCGAGCAGGAACAACACGATCCTTGGCTGTTCGGTCAGATCAACCACGGTCTTCAGACGACGCACAACAGTGAAGAACAGCGAGCGTCCTTCCTGCAACGAGTCGCTGACGCGCATCGCGGTGGCAACCTGAAATGGATATGTGCGAAAACTTTTCGCACGCACGACGGACCCGCACAATGTGAGGACAACGCTCGCGCCGAGGCTCCGCAGGAATGTGCTTTTGCCAGACATATTGGAACCGCTAATGAGCAACAATGGTTTTTCGCTAGTCAGCGAAACACTGTTCCGCACGCAGAGTGCTTCTTTTAGCAGAGGATGCCCCAAATCTTCGGCGATCAGTTCCGGCTGCGTATCGGAAATCACCGGCAGACAATCGTCCGGATGATCAAACGAGTAACCCGCGACAGAGAGCGACGCTTCGAGGCAGGCGGTGGTTTCCAGCCAGTCGGCCACATCCCGGCCATGCTTCAGACGCCAGCGTTCCAGCAGAAACGTCAGCAAGACAAACAGCCCACACGCCCATGCAATGGGCGCGAAGAACTGATTGCGCGTGGCGTTGTTGAGCCATTGTGTGAGCTGCCCGAGCCGGCGAATTGCCTGCGACGCAGTTTCGGATTCTGAGTGAAATCGGTTCTGTAAATCCCGGATTGCCGGCTCTTCAACGGAATGGCGTTCAAACACACCAATGACGGCACCAAACTGTTGCAAGGCTGAATCCACATTGTCCATTCGCTGCGCGACCGCACGGATCTGTCGCCGCGTGAGGGCGATCGCCGGAGTCTGGAGCAAAATCACGAGGAGCAGCATTTTTAAAGGCAGCACGTCCGTGAGTACCAAAGCAATCACGGGAATTGCAATCAGGCCAATGAGGAGCGACCAAGCCACAATCCACCATGGCATGGGTTGGGCAGATTCCTGGACCCATTCGACGAGCAATCGTTCTGCGTTGGCCCACTGCGGTGAGTCTGGAATGCAGGCGAGCGATTCTCGGAGTACCAGTTCGTGCTTCAATCCCTGAGCGCGAGCCTGACGTAAGCGGATCGTGTCGCCATCGCACACGTTCTGCAACCATTCCGCCAGTTTTCGGCGGCCGGGCTGCGTACGGCATTCGTTGAGCAATTGAAAGAGTGAACCCGGTCCGAAGACATCGAGGTCTTGTGTCCAAGGATGCAGATCATGAGCGAAATCGGCCCCGTCGGAAACGTCGGAACCAAATTCGCGATCCAAGCGTCGCAACCGACTGGCATGAAATGCGCGCACTGCCATCGCGTGCTTCAGGCGTTTAAGGCACGCCTGATGAAATGGCAACAGCCCACAGAAGAGCCCTGCCGGAATGGTGATCCACCACCATGAAACGAATTCAGGCTCACCGAGACAAAGGATCGTCAGGCCGACAGCCAAGACAAAGATAGCGACGCGGAGGCGTACAAACCGCTGATCACGTCGGACCAGTTTTTTTTCGCGCACTGCGATGTCGTTAAGTCGCTTCTGATAGGCCGCACGGGGATCCGAAACGGGAGGGTCAGACGCAGGATTTTGCGAAGAGAGATACGGTGCCGACATAGTGTATTTTGTTGCAAGTCGGCGCTAATGCCGTTCCGCAATTTTGAAAAGATGTGCATCACTGCGAACGTACAACGCCCCGTTGGCCGCTCCAGGGCTGCACAGGATTTTCTCTGCCAAATCGAGCTCGGACACGATGATTCCTTGATCTTTTTCCGGTTTCACGACAAACGCATTTCCGTCTTCGTTAAACAGGTAAAGATAACCATTGGCTGTGATTGGCGTACTACTAAATGATCCGCGAAGCCGCAGTTGCCACAGACGTTCGCCTGTCTTTATGTCGCCTGCCGAAAGCACTCCCGCACTGTTCAACGCGAAGGCCAAGCCGTCCACCACAACGGGACTAGACGTTCCTGGACTGATACTCGATGAATTCCAGAGTTGCTCAAAGGTATTGTCTTTGCCAGGACGAATGGCTGTCAGACCATTCGACGGAATCACAATGGAACCAGAATCGACAGTGACCGAAGGAATCGTGGATGCCCCCTGATCAAAATTCCAAACGATCGACCCGGATACCGGATCGACCGCCGTCAACCCTTTGGACGACTGCAGCAGCACCAATGCAGACTGCTGATCAGTCGCAGGCAAAATTGCAGGGGAAGTCCAGTTGGCCGCGCGTGGACGATCGATCTGCCAGATTGTGACGCCGGATTCGACGTCAATGCCGCAGGCAAATGATTCCGCATCACTCTCAACCTGCACCACGACCGTATGCCCAAGCACCACAGGAGAGGATGACATCCCAAGGCTATTACTGGCGTTCGGAAACTCACTGCCGAAGCCGCGAAACCACTGCAGATTGCCGGCAAGGTCCAGACAGATCAGATCGTTGCTAGAAAAGAACGCAAAGACCCGCTCCCCATCGCTAGCCATGGTGGGCGTAGCATTGCACATCTTATCGTGTGTCAACGTCCTCCCTGTGGCGATGAACTCCCGGTCCCACTGTTGGGTGCCAGTCGCCGTGTCAATGCTGATCACATGCAGGCGATCCTGCGCGTATCCCGAACTCGCTGAGACAAAGACCTGTTCGCCGATGACGATCGGCCCTGAAAGGCCGCGTCCGGGAAGTCTGGCCTTCCATGCGATTGTATCACCGCTCAACTCCGTTGGCAGGGTTTCCCCGGTTGCGACAGAATTTGCTGCGTTACCGCGAAACTGTCTCCAGTCCGCAGCCAAAGACAGCGGGCATGTCCCCGCAGCCACGATCAGAAAAGTGATGATCCACTTCATTGTCGAACTCCTGATCCAATTTCGCTTCGCGCGGTGCTGGACGATGGCAGCAGGGCAGAACCGGTACTGTTGCAGATGCGGATTTGATACTGATAACGCTGAGCCCAGTCTTGGGTTTGTGAATTCTGACAGATCTTGAGCAGCAGCGTGTTGCTCCCTGCTCTCAGATTCACGGGGACTCGATATTGATCCAGTTGTGAACTTCGATGGTACTCTTCACGCTCAAAAACTAGCTGACCATTGACCCACAGCTTCCATGAATTGGGCGTGCCCAGACGAATTTCAACCTGTTGCTCTTTGTTGCTTGTCCAAGTGGTGGTGGCGTACATCAGAGAACCCTTGTAGTTTTCGATCTGTTTCGCGATATCTACCACGCCGTAGTCGTCCGTTGTCGAGATGGACTGCCAGCGAACTTTGGCAGACTGTCCGTCGTATTCTGCCTGCAGATTTAAATCCAGCGAAGCATTGACTTCCAGCTCTGGTCCATAAGCCATGGCGAATCCTTTTTCTTCCTTGTTGTCAAATGGCCCCACGATCGACCATTGTGACAGAAAGCCAAAGTGCTTCTGAATATCAACTTCTTCGTTGTGCTTGCGAAGTGCTTCGGCAATAGTTTTAACCTGATCTTCATGGACCGCCCCGCTGAATGCTTTGCGATAAAGCGGGGTGGCGATGGCAGCATCTTGTAAGTGACTAGCTTCGGTCATCAGTAACGCAACGGCGTCACGCCGAAACTCCGGACTCGCATCAAGCAGCATGTCCGGAATCAAGCGATTTTCAATCCCCGGATCTGTACGCTTCAATGTTTCATAAACCAATCGTCGCGCGAACGGCGACTGACTTTGATCCGCCACAAAGGCTTCTAGTTCCGACTGCGGCAATTGACGACCTGCTTTGGTCTCTGCATCCGCCATCTGTTCAAATGCATTTCTTAGCCAATTCACACTTAGCGGCGTGGCATCGCGAAATCCATGCAGCAGCGGCAGCAATGCCTGCGAACCGCCTGTCGTCACTTCCTGAACGGCGTTACGCGCTGCAGCGGAATCCGCAGCTCCCGGCCGAACCGCGCGAAGCACGTCAATGGCCGCGGAAATATCGTCAGCGCGAACCGCGGACATCAGCGCCATTGTCAACAGGAAGGCGAAAATGCGTACGATCTGTAATTCCATCAGCAATTCCTTCAGAATAGTTCACCGCGAGACAACGGAACACACCCTACCAAATCTGAATGCGATCTGCTTTCGCCTTGAATAATTTGTCACCAGCTTTAACGCTGAAGGCTTCATAAAACGCATCCAGATTGGAAATCGGCCCGTTGGCTCGAAAGCTGGAAGGAGAATGCGGATCGATCACAAGCCGCCGAATGAGTTCATCTTCCCGGTATTTGCGGCGCCAAATCTGAGCCCAACTGAGGAAGAATCGTTGAGCCGAAGTATGACCATCAAGCACGGGGCCGTCTTTTTCGCCCAATGACATGCGGTAGGCTTTGTAGGCGATTGCCATGCCACTCAGATCCGCGATGTTTTCACCCAACGTCAGCTTGCCATTGAGCTTACGACCGGGCAGTGGTTCGTATGCTTCAAATTGTGTGACCAGCTGGCCGGTAAGTTTTTCGAAGGCCTCGCGGTCTGCTTCCGTCCACCAGTTCTGGAGATTGCCATCGCCGTCGTATTTACTGCCTTCATCATCGAAGCCGTGACTAATTTCGTGACCGATCACAGCACCGATGCCGCCATAATTGGCCGCGTCGTCAGCCAGCGCATCAAAAAATGGAGGCTGCAGAATGGCAGCCGGAAAAACAATTTCATTCATGCTAGGATTGTAGTAAGCGTTGACTGTTTGAGGCGTCATGCCCCATTCCTTGCGATCGACAGGGCTGTGGAGCCGATCCAACTGACGGTGGTGTTCAAACTCGGCCGAACGCAGCATGTTCCCAACCAAATCGTCGGCCTTGATTTCCAGTTTGGAATAATCTCGCCATTCATCCGGGTATCCGATTTTCGGCGTGATTTTATGCAGTTTATCCAACGCCTTCTTCTTGGTGGCGTCAGTCATCCATGTAAGTTCATCAATACTGGTTTCGTAAGTTTTTAAAAGGTTGGCGACCAGTTCATCCATCCGACGACGTGATTCTGCAGGAAAATGTTTCTTCACATAAAGCTGCCCCAAGGATTCGCCCAGCACCCCAAAATCGCCGGCGCCCGCGCCAGATGTGGCATCGACCGCGCGCTTCCAACGCGGCTGTTGTTCGGGAACACCCGTGATCGTGCGATCATGCAGTTCAAAGTGCGCATTCACAAAGTCGGGCGTCAAATAATCTGCTGCAGCGTCCAGCAATCGGAAACGACAATACTGCTTCCAGGTGTCAAGCGGTGTCTCCGCGAGAATGCTTTCTAGGGCGACGAAGAAACTCGGAGTGATGACATTGATTTCTTTGAGATCGGGTGCACCGACAGAAGCAAAGAAAGCGGTCCAAGGTAGCTTTGCAGAAATCTCATTCAGCTTTGCAACGTCATACAGGTTGTAGCGTTTATCCGCGTCACGAAGTTCTGTCCGTGACCACTGAGCTTTTGCTAGAGCCGTTTCCAACGTCAAAATGTTTTCAGCCGCAGTCTCACCATGCGGCAGTTTGGCAAGTTCATAAAGTTTTACGATATACACTTTCAGGGCAGCGCGAGCTGCAGCGTACGTTTCGTCTTTTTCAAGGTAATAGTCCCGATCAGGCAGCGTCGTTCCGCCCTGAGAAATCCCGGCGAGGTAGCGTGATGAGTTCTTATCGTCCGTTCCGATTCCAAAACCGAATGGACTGCCGATTCCGACGACGTTGACACGGCCGAAATATCGCACGACATCTTCGATTGTCGACAGCGATTCAATTGCATCGAGCTGTGCCCGCAGTGGCGTCAGGCCTTTTTTCGCAATCAAATCTTCGTTCATAAAGCTGCGATAAAAGTCGCCAACCTTGTGACTGTTATCGTCGGTTGGGTTTCTGACAGACTCTTCAATGATGGCACGGATGTTTTCTTTGGCTGTATCATCCAACGCCGTGAACGATCCGTAGTTGGACTTGTCAGACGGAATTTCCGTGGACAGCAACCAGCGTCCGTTCACATGCAGAAACAAATCGTCCTGCGGCCGCACCGTTGTATCGAATCCATCCGAATCAATCCCGGAATCCAGTTTTTTGTCGTCTGCGGTTGCGAAACCAGCGACTGAAGCCAGCACCAATCCCGCCAGCACCCCGCGCATCCACATCCATTGTCGTTTTGAATTTCTTGAAGTCATTGAATATCGCTTCCACAGAAAACATGGCAAATTCTGACTGTCACGCAAGGACACTCAGCCAAATCTGACCGCATTCTGTCGAAGCTGCCGCGAATTTCCAGTCACACGCGGAGATGGGGATTTCCGCCTGTCATGCCATGAGTTGACAAAGCACCAGAGCTCTGCCACCAATGGATTGATGGGTGGCCGGGGTTGGAGGGCGCTAACCCGAAACCCCGGGGCTTCCTTCGCTCCGCTCAGTCCAGCCCCGGCCACCCGATCCATCAAAGCAACAGTGACAACGCATTAGAGCTCTCGGCGCCATCGTTCGGGGACACCTGCGAAAGCGGCTTGGTACGTTGCTTCCAAGGGAACCATGACGTGTCGCGGCGGTCGCAGGAACAGGGGCATGTCCGGCAGAGGTTTTCCCACGGCAACTGGCTCGATAAACGCCTGCCTTTCAAGTCCGCCCGTATACGCCACCATTGTGAGCGGTTCGCCGGGTGGCAGCGAAAACGGTTGATCTTCTTCGTCGATGTTATCCCAGATCGCACCGTGGATTCCCTGCGGATCGCGGCTACCTGCAGGAATCACGTCAATGATCAGTAAATGAATTCCTGCGCGAAGCAGCTCAAGTGCTTTGTCCACAAAGGAACGCAGGGCGTATCGAGTCGATTTATTCCCCGGTGAGACAATCTCAATCACCGCCACGACATCATCACCGCTCCGATGGCGGATCACAACTCGGCTTCGTTTCTCTGCATAAATCTCGACTTCGGCTTTGGCTGTGAATCGCGTCTTGGGCAGCGCAATCGCCAGACCGCCATCGCCCGGTCCTCCAAATCCTTCGCTGCCATTATCGTCATGGGCCGAAGTTGAATCTGGATTCCCCAGTGCCACGACATCCGGCCCAAGTCCACCGGTAATCTGCTCCGCCATGGCGTAGTACTCGGACGGCAGCAAGCCGGAATTCAATGTACGGCTGATGCATGAAATCCATTCGTGATGGAAATGGTGGAACGTGCCGGCAATGACACGTGTCCAATCGTGAACTGGCATTTCAGGTTCCTCGTTCGCAGAAAAGCGTGCGTTGCATCCCGGCATTCTATCGCGTCAATGCGCGATTTCACAGGTTCTGTTTTCAAGGTTCACGGCGAACAGCAGCCACCGCCGGAACAGTCTTTTACTTTCAACGATTTATTCCACGGCATTCTCGCGAGAATCAGGCCCATGCCGCAGGTATTGCTCATGCCGGCAAATGTCAGACCTGCTCCCACAAAGCCTGGGATCACAAGGAACCAGCGACTGATCGTCGCGGTCAGAATTGTGCCAGCCACGATCAGTATCCCGGCGGCGATGCGCACCTGGCGCTCCAGGGAGATCATCTGCTTGGTGCCACGATTTACCGGCAGACCGGCGGCAATCCATGCGAGCGTTCCACCCTCAATATTGATCACGTTTTCAAAGCCCGCTTTGACGAAAGTGTTGCACGCCTGCGCCGAACGCCCGCCGGATCGACAGATGACGTACAGCGGCTCCTGAGCGCGGGCTCCGCGGGACGCCATGATGAGTTCGGGATTCAGCCTGTCCAAGGAGGCGTTCAGGGAGCCGACGGCATGGACTTCGTAGAACTCCATCGGTGTCCGCACGTCGATCAAATCAAAACCACCCTTCCTGCTGAGCGGTGCAAATTCCTGACAGGAGATTGTACTGACCATGAATTCAAGTCCTTCAACGAGTCGCGATTTACCTCGACATTATACTCCGCGCGGCGGATTGAGATGCCTGTTTGGAGCCGGATTCGCCAGAATTCGGACATGAATATTACACACCTCCGAATTCTTACGAATCCGGCTACACACCAATTGTGCCCTCAACTGTGAACTCGCGGCAGTTCGCAGCCTTCGGCCATGATGGCGGCTTCGGCGATGGCGAGTTCCTGCAGGCGGGTGTTGATGTCTGCGTCGCTGGCGAAATGTCTGGCGAGACGGACGTACGTCGCATGATGCCGCGCTTCCGATTCGTAGAGACTGCCGTAAAACTCCTTCAATTGGGCATCCTGTAAGTGATCGCGCAGCAGGACGAAGCGTTCACAACTGCGGGCTTCGATGAGTGCTCCGACCAGTAATCGATCGACTGCGCGATGCGGTTCCTGTCGCCGGACGAGTTCCTTGAGTTTGCGACCGTACGTCCCTGGTTTCAGCCTGTGAAACCGCACGCCGCGTTGTTTCAAGAGATCACGCACAAGCTGGAAATGTTCTAATTCCTCTCGCACAATTTCCGACATCTCCCGGCACAGATCATCGTTCTCGACATAGTCAAACATCAGATCCATCGCCGTCGATGCGGCCTTCTGCTCGCAGTGCGCATGATCAATCAGAATGTCATTCAGATGCTGATCGACCTGACAAAGCCAGCGTGCAGATGATGTGGATTGAAGATGCAGCATGGGATGTAGACGAGGCCTTGAGCGTTGATTGCGGGAGGGGATGAGAGTTGTCGTATTTAAGCACGAGTCTGGAGACTCACCCTACAGCGACAGCACCTGCCACAGGCCTGAATAGTCGTCAGTCCAGTGCAGGATTTGGGCGTCGTCTTTCCATGGTGTCACAGATTTTTGAAACGCCGCGTCGGCACCGAGTTCTTCGTCGGCTGTCAAGAGGATCCAAGTGGAGCTGAAGACACCGGTAAGACTGTTTTGTGAATTTTCGATTTGATATGCGTTCCAGCCAAGATGTTCTGCCAGACCGCGTGATACGGGATTGAGATCAAGAAACCGATTCGAGATATGGACGGCCAGAATTCCACCGGGCTTCAAGTGTTGTCGATAAATGTCACCACATTCGCTGGTCAGCAAATGCACGGGAATCGCATCACTGCTGAAGGCGTCGATCGCCAAGACGTCAAATTGCTGACTTTGTCCAGCGGCGATTTCACGTTCCATCATGATCCTTGCGTCACCGATAACGACTTCAGTTTTGGCGGGTGAATCATGCAGGTATGTGAAGAATTTGTCGGATAACTTGGCGACGTCAGGATTGATATCATAGAAACGGAAGGTATCACCTAGCTCACCGTATGCTGCGAGCGTGCCGGTTCCAAGCCCGATGACGCCGACACGCAATGGCCGTTTTCCGTTCTCCGTTTCCCGCTCGCGACTCATCTGAATCGCGATGCCCACACCACTTTCACGCCCATAGTATGTCGTCGGCTGCGTTTTCCAGTATTCGTCAATGAACTGAAATCCGTGTTTGATTTGCCCGTGCGTCAAGGAATATTTTGGCGAGATAAAATCGTCGTCTTTTTCAGATGCTTCCTGCTGGACACGCAGCACACCATAGAAATTGCGAGACATATGGACCGTCTGCTTATGATCATCAACAAGGCTTTCTAATTTGACGATCACCGCCAAGCGATTCGACAGAAACAGAATCAGAGTGATGGCAGGTAGCCAAAACCAGAACCCCAGCGACGCTTTGTCTTTTCCGCGAAAGCCGCGGGCCGACCACTCCATCAGTAAAGCGGCGCCTGTCGTTGTGGCAAACGACACGGCCTGCCAATCTTCGATTTTATCGAAGTGCAGCAGCCCGGCAAAAACGCTGGCAACAAGCGAATACAAAGTCCCGAGAAGATAATATCGAAGGCACGGAGCATGCGGCCACCGCTGGTTAATCTTCTGGCTGCACCACAAGCAGGCGCTTGCGACGAGCGGCGACACAATCGCACTGGCAATGATGACCGTGCGAATTGTGGTGCTGATCATACCGGCGAACTGCCACGTTCCATAACCGATAAACCACGCACACAGGACCGCAGAGAGGATAGACCACAGGGCAATGAGCGCCTTCCAACGTTGTTCCAGAACTCCTGTCATAATGAGGCCGACGAACTGGAGTAAACCATAGACGCCAAAGGCGATTGTTTCGTCCGTCGCATTAAGCACGTCGTCCAATGGGAGATAGACATAGTACGCAACCAAGGCCACATTTGCGGCTGTAATCAAGGCCCAGATCCAGAACCCAGGCGACGGTGTCCGGAGCCAGATGCGTTGCGCACACCAAGCAAGCAAAGTGACGACACAGCAGGCCACAAGCCCGATATGATATTCCCAATAACCATGAAACGTGTAAGGTGCAACTATCGCAACAAAGACGCCGCCTAAGGCTCCACCCGCAGAAATTAGCACGTAGAACAAGGTTAGATATCGCGCGTGTGGTTTGCAGCTGACGAGTTCTCCGTGACATGTCATACAACAGGCGAACAGGATTGTGGCGTAGATTGCCACTTGCTTTGAAATATTGACATCCGCTCCTTCGCTAATCAGCCAGCACGCCACCGGAGTGCAGGCCAGCAGCAACAATCCGTAGGCTCGACGATCGTACCACTGCGGGCTGTCGAAGCAGATGATGAACGAAATCAGATAAAGACTCAGCGGCAAAACCCACAGGAAGGGAACAGTGGCTACATCGATGCACAACTGATTCGTTGTCGCCAACAACATCGCAGAACTGCAGGCCGCCAGTCCCAACCAGAGCAGCATCGTGCCCATCCTCGGACGCATGGCTGGGGCATCTTCCAATGGCGATGCTGAGTCCAGACTTTCGGCGGGCGATAATGAATTCGTGGCAGCAATGCGTTGCTGCTGCAGATAGCGAATCCCACACCATGTCGCCAACACCACATATGCTCCGTACACGGCAGACCATGACCAGACCTGCTGCCTGAGCGCCAGCCAAGGCTCAAACACAAACGGATAACTCAACAACGCCAGCAGCGATCCGATGTTCGAAAGGGCATACAGTCGCCAGGGCGATTGACCGGGAGATGACTGACTGAACCACTTCTGCATCAACGGCCCGGTCGATGACAGCATGAAGTACGGACCACCGACCGTAACCAGCAGCAGGAGCAGAATCTGCAGTAACGGCGACTGATCGGCCACGGGCTTCCAAGCATCACTCGGCGCAATCGGGAGAAACACGAGCGACATCGCTAGCAGACTCAAATGCGTAAGCACTTGCGTTCGAGGCTTCAGTTTCACGCTGATCAAATGCGCGTATAGATATCCGCCAAGGAGCAGAATCTGAAAAAACAACATGCAGCTCGTCCAGATCGACGGCCCGCCGCCAAACCACGGCAGAATAAATCGACCGATCAACGGCTGCACTTGAAACAGTAGAAATGCACTGATGAAAATGGTGACGGCATAGCGAAACATATTGGTCCTTATCCATTGCGGAAACGCAGCAATGTAGCCGCGACGAACATGGAATGGCAGTGACTCTCTCACCGTCTTGTCGGTGGAAAGGTGCTCGTCGGCTGATGATGTGTGCTGTGGTCTGATCGTAATTCTTGCCACGAATCTGAACGACCACCACGAACGACTCAGGTGGCCTGAGACTTTGCCCTTGTGAGTGCCGGGGCTGCCGTCGATCCAGTTCATGTCGGATCTATTGCCCCCGCTTTTTGTCCGGGCCATCTGGGCTTGAACGCCTTGACAGTCGCTTCTGAATGGCCCTGAAAAATCCGGAAAACGATCGACGGCTGGTGGAGCTGACGCTTTGACCGCGCGCATGTCTCAGCAGGTCTGTAAGCAAGGCACCTGCAGTGGGATACCGATCCGACGGATGCTTTTCCAGACAGTTCAGGATGATCGTCTCCAGTCCGCGGGGAATGTCGCGATTGATGTCACGCGGTCGAACGGGACGCTCTTCCATGATGATCCGCATCAGTTCATCGCGATCCGGATGCTCGAACGCCGCTCGCTGCAGACATAATTCATAGAGCGTGGCCCCCATGGAATAGAGATCAGCATTCGCATTTTGTTGCCCCAACAGTCGCTCGGGAGCCATATAACGCAGCGTTCCGCTGATTGCGCGTTCCAGTTCTTTGGGGGGACGCTCCGCAATGGGCTGTGATAATCCAAAGTCTGTCACCCAGACGCGACCTTCTGCATCCAGCAACAGGTTTCCGGGCTTGATATCATTGTGCAGAATGCCGGCGGCATGCGCAGCACGCAGCGCTTGCGTTGCTTGGACTCCGATCTTGGTAAAGCTGTTCCATGAAGTGCGCGTCAGCCTGCGGCGTCGAGAATTAGCTGCATTCTGATCTGCCTGAGCTTTTGCCGCGGGAATTGGCTTCATAGCTCCTGACAGGCGCTGCGATTCCTGATGCTGAATTTCTTCCGTATAGATGATGCCTTCGGTTTCGCGGAGGCGATCGATGACGTAGTCGAGTCCGACTCCGTTGACAAATTGCATCACGAAAAAACAGTACCCGTTCTCCTGATCGTAGCGAAAGACCGGCACAATGTTGCGATGCCGCAACTTTGCAGTTGTCCGTGCTTCATGCTCAAACCTTGCGACCCATTCAGGAACGATGGAAACTCGCCAAGGCAAAATCTTCACGGCCACGAGATGTCCGGATTGCAGATCCCTGGCCTGGAACACGACGCCCATGCCGCCGCGGCCAAGTTCGCTGATGAGTTCGCAATTACCGATCCGTGTGAATGGAAATCTGTCGGGCATATTGCGCCGAATCGACTGCGCCTCTTTGGCGATGCGGGTGTGTTCCAGCATCGCGAGGACCGGGAACACGTCACGAATCCGTGCGGCGTGAGGCGGGAACCTGCGTGCGTAAAGTTCCACCGACGGCTTCTTGCCGTGCCGCAGTTCATCCACAAACTGTGAGACCAGCAATTCAAAGGGTTCCCGCGCACGCAATGGATGCGAATCATCGTTGACGGGCAGGCCCAGCAACTGAAATTCTGTGTCTTCATTGTCTCCGGGTGAAGGAACATTCATGCGAGGAGCATACCAGATCGAAGCAGAGTGACTCGACGGGGGATCGTTTGCCGCGTAAAAATCCAAGGATTGCTTGATTTTTGGTGGAGGCCACACCACGCGCTGCAACGTTCAGGCGTGTGTCTGGCAATTGCCGGAACTATCGACTTCAGACGCAACCTGAATAGGATCTCGACATGGCACACACGCCTGTACAAACCACAACGCCAGCACCGCGTGGTCCCGTGATGGTGTTTCTGGACTTTATTGAATGGCTCGGCAACAAGTTGCCCGATCCGGCTGTCCTGTTCGTGCTGGGTATTTTTGTCATTTGGACACTGTCCGCAGTTTGTTCGTCAATTGTGTTTACGGAAACACTGCCGGGCAAGACGGAGCCCATCCAGATCGTCAACATGCTTACGCTGGACAAACTGGCAGAATTTCTGTCCACCATGACGGAAAGCTTCGTCGGTTTTCATCCGCTGGGAGTCGTGCTGGTGGCGATGCTTGGCGTCGGCGTGGCGGATCATTCCGGATTCATCACCGCCCTGCTGAAGACGTTGCTCACATTCACGCCGAAGTTTCTGCTGACACCGATGGTGCTGCTGGTTGCCGTGTTGAGTCACACCGCAGCCGATGCGGGATACGTCGTCGTCATTCCCTTGGCGGGCATCATTTTCTATGCGGCAGGTCGCCACCCGCTGGCCGGAATCGCCGCCGGGTTCGCAGGCGTCAGCGGCGGCTTCAGCGCGAATCTTATTCCCTGCGGAATTGATCCGCTGCTGGCGGGCCTGACGACAACCTCGGCTCAACTGGTCGATCCAGAATATTTGGTCAATCCCCTTTGCAATTGGTATTTCACCGGTGCTTCGAGTTTCCTAATCGTGACCTTAGGATGGCTGATCACGGACTTGGTGATCGAACCCAAGTTGCGTTCGTCCGTAATTGATGGTAACCCGGATGACATGCCAAAGCTTCCCGAACTCACCCGCCGGGACAATCTGGGCATCGTGTGCGCGCTTGCTTCGATCGTGGTGTGCGGCGGACTTCTGGCCTGGTGGGCTCTGATGCCAGGCTCATCGCTCCAGGCCACGCCTCCGGAAGGTGAAACTTGGGAACTCTATCGACGCTTGACATCGCTCCGCCCGCCCGCAGCGAAACTGATGGGGTCGATTGTGCCACTGATTTTTATCTTCTTCCTGATTCCAGGCCTTGTCTACGGATTCATTTCCGGCACATTCAAAACGCACCGCGACGCGATTAAAGGGATGAGCAAGGCGATGGAGTCGATGGGATATTATTTGGTCCTTGTCTTTTTCGCCGCGCTTTTCATTGAATCTTTTTCGGAGTCCGGATTCGGTGCCTTGCTCGCCGTGAAAGGTGCTAACTTTCTGCAGAGCACGAATGCACCCCCGGCCGTAACGATTGCCGGAATCATTCTGCTGACAGCCACGATCAATCTGCTGATCGGATCTGCATCCGCTAAGTGGGCGATGCTGTCGCCGATTTTCGTGCCGATGCTGATGATCCTTGGGATCTCGCCCGAATTCACTCAAGCGGCTTACCGCGTCGGCGACTCAACTACCAATATCATCACGCCGATGATGCCCTATTTCCCGCTGGTCGTGGTGTTCTGCCAACGCTATGTGAAGAACACCGGCATCGGGACTGTCACTTCGATCATGCTGCCGTATTCGATCACGTTCCTGACCCTGTGGTCAGCGTTTCTGTTCCTCTATTGGCAACTCGGCCTGCCGCTTGGAATCCAGGGCGGCTACGAATACACGGTGCCTGCGGCGGTCGCGCAGTAATGGTCTGACTGCGAATCCAAGGCCAGCCAGCCGTCTGCGGTAATATGCGAAGTGTGCAGAATATTCAAAAGACATGAATGCACGCAGCTCGGTCCAAAGCTGCGATTCCTGTAGCTTGGACATTCATGTCCGAGATATGGACCACGCACGGTCGCATTATCGAGCGGCTGTCGTTGTACAATAAGACACGCTTCGACCGTGTTTCATGGCCATGCGTCGGACATGAATGTCCATCCTATTCATTCGATCGTTCCGCCACCGCACCCAAAAATTGACTCATCTGCAACATGTTTCGAAAATCTTTTTCCGAATCTGTCATTGACGTTATTCAAGACCGTCGCTGTCACGAATGGCACTGTCGTGATTATAAGTTATGTCATGTGAAGTGCTTGCGCAATTCTGTCCTGAGGACGGTTCTTGGTTTTTGCATGAGTGGGTAGCCGTGTCGGCGGCGTCTAAGGACGCGGGGTTCGAGGCGTCCGGGATCGGGATAGGGACCCGGATTGCTCCGAGGCCCCTCCCACACCACCCGGCGTGCGGGTCCGCACCGGGCGATTCAATTC
>QWQG01000228.1 GCA_003670925.1 Planctomycetota bacterium | reverse complement strand
CGCCATCAAACGCGGCCACTCCAAGTATCCGAAACTGAAAGAGCCACGCCCCAGTCACAGGTGCAGAAAGAAGCACAAGAAAATCCCGAAAATTACCCCGCAAAACGCTTAAGTCCACGCCATTGGGTCCTAGGGGACTGTTGATTGATTCAATTCACCAGCCGCCGGTCGCACGCCCCATGGCACTTGCTTTCTTCGATCAGCCGGCACGCGCTAGCGTCCGGTTCATGCAAGACTACCTCCAAAACCGGGTGCTAGCGGACGGCGGCTGTTTCAATCGACACACCGCGTGGCAAATAGAAGTATCTCGTACTCGATTATCCAGAATACAGCTTATCGCCCCACCCGGTGCAGTCGCGGATGCTTGCGCTTTTGGGTGGTGTAGATTAACGTGGTTGCTTTTGATTTTTGTATTTCACGGAGGCAACGATAATGGAATTTGAAAAGCTGACTGCTGAAGAGCGACTCATTGCCGAACAGGCTATCCTGAATTTTTGATCACTCAACAAAGCGTGTGATGATGCAAAGGATGACACTGTTCTCGCTGTCGCGGAGAAGCTCGCTCTGATTCAGAGGCGGAAACTCATTCAGCAAACACGGCAGACATCACTAGAGTTGCAGGCTCGCGCGATCCGAAAAAGTGAAGTGAGCCGAGGGTGTTCGTGTGGACGAACAAAGGGCCCATCATGGTCGTTACCGTGTCGAAGCAGAGCGGCTGGTGTGTCTGGCGGCCGCAAGCTGGTCGTATGATGGATCCTCGAGAGCGCAGCCGCGACGGCTGAAGAATGGAACACGCGGACACTGCTGGCGCCCAAAGTTCGAGTGGCGTTCGCCGCGAATCTGGGAACAATAGTTGAATCATCTGCCTGCCGCTGAAGGCATGCTGGATATTTTTGATGCGGTGGAGCAGGTTGCAGAAACGGCTCGCACTGTGTTCGGTGAAGGTCCAGCAGAAGCGAAGCAGTGGCTGGATGCCGGTCGCACTATGCTGCTCGACTTGCGGAAGGCCGCTCGATCGGAAGTGGCCAGATCGAGGGTGCCTGCCAGAATCTGAACGGACGCCGCCTGAAACAAACCGGTGCTTGCTGGAAAGTCCGCCGAGTCAACCGCATGGCGGGCCTCTGCTCTATCATGTATCGCGATCTCTGGAAAACCCACTGGAATGCTGCATAAGACACTCCACCGAAATTCGCGACTTGCACCCAAAGCCGCCGCTCTCAGCGACGATGGACGACTTTTAGAGGCGTGCTGACTACATTTCGCTGTCCTGCACCCGCAATCTGAAGCAGGGGGGAAATCCCCAAGGAACTCAGCCGCCTGTTTCCTACCGACTTCCATTTCGGTCGCGAGAAACAGACGGCTGCAGCCTTATGCAGGCCGTCCTTGGGACGAATCACAGTCCCTGTTATCGTCGAAATCCGCTTAAGCCCGGTAAAGCATGCGGCAGTTTCCGACTTTATCGTGTTCAGCAACCGCTGGTTGTCGAACACATGCGCTCGCGAAATTCGCGAGTTTTTCTAAAGCGGCTCTTCCATGAACCGCTGGTCAGAGCTTTCAACATCTTGGCGGTAACCGGAACTATCCCTGAGGCAGAGACAAATCCAGAGCTTCCGACGTCAATGCATCAAACTGTGACCCATTTTGAGATAGAAACGAATCCCACCGTTCCTTATCCCAAATTTCCACATGGTCATGCACACCGATCAAAACCACGTTATGTTTTAAATCAGCCAGCTTCACTAGTCGCTCCGGAATCCGGATTCGCGACTGCTTGTCCACCTGCACGCATTCCGCCTGCGAGTAGTACAGTCTGAGAAAATTACGAACCTGAACTCGCCCCGTCGAGACGCTTGCCATCTTCGTCGCAAAGGCTTCAAACCCCGCTTTTGAATAGATCGACAGACATCCCTCGTTGCCCGGTGCCAGAAACAACTCTTCTGAATCCACCTCACGGAAACCGTCCCGCAGCTGTCGAGGAATGGCTAGCCGTAGCTTGTCATCCACCGTGCGTTCGTATGTTCCCGTCAGTGCCATTCAGATGACTCACCAACCCGATGTTTCGCAGGATTTTGCAGAAACCCACACGGTCTCCCACTTCTCCCCACAAACCACCACTCGGCACCAATTTAGCCATTCGAAATTCCCCGTCAAGCGAAGCTACGCCGCCCAGTGACAATCCATCATCAGGGTGATGCCATCGCAGTAGGCAGGCGCTTGAAAAAAACGATTTTCACAATTTTGAAAATGATTTTTTCGGCCCACGTAAGTCCGGTGATTTTTCTCGCACACAGACCGTTTTATGCCACCGATTGGTGTGCAATATTATTTTGTAAGTCACTACTATCAATAGATTTACAGAAATTACCGTGCGTTCTTACTTTGGGCCTGCCACTGCATTTGGGGCTTGCTGATTTCCGGCAACACAACATGCAGGCGATAGCCGCGGACTCACTTTGCCAAGATTGCTGAATATGCCTGAAGTGTCCGCGCCGACACTGAACTTCACGCGTGTTTTATGTCGGCTCAACGCCACGCCGTGTGCGTCGCTGGCCGTTGAGAACAACCGATTCGCGTGAGACGCGATTATCTTTTTTGCCTGAGTCGCGAGGACCGTCGGCTCCCACAGCATTTCGAGGCCGGTCTATGGCACTTGCGCCGTAGGCTCAAGCCCCTCGCGCGAGCATAGCACTCGCGCCTGACAGTGGCCGTCATCGCTCCGTGAAACGATGCTTTTGGGTTGGCACGTTACTGAACGGCGGACTTTGCCTCAGGGTATGCCGAGGTTGACAGCGGTTGGTTGCCACGGGCTACTGTAAGAGCCTCATCTTGGTGGAGCGAGATGACTAAATAGAATCTGAGCAATTCGTCTGTGACTGAAATTGCTCGGTCAACCTTCTGGCGAGCGTCACCTTCTTAGCCTGCCCGCGGCCAGAAATGAGTCCGGCGAGCGGCGTGAGCCCAATGGTACCTCGTTTTGTACCGGCACGCTGACGCATGCCGCTCACCAATTGTCGCACTCAGGACCGCGCGGAGGATAACATACGCACGCCGGTGCGGGACCCTCGCGCGGCGTTGTTCATCTCTCACCGATGCAATACAGAACTTCTTGGCGTCGTCCATCAACGTCATGGGCGGCGCGGTGATAGATTCGGCCACCACAGATGGCCGGTGTGGCGAACACGCTGTTGCCCAATTGGTTCGTGGCTACAATTTCCAGCTTCTCGGTGGATGCCTTAAATACAAACGTCTGCCCCTCTTCGTTGGCTGCGTAGATCAGATCACCGACAAGGACGGGCGAACTGCTGAAAGTGCCGCTCAAGCGTCCTTTCCAGACCTCTTCTCCTGTATCGCTTTTCCAACACATGGCGATCCCGGCATCCATCACGGCAAACAAATAGCCACCGCGAGTCAGCAGCGATGGCACATAACTTCGAGTCGGATTTTCCCAGACAATTTTGCCTGAGCCATCTGCCGCTACCGCTGAGACATGATTTTTAGGATATCCGCCAGTTGTGAAAATCCGGTGGCCGTCCGTCACGGTCGTAGTCACGCATTCGGTCGTCGAACCTTCGACTTCCCAGAATGTTTCGCCTGTTTTCGGGTTCAGGCTGGTGACCAGATCACACCCAATCAGGAAGAGTTGGTCTTTCCCATCAACGTTCAGGATCACCGGCGATGAGTAGTTTGGCTTCGCGGGTCGTGCCTTTTGCCAGACGATGTCTCCTGTGGCGCGGTTCATCGCCACGATCGCTCCGCCGCCTTTGTTGTCCGAAACACCGATCACCAGATCCTGATACAACAACGGTGACGATCCGAAGCCCTGATGGTTGATGTAGGCTGACAGTTTCGTCTGCCACAATTTCTTTCCGTGCCGATCAAGGGCCGTCATGGAGACCGAATCACCATTCAGGAAATTGACGAAGAATCGCTCACCATCGCAGGCGGCGGCAGCAGAGGCCATCGATGACTTTTCATTGTTCTTGACGTCCAGACCTTTCTCATGCACGATGGTTTCCCAGAGCTGCTTTCCCGTCTGGCGGTCGAAACACAGAACTGTCTGCACATTGCGTGCATGATCCGCTGCTGTCACAACCACCTGATTCCCCACGCTGATCGGAGAGCCATGACTGCGACCTGGCAAATTGGCCTTCCAGACAATGTTTTCAGATTCGCTCCATTTCAGCGGCGGATGCTGATCTGAATTTGCGATTCCATCATGAGTGCCTCCACGCCACCAAGGCCAGTCGTGGGACAAGTCAACATCGATCGCCGAAGGACTAACATCGGTTGCTCCTGATTCATTGTCGCTGGCCGCAGCGTGTTCGCTGAAACCTGCAATGAATATCAAACCTGCGGCGACTTGGAAAAGTCGAGTCCCGAGACGGCGACATGAAGGAATGCAAATGGACATGGATCAAGCTTTCGTAAGGGTTGAAGTTCACTGGCTTGCAAGCGGAACGCATGCACATTGATAAACGAGCGGCAGAAGAAGATTTTTCGGAGCTGAATTCTGGGGAATTCAGCTATGGAACTGCAAGAAAAAGCTTTGGGACTTGCGTTATATCACCTGCGATCATGCGTGGCGATCTCCGGCCCGACGTGATCGCGTCGGTTGTGAGGAATGGCGGGCGACTGAGCGACACTCTTGACTTCACTTCGATGACTGATGCTATCAATTTGATACGCTTTGCATTTAAAGATTCATCACCGGGACGCTGAAAATTACCAATATCATTAAAAAACCGTTCAGTGTGACTTTGGCACAGGGTTCGCTTTTGTTGTTTTCAGAGTTCGAGTAACTCGATGTGGAATCGAGTCGACCGCGAACATTGACAGTGTCGCTGAGCGACGTGTCACACGTCAAATTGAGATGTGATACCAAAGGAATGAATGACCATGAAGACTTTGAAGTTTGTGTCAGCCGTATTTCTTGCCATCCTCCTTGCCGCACCAGCGTTAGTGCCCGCGCAGGACTTTCGAGCACCCAGCGGTGGTTCGAGGGCGACCAACACCCCACCACGTACGTTCCTCGGTTTGCCCATTCCGCAACAATGGGGCGGATCTCGGCGAGCAGCAACAAATCAGTATTCCGGAAACCTTTCGGATGGCCAGTGTACCACCGGTAATTGCCAGAACCGTGGAAACGCGACGGGCAACTGTACGACCGGAACCTGTCGCAACTGCAATTGTCCGAATGGTGCCTGTGCGAATGGTCTGTGTGCCAGCGGACAATGTCCGACGTGTGCCAACGGACAATGTGCTGGATGTGCCAACGGGGCGTGCGGCAGAGGTCAGAGTGCAGGTAGAAACTGCGTGAATGGCCAGTGCCGAGTCAATCAAAATTCGAATGCTCGCGATAACTCCGGAGCCCAAGGAGACTGGTCACCGCGAACGACACGGTCAAATTATGCCGATCCCTTTCGGGGGGCTGACTCTCAGCCTGAAAATGACAAGTGGACTCAGCGTCCTGCTCTGCGAAATCCTGTGAAGGCGCTTTATCCGTCAAGCTACAGCCAGAGCGATCTTGATCTGCGACGTCCTTACTTTAACAAGCAGTCGAGTGAGCTGAATAAGACGCAAACTGGCGACCGTGCTTCCGCCGCACCCGATACGCACGCACCACGTCCGTCGGATCGCTCAATGTTTAGTGCTCCCGCTGACCGCGTTAACGGCTTGGCTCAGATCTAGCGCGGCTTTCGAAAGTCTGGAGCAGAGTTCGTGAGAAATCTGCTGAACGACAACGTCCAACGTGTGGTTCCCAACCACGGATTGAGCCTCGCGGCAGGTTACAGCAGAAGAACGTGGAGTGCATGGAGAGCACGTTCTATGCTTGGGATTTCCCAGCTGCCAAAAGGACTCGCTCCGACATCATCATGACGGTGATGTTGGGCGAGTTTATGTTGTTGAGTCGGTTCATGCACATCATCGATTCGTAAAAATCAGAAGTACAATACCTGACCTTCCCACTCGCCCTCTTTGCTGTAAAGTGCGAACAGCAGAATATCTTCGATCGACTGGCCAATTGCCGCACGATCATTGACAATGAACACGCCCGGGCATCGGCTGTCCGGCACTTACGCGATCGTGGGCAAATGCGGGCATCGTGGCGTTGTCGTGCGTGAGCAACACTCGACCGTTTTCCGCCGCCGATGCCAAAATCGTCGGATCGTCGGCTGCTAACAGCCCGACATCCTGGACGCGAACCAGATCAATTGTCGGATTTGCACGGAAAAGTCCCCGTACGATCTCGCCGTTAAAGTTTTCGTCACTCAGCAGCCGCAGCATTGCCGTTCCCTGTCATGCTGCGACGATCTATCAATCGGCGGCGAATCTCGGACATCTCCGGCTGCTGCGCTTGAAAACTCTGCCGAATGACTTCTGCCCGTCGCTCCCTCTTATCCAGATAGTCCCGAATTTCCTCGCTGTGTCGCAGGTAATATGCGATGGCTGCATAGACGTCGGCCAGTTTCAGTGTCGAGTACATCTGGACAATGGTTTCGGGTGTCGCACCGTCATCAAACGCGTGCACAATTGAGTCGAGCAGCACGCGACAATCGCCAACGCGAATATCCCCGTGTTCATCCTCGCTCAACGGAATTGGTTCAGCGGAAAAGGCGATTGACATAATCGTTCTCGCAGGAGTCGGATACACGTCATAGATCTTAGGCAGTCAGCTTGCCAATACAACCACACTTCGACATCACTACGACGGTGATGTTGCGCGAGTTCATGTTGATTCGGTTCTGGATTTTCGCGCCGGAAGAAATCCAATCCCCAACGCCACGAGCATCGAGATCCAGAAGACCCAGAATTCCAGACGCAGATAGCTGTGGAAATCCACAACCTTCGGATTTGCCTCGGAATTAAAGCCCCAGTCCGCAAGTAGCTTCAGTCCGATGACAATCACCAGTAAATAAGCCGACAATTCGAATCGTGGAAATTTTTCTAGAAGTCGGATGAACATGGCTGCGGCAACTCGCATCAGCAAGATCCCCAGCAGTCCGCCGGCGACAACCACCCATAGCTTTGGGTGAAGTGCATTTTTCGGGTGGTCAGCCGGGGGAGCCCCAACCAACGCGATCGCGGCAAGTATCGAGTCGACGGCAAAGGCGATATCCGTGAGTTCGATGACGACGACTGTCATCCAGAAGCTCCGGCCGGCGCGCATTTGTGTTTCCGGAATCGGCATTGGAACACGTTCTTTAATTTCGAGCATTTCCTGATCTGCCGTGAGTACTCCACCGGTCGTTGCGTCCCGAAGTTCAGGTTCGCCGGCTGCGTCAAGACTGAGTGTGCTACTGGAGTCTTCCTTTGATTCGAAGAACAAGTGCTTAACCGCGATGTAAATCAGGTAACCTCCACCAATCAACTTTACGACGTGCCACTTCAGCAGATAACTGGCTGTGGCCACTGCGATGATGCGGAATACAAACGCACCCACTAAGCCGTAAGTGAGCGCTCGTCCCTGCAAATGCTTCGGAACACGCTTGGCAAGCAATCCTAAGACGAGCGCATTGTCAATCGATAGCAGTCCTTCCAGCAGCACAAGCAGCAAAATGACGACCAAGTCGTGCTTCTCAAATGTCTGGCCCCAGAACATTGCAGTACCGTCGGCAAGCTGAAACAAATTGAACATTGAGTCAATATCCAGAGCAAAGTTGTGCCAAAACCCGAAGCTGTCCGTCCGCTTCGGCGGAGCAGGGAAAGATCTTAGTACACCAGACCTTGAATGCCAGTGCTGAGATTGTGAGTGCTCCGCCGTTTCTCAGGGAATTTGCATGGAACCAGCAGCAACCGGCGTTCAGCGGAAATTTCTTGTCTTCGGATCGATCTGTTCCAGCATCTCGCTGACATCATCCAGTCGTTCACACACCACATGGACGACATCGCCTTCCCGTTGCAGACGACCGGTGGCCATCATCACCGTTGCAAATCTGGCTGTTTGACGAAAGTGCTGCCATACGGACGGAAATACAACTAGATTGACGACGCCCGTTTCATCTTCCAATGTCACAAACGTAATCCCGTTAGCTGTTGATGGTCGTTGACGCATGAGGACAAGTCCCGCCACTTTGACGCGACGATCCGGCGTCAATTCTGCAAGCTCTTCCGCCGTGACAGCGCGCAATTGCAGCAGCTGCTCTCTGAGAAAGCTGACGGGATGGCTCCGCAGCGTCAGCCCCGCCGATGAATAGTCTTCAACCACTTGATCCTGAGCCGACATTTCTGGGAGTTCGGGGACAGGATCGTTGGCTGCGGCGGCCTCGAACGTATCAAACAGCGGTAGTTGTTCCCGTGCCGGCAATGATTTCCAGTATGCTTCACGCCGTTCAATCTTCAGCGACGCAAAAGCATCGGCTCGGGACAGAAGCTGCAAGGTGCCGCGATTAAACTGCGTCCGTTGCGCGAACTCTTCAAAAGACAGAAACTTCCCACCGCGTTGCCTGACCGTTTCAAGGTGCCGTCCGTGTTCTTCTGAGAACCCGCGCAGCAGGCGAAAACCGAGGCGGAGTGCGTAACGTTCATCGTCATGTCGCCAACGTCCCGACACAGGATCGCCCTCGATCCGTTCCAGTGTGCAGTCCCAGTCGCTGTGACTGATATCAGCTGGAAGAATGACGACTCCATGCTCTTTCGCGTCGCGCACCAACTGGGCCGGGGCGTAGAATCCCATGGGTTGACTGTTGATCAGGGCCGCCACAAACACAGCCGGGTGATAGCGTTTGAGCCAGGCCGAAACATACACCAACAACGCAAAACTCGCCGCGTGGGATTCCGGAAATCCATATTCACCAAAACCGCTGATCTGCTTGAAAAGACGCTCCGCAAATTCAGAGTCGTAGCCGCGATCTTTCATTCCATTCACAAGTTTTTCGTGAAACTTTGCAATCACGCCGGTTTTACGCCACGCTCCCATTGCGCGACGAAGCTGATCTGCTTCGCCCGGCGTAAAGCCAGCGGCCACGATCGCCAGTCGCATGGCCTGTTCCTGAAAGATAGGCACCCCGAGTGTCTTATGCAGGACCGCACGCACCGCAGCACTCGGATAATCAACAGGCTCTTCACCCGCACGTCGTCGGAGATATGGATGGACCATGTCGCCCTGAATCGGTCCGGGGCGCACAATCGCCACTTCAATGACGAGATCGTAAAAACAATGCGGCTTCAGACGCGGCAGCATGCTCATCTGAGCGCGGCTTTCAATCTGGAATACACCAATCGTATCCGCCGCACTGATCATGTCGTACACCGCAGGATCTTCTGACGGGACATTCGCCAGCGTCAGAGTTCTGCCGTGATGTTTCTGAACTAGATCGAACGCGCGGCGGATGCAACTGAGCATTCCCAGTGATAGGCAATCGACTTTCAGCAGCCCGAGTGCATCCAGATCATCTTTGTCCCATTGGATCACCGTCCGACCGGCCATGGCCGCATTTTCGATCGGCACCAGTTCGCTTAACAATCCGCGCGACATCACCATGCCACCGGAATGTTGTGACAGATGCCTCGGGAAAGTCAGCAGCGAATTGAGCAATTCCAGCATCCGTCGTCCGAGCAATGAATTCGGATCGATGCCGCCTTCGCGCATACGTTCCGGAAACTGCTCTGCGTGATTCACATGCTCCATCTGATCGGCCAGTTTTTCAATGCGGTCATTGGATAATGCCAGAGCACGCGCAATATCACGAATCGCCGATCGAGGTCGATAGGTGATCACGGCCCCAGTCATTCCCGCCCGCTCACGGCCATAGCGTTCAAATAGATACTGGAGGACTTCTTCGCGGCGTTCGTGCTCGAAATCAATGTCGATATCTGGCGCTTCATTGCGTTCTCGACTGATAAAGCGTTCGAACAGCACGTCGATGCGACTGGGATCAACCGACGTTACTCCTAAACAGTAGCAGACCGCCGAATTCGCAGCAGATCCTCGTCCCTGACAAAGAATTTTGCGTTCCCGGGCGAAGCGTACAAGGTCATAAACCGTGAGGAAATACGCTTCGTAATGCAGTTCTTCAATGAGCGTCAACTCATGCTTGATCAGGTCATAAACTTTGGTCGGGACGCCATCCGGATATCGCAGTTTCGCACCACGTTTTGTGAGGTTGGTAAGATGCTGGATCGACGTGACATCCTGCGGAACCAGTTCTTCTGGGTACTCGTACTGGAGTTCGTCGAGAGAAAACGTGCAACGCTCAGCAACTTCGACAGATCTTGCGATGATGCTGGGATCTCCCGCGAATAGGGAGAGCAATTGAGCCCCTGATTTCAGATGCCGTTCGCCATTGGGAAACAGTTCATGCCCCAGCGATG
The DNA here is from genome assembly GCA_003670925.1 of Planctomycetota bacterium. Lineage (GTDB taxonomy): Bacteria > Planctomycetota > Planctomycetia > Planctomycetales > Planctomycetaceae > SXXK01. The sequence continues at coordinate 14,905 of QWQG01000228.1, read as the reverse complement.
ATAAGCTTGCTGCATGACGAATGGCCGTCACGACATCATGCAATGCGCGGCGTCTGGATTCATGATAATGCACATCGTTGGCTGCAACGATCGGGATCTTGAACTGACTGCAAATCGACCGCCAGCGTTGGAGATTGTCGCGGTCGTTGGGTCCACAGTGGAGTTCGGCCAATCCATAGCAACGCCCGCTGAAACCGTCTTTCAATGACTGCAGATGTGTGGCTGCAACGTCGGTCTTCATGCCAGGGACGTAGCGGCGTTCAAATCGATATCGGCTTTCTTCGCTCAGCGGCACGCAGCACAGTAGACCCTCGGCATGTTCTAAAATATCGGCTATGTTAAGGCGACACTCGCCCTTGGGAGCTCGCCTGCGTCCGACTGTAATCAGCCGCGACAAACGGCCGTAGGCGGGCCGATCAGTCGCGAGGAGAACTACCGACGGACCATCATCCGGCACAATCTCTGCGCCAATCAATAGTTTCAGCCCGGCTTCTTTAGCGGCGACATGCGCCCGCACAACACCCGCGAGAGAATTGCGGTCTGTGACGGAAATCGCCTTTAGCCCCAAAGCCACGGCACGGGCGGCAAGTTCATCTGCGTGAGATGCCCCTTCCAAAAATGAATAGTTCGTACGGCAATGCAGTTCTGCATAAGGAACCGTCGTACTCGTCAGCTCAACTGCCTGACCTGCTACAGCCTGCGTCGCACGAGTTCGACGTTTGGAAGGAGGCGGTTCCGGCATAATATCGAATCCATTCTGTATCACGCTCGGATGCAAACTGCGGCAATCGTGTTCGCTCGGGAATTTGCGAAGATGCGATGCGTACGCAGGATAACAGTTTTCCAAGCCATTGGCTTCAGACGGATCAGCAGATTCCAGAACCCATGATTACGTGCCGATTGAACGCCGCCTTGGTAGCGACGCCTGCGTTTCAAATGTAGGATGGACATTCATTTCCGTCGTAGGCCCATGCAACACTGTCGAAGCGAAATTTGATGTGCCTTGACAGCCGCTCGACAGCGTAACGGTGCTCGGCGAACTTCTCGGACATGAATGTCCAAGCTACAGGAATCGCGGGCACTCGACATGAAATTTCGTCAACAGGATGGACATTAACCTGATGAATTTTCTCTCCCGGGAAGCCACCGTTGCCAAACCAGGATTTAACCGATGGCTAGTGCCACCAGCAGCCATCGCCGTTCACATGTGTATTGGTGAGGTCTATGGATTCAGCGTATTTAATGTGCCCCTCACTCAGGCCGGCGCGGGGTGGACGATTCCGCAGGTAGGCTGGGTTTACTCGATCGCGCTGTTCATGCTTGGTCTGTCGGCGGCAGTGTTTGGGAAGTGGGTGGAGCGCAGTGGGCCGCGCAAAGCAATGGTGGCCAGCTGCGTTTGCTTCTGTGGCGGCCTGCTCATTTCCGCCATTGGTGTGAAACTGAAGATGCTCTGGCTCGTCTACATGGGTTACGGTTTCACTGGCGGAATCGGCCTTGGGCTAGGATACATTTCACCCGTTTCCACACTGATTAAATGGTTTCCCGACCGCCCCGGAATGGCCACAGGCATGGCGATCATGGGATTCGGAGGCGGGGCATTAATCGGCGCGCCGCTTGGCGTGAAACTTATGGACTATTTTAAATCGGCCACTTCTATCGGGGTTGCCGAGGCTTTTATCGCCATGGCATTTTTGTATGCGATTTCCATGCTGTTCGGAGCGTTTATCGTGCGGGTGCCAGCCGACGGTTGGAAACCAACCGACTGGGAACCCAGCCAGCATCTCAAACCGATGATGACCAACGCCACCGTTGCAGTCGATGTTGCGTGGAAGACCCCGCAGTTCTGGTACCTCTGGGTCGTGCTGTGCATGAACGTCACCGCTGGCATCGGTATTTTGGGGCAGGCATCAAAAATGTGTTCGGACATGTTCGGCGTCAGTGCGGCAGTCGGTGGCGGCTTTGCAGGCCTGCTGAGTCTCTTTAACATGGGAGGCCGCTTTGTCTGGTCATCCGTCTCCGATTACACCGGACGGAAAGTCGTCTATTGTATCTATTTTCTGCTTGGCGCGATTCTATATTGCGCAATCCCCTACACCCAGAATATTCAAAACAAAGCGTTCTTCTTCGTCGTCACGGCAGCAATTATTAGTATGTATGGTGGCGGCTTTGCAACCATCCCCGCGTACCTGCGAGACATGTTCGGTGCATACCAAGTTGGTGCCATTCACGGACGCCTCATCACCGCGTGGTCTGTCGCCGCACTGCTTGGCCCCAGCCTTGTGAATTACATTTCCACCGCCAAGATTGAAGCCGGAGTTCCCAAAGCCGAGGCCTACAATTCTACGATGTTCCTGATGGCCGGGCTGCTCATGGTTGGTCTCATTGCCAATCTGCGCGTCCGACCGGTCGATCCAAAATACCACCGCATTGGATCTTCTAAGGCCTGAATTCATGAAAACAATCACTTTGGTCATCGCGTGGACTTGGATCGCCGTGCCCTTGACCTGGGGCGTTTATCAGTCTGTGCAAAAATCGATGCCCCTTTTTAATGGGCAATTAGAGCCGGCAGAACTCCGGTCGCGATAGCGGGAGCCCATGTGCGGGCGGTGTCACCGATTCCGAGTGGCAAGAGCCGTGTAGTTTCTGGCGGCCATTTTGCAGATCTCAGGACTGGTGCTTGCGATTCGGAGCGGGGGAAATAAGATGCTCCATGTTCTGACAACGCACCGCGAGATTATTCAGGAAGTGCTATCGATGGCGAAGAATAAACAGACAGGAATTTCCTACCGTGAGCATGAAATCAAGGAGGATCATTCCTTCGGATCGATTGGAGGGAAAACGCCTGGGGTTCACAAACGGTATTTCTGCAAGGTCGTCGGCAGAACCGTGAAGGGCACGCTCGATGAAGTAAAGGCCAATATCGACTTTCATCTCGACAACAAGAAGACAGGCGAAATCGTCTGATTCAGAATCCTGTAGCTTGGACATTCTTGTCCGAGAAACTGGCCAGACAGCGTCGCACTGTCGCACGGCTATAAAGGCACACCAATGATCACTTTGACAGTGTTTCGAGTCGAGGTGACGGACACGAATGTCCATCGTATCATTAGATCGTTCCGTGTCCTCGGAAGTTGAGGAAATCGCCACGACAGTTCACGAGTCGATGTTGTTTGGCTATAAATCCAGATCCTGCTAGGTTTGATGCCAATATTCGGAGACCCCGCGATGCTCCTTCATGGTCAAGATTCAAAATTGATTCAATGGGCAATGTTTTTCAAAGCCTTGTTGGTCCCCATGCTGATTCTGGAGACTGCAGCATTCACCGCAGGACAGACAGCAAACGCTGGATCCGATGAACATGTGCCCTCCGCAGTTGAGATTCGGCATTCGGACCTGAGCGTCTACCGCGCAGACGATGGGATGCTGAAACCGATTCGGACCACCGACGATTGGGCTCTGCGGAGGAAACAGATCATCGCCGGAGCTGAAGCCGCGATGGGGTCGATGCCATCGCTTGAGAATTTGCCTGAGTTTGATGTCAAGCTCACAGAAGATGTTCGGATTGGCGAAGTCCGGCGGCTCACGATGTCGATTGCTGTAGATGGTGTGGATCGACTGCCGCTGGATTTGTATCTGCCGAAATCGTTGGCTGACGTGGTTGATGGGCAAGATCTGCTGCAAGCAGGTTCGCCGTCGAAGCTCGCTGCTGTCGTCGCGCTGCATCCGACAGGCGCCCCGGGAAAACGCATCGTCGCTGGCGAAGGCGGGAAATTAGGACGCCAATACGGTCTTGAACTTGCCCAGCGTGGCTACGTCGTGATCGCCCCGGACTATCCCTCGTTCGGACAATACGACAAATACGATTTCGAGCACGACAATTATGTCTCCGGCACAATGAAAGGCATTTTCAATCATCGCCGTTGCGTTGATTTTCTGTCAGCCTTAAAGTTTGTGGACAGCGATCGCATCGGGGTTATCGGGCATTCCTTGGGTGGACATAATGCGATTTTCTTAGGAGCATTTGACGAACGACTCAAAGTCATCGTCTCAAGCTGCGGTTGGTGTCCATTTCATGACTACTACGGCGGCGACATTAAAGGCTGGACGAGTGACAGGTATATGCCGCGGTTGCGAGACACCTATGAACTCAATCCAGACAAAGTCCCGTTTGATTTCTATGAATTGATTGCGGCTTTGGCCCCGCGGACATTCGTGTCGGTATCGCCGATTCGCGATGCCAACTTTGACATCAACGGCGTGCGTAAGGCGTTGCCGGTGGCTGGTTCGATTTACGCGATGTTCGGCGCACGCGAAGAGTTAATGCTGTTAACGCCGGACTCGGAACATGATTTTCCTATGGACATGCGGCTGCAGGCTTACAACGTCATGGATCGGGTCCTGAAGCACATGCCGAATGATTTTGAGCCGGATTTTGCGGAAGAATTGCCACGAATTCCAGCTCGATCGCCAGCCGAGGCGATGAACTCATTTCAGGTGGTTGATGGCTTTGAAATGCAGCAGACTGCTGCCGAGCCATTGTTAACAGATCCCGTGGCGATGTCGTTCGACGCCGACGGACGGTTGTTTATCGCTGAAATGAATGACTACTCCGAGCAGGCAACTGAACATCTGGGCCGCGTGCGGATGTTGGTGGATTCTGATGGTGATGGCCGATTTGATCAGAGCCATCTATTTGCCACAGGGCTAAGTTGGCCCACGGCCATTATCTGTGCGAATGATGGTGTATTTGTTGCGGCCGCCCCGGATATCTTCTTTTTGAAGGATACCGATGGTGATATGCTTGCCGATGTGAATGAACTGGTTTTCACTGGTTTTGAACGCTCCAATGTGCAGGGTCTGATCAATAGTTTTCATTGGGGGCCGGACAATCGGATTTATGGTTCTGCAAGCACGGTAGGCGGTTCGATTACGAGTCCGAAGCATCCCGACCGTGCGGCGTTACCATGTCGCGGTCGTGACTTTTCGTTTGATCCGAAGACATTGGAACTCCGCGCTGAAACGGGTGGCGGTCAACACGGCATGTGCTTTGACGACTGGGGTCATCGTTTCGTGAGTTCCAACAGTGATCATGCGCAAATGATTGTGTATCGCGACCATTATCTATCGCGTTCGCCGCTGCCGTCTGCTGCACCGGCTCGTGTCAGCATCGCTGTGGACGGCGGACAGGCGCCTGTGTTTCGCATCAGCCCTATCGAGCCATGGCGGATTGTGCGAACTCGCCTGCGGGCGTCGGGGCTGTCGAGGGGACTTGTCGAAGGCGGTGGCCGGCCGGCTGGTTACTTTACCGGGGCCACCGGGATTACGATTTATCGTGGCGATGCATGGCCGGAGGAAACGCAAGGACTGGCCATTGTGGGTGACGTTGGTAGTAACATCGTCCATCGCAAACGCCTGACGGCCGACGGGGTGATCTGGACAGCCAATCGTATGGACGACGGTCGCGAATTGGTGGCATCAGAAGACATTTGGTTTCGTCCTGTGCAGTTTGCGAACGCGCCGGACGGTTGTCTTCAGGTGCTGGACATGTGTCGTGAAGTGATTGAACATCCTGCGAGTCTGCCGCCGGAAATCAAGAAGCATCTGGATCTTACGAGCGGTCGGGATCGTGGGCGACTTTATCGAATCGCCCCGACAGGCTGGAAACCAAGGCCTGTCCCGCATCTCAGCCACGCCATGACTGCCGAGCTCGTGGCACTTCTCGCGCATCCTAACGCATGGCATCGCGATACGGCGTCAAGACTGATCTTCGAACGCCAAGATGCGTCGGCCGTTGCTGGGATCCGCCAACTGCTCAGGAATTCGTCATCGGGTTTGGGAAGATTTCACGCGATTGGAAGCCTCGATGGATTGAACGCTCTCACACCCGAAGACGTGCTCGTCGGACTAAGCGACGCGGTAGCCGGCGTGCGGGAGCGGGCAGTATTGGCGGCCGAAGAACACGTTTCATCTCTGGATTTGCTGTCGATGCTTGCCACCATGATTGACGATGAAAACGCCCGCGTCAAAATGCAACTGGCATTTTCGCTTGGTGAATTCCCACCTTCTGCCAGCCGGCAGGCAGCGTTGCTGCAACTCCTCGCGAAGTCCGGTCAGGATCGCTGGATTCGGACGGCCGTGTTTACCTCCTTGGGCACCGAAGCAGAAGGCGCCTTCGCATCACTTGCGGCAATGTCTGATGCAGGCTCGGCAGTCGCCAGCGTGGCATTGCTTGAACTTGCGGATCTCGTGGCGCGGAGAACTTCAGACGAACCGAGTTGGAGTAAGATCGCTGCCGTAATCGCCGCCCGGCACGATGACCCTGTGTTGCAAGTCAAGTTATTGCAGGCGGTGTTCGCGGGAAACAAGATCGCTCAAAGTAGTCCATCTTTCACGCAATTGTCTGAGCAATTGCTGGAGTCCGCCCGCACAAATGCAGTTGACGTCAGTCTTTCCGAAGAACAGAGGGCTGCAGCTTTGAGTACGTTCAGTCTGTCGTCGTTTGCGACAGACGCGGGACTGTTGCTGAGTTCGCTCGCATCTAATCAGCCGCCGACAGTGCAGGACGCGGCGCTAGCGACGCTGTTGCAGTTTTCAGACGAAGAAGTGGCGTTGCAGCTCTTGGATCGATGGTCGGGATTGTCCCCGAAACTTGCCGAACGTGTGCGCGATGGAATGTTGGGACGTACGTCATGGGCCGTCCTGTTGCTGGATGCCATGTCTGCTGGCCGCCTTCCCCCGACCACGTTGAGTCCCTCCGACTTACAACGTCTGGCGAGCGTCCCGGATGATGCCGTGCGTTCCCGCGCGATCAGATTACTCGGGACCATGACTAGTTCCACACGCGACGACGTGCTGCGTTCGTATCAGGTCGCCCTGACATTGAAGCCGGATCCAGTCAAGGGTGCGGCGTTGTTCACCCAGCATTGTGCGGTCTGTCATCAGATCGGGAAAGTTGGGTTTCAGGTCGGCCCGAATCTGGCCACCATGAAAAATCGTGGTCCGGAAGCGATTCTGACAAATGTGCTCGACCCGAATCGGGAGGTCAATCCTGCGTGGCGAGACTATATCGCTGTCACCACTGACGGACAGACGCACAATGGTGTGTTGATTGCCGAATCCGCCAGCATCCTGACGTTTCGCCGAGCTGAAGCCAAAGAAACTAGCGTGCTGCGAAGCGAAATTGAAGCGCTCCGAGACACTGGCCGCTCACTAATGCCAGAAGGCCTTGAGAAAAATCTCGATACCCAGTCCATGGCCGATTTGATCGCTTGGCTGATGACTGTGCCGTAAAATATCTGAGTTTTGTCTAAACTGCGAATCCGGAGCGGAGATCTGTCAGTTTTTAGCGTTTGTGAGTCGTAGTGGTCAGCAACTTAACTCAGACGTTCCGCTGACTGAAATTGCCCGCAAGACAATGTGGTTGTCCCGTTGATAGTGACACGTGCGTATCGCCGAGCGGCGCGACATCGCCTCCGGATCCAACCTGAGATCGCGAATCAATCCGTATCTTCACTCAACCAAACTTTCGAAAGCCGATTCACTATGACACAAGCCATTGTCGATCCGGGAGAACTTCGCCGATTCGCGCAAATGCTGCGGCGCTTCAATGAAGAACTCAATGAAAAGACGGCCGCAGTCGCAGGTCAACTGAGTCATCTGGGTCAAAGTTGGCGTGATCAGGAACACCTGCGATTTTCGGAAGAGTTCGTCGGCAATATGAAAGCACTCGGTCGGTTTGCGGAATCCAACGAACAGTTTATCCCGTACCTGCTTCGCAAGGCCCAACTAGTGGAAGAGTATCTGCAGCAGCAGTAGTGTCTTGCCTCTGTTCAAGCCGTGGCCGAAAACGTGTGCTATTCTCTTCACACGTTTCCACCACTTACGCGAAATCAATCCGCCCCCAGCCGTTTTAGCAAGCACTGTTTTTCGCTCGGCAGCAATTGTCAAGATCCGATAATCGGTTGAACCACTTCGCCTTGTACATCCGTCAGGCGGAAGTCGCGGCCAGCGTATCGGTAGGTCATGCGTTGATGATCGTAACCCATGAGATGTAGGATCGTGGCGTGCAGGTCGTGCGCTGAAACCGGGTTTTCGACTGCTTTGAAGCCGAAGTCGTCGGTTGCTCCATAGACGGTGCCTTTCCGGATTCCGCCGCCTGCCATCCAGAGCGAAAACCCCCAGTGGTTGTGATCGCGTCCTTGACTTGCGCCCGATCCATCTTGGCCCATCTCCACTGATGGCGTACGGCCAAACTCTCCGGTGCACAGAATCAGAGTTTCATCGAGCAGGCCACGTTGCTTCAGATCGATGATCAGTGCCGCCAAGCCGGAATCACATTGGTTAGCGACTTTGCGATGTTCTTCTTTAATATTTGAATGGCTATCCCATGGTTGCATGTCGCCGTGCCATGTCTGTACGAAACGCACGCCCCGTTCGACGAGTCTTCGCGCCATCAACAACTGACGGTTCTGAGGTCCGTCGCCATAGAGCTTCTGAATGTGTTCCGGTTCCTGTGAGATATCAAACGCATCACTGGCTTCCGTCTGCATGCGGAACGCTAGCTCAAACGACTTAATCCGCGATTCAATCACGGCTTCGTCTGGTCGATCTGCCAGATGCTGCGCATTCAGTTGCTGCAGGAATTCGAACTGCTTTGCCTGCGCTGTCGACGTGATTCGTTTGTTCTGCAGATAGTCAATCAGCCGCGTCGGATCAGGGTTCGACGTATCAATTCGAGTTCCTTGGTACGCACCGGGGAGAAACGCGGAACGCCAGTTGCCAGCTCCACCCACCGGCATGCCGCCCGGACAAAGCGCAATAAAAGCCGGAAGATTCTCGTTGATCGATCCCATGCCCCACGTAAGCCATGAGCCCAGACTTGGTCGCACGAGACGCTGATCTCCCGTATTCATCAGCATGAGCGACATTTCATGACTCGGGAGTTCGGCATGCATTGACCGAATCACGGTCATCTCATCGACACATTTGGAAAGGTGCGGAAAAAGATCACTCACTTCAATGCCGCTTTGGCCGTGCTTTTCGAACTTAAATGGGCTTGGCAATGCCACCCCGGTCTTACGTTCGGTTTGCAGGTTATCAAAGGGCAGCATCTTACCAGCAAGCCGAGTCAGTTCGGGCTTCGGATCGAATGTATCGACTTGCGAGACTCCTCCATTAAGAAATACATGAATGATGTGCTTGGCCCGGCTTGGGAAATGCGTCTGGATTGCTCCCCCAGATTCTTCAGCCGACGCGGTATTTCCCAGGAGATCGGCCAGCGCAAGACCGCCAAATCCCATGCCGCATGTTTGCATCCAGTGTCGTCGGGTTGTGTTGATCATGCTTGATTCCTGTCGCAGTCTTCGTGAAAACTCTGTTGGCCATACACACAAATCGTCGTCTAATCCAGAAATGTAAACTCGTTCGAAGCAAGCAGAGCGTGTGCCAGTAGAATCCAATTGCGATCAGGATCCGCCGTGACACCGATGGCCGTTGGAATGTTTGCAGAAGCGTCTTGCAAAAAGTTTTTGGCATGCGCCACTTCAGCCGCAGTTGGATTTCGGCAGAGAGTTCTGCGGATCATGGCCACGATGCGTTCATCATCGGTAGCTAAGTTCATCTGTTTCGTGAGCAACGCTAACCGCACGGCACGGTCCTGAATAAAGTCCGAGTTCAGAGCGAACAGCGTTTGCTGCGGTACCGTGGTCTCAGGACGCTTAGCAGTGCAAGCGTTTGGGTTTGCCGTGTCAAATGTGCTCATCAGATTGGCGATGATGTCTCGATTGACAAATCCATAAACACTGCGTCGCGGCACTGCCGGTGAAGCATTCAGATCGATCGGCGCGCCTCCCATGGTAACATCCAGTTCGTCGCAGGTGGACAACATCGAATCTCGCATGGATTCAAAGTCCAGTCGTCGACGAGGCATCCGCCAGAGCAGTTGATTTTCAGGATCGACCTGACGGCTGTGGGCGTTTTCGACTGCTCCTTGACGATACGCCTGACTGCGCATGATTTCCCGATGGAGCCACTTCATTGACCAGCCGTGCTTGCGAAACTGATCAGCAAGGTAATCCAGCAGCTCGGGATGCGTGGGTGCTTGGCCGCGAATGCCAAAATCATCCGGAGTCCGCACAAGGCCTGCCCCAAAGTGATTCTGCCACGCCCAATTCACCAGCACTCGGGCTGTGAGCGGATTGCTGTCAGCGACGAGAGATCGAGTCAAGCCAAGCCGGCGTTTTCCGTCTTCGTAAATCTCCGCGTGGTCGCTTGGCAATCCGGACAAAAATCTGGCCTGTACGACATCACCGCGCGCCAGCGGATTGCCTCGCACAAAAATATGAGTAGGTTTTGGACTTGGATCTTCATGGACAACCATGGCTCGCGGAGGTGATCCCGGAGACGATAGATGCAGTTGATGAATTGCCGCTTTTTTGCCGTTGGCTAAATCGGTGATCGTGCGATTGGTAAGCCGCACAGCGTCTTCGTCGGAAAGATCAAACGGCGCTCCGGCCGCATACAGGTAGTCCCGAATCTGTCGATGTGAGGGGCTGTTGATGATCTGATGCTGGGGGTGATCGTCCGGAAAAATTGTGCCACCTAGGACGGCTTCGCTGGAAGATTCCAGCAACGCCTGCAACCACATTCGCTGCTGCTCGGCAAACACTTTTCCGTAAACCGCTGCTGCGTCACTGAGCGAACTAGGTTTCTGTTCCACCAACGCATCGACCACAAATGGATTCCATTTGAGTGGTTCACCGCGCAGGGCGTGCAATTTGTCCGGAGTGCGGCCAATGGCAACTAGTTCGGTCGACAGGCGACCAAGGTATTCATCGCGGCGCGTCACGAACTCGGCTGCCGGAATTGCCCCCCACGACTGCATCTCAAGCCATGGTCCAAAGACAGGGTCTTCTTTGTTGAGCCCACTCAACCATGTCCGCCAGCGATTGTAAACGAGCGGGCGAATATCGTCCGTGCGATACGAAAGAAACTGAGTCGAAAGATCCTGTTCACCGCTTCCTTTCGCCAGTTCTGCGAGGTAAAGCCCAACCTGCATCCGGAGGCGATTTCGCAAAACTTCGTTCTGTTCACGAGCAAACTGTTGATACTTTAATTTCAGCTCGCTCAGTTCTCGCTCGTACTGCTGTCGTGCCTGTTCGTTGGAGACGGTCCCGATGGCCGGCAGCTCCGAGGGTGATCTGCTCGGAGCGATCGACGCATAAAGGGCATAGTAGTCTGCCGTCGGAATCGGATCGAATTTGTGGTCATGGCAGCGGGCACAGGTGACAGTGAGTCCCATTAGACCTCGCGTGATCACGTCAATCTGGTCGTCGATCGTGTCGTTAGAATTTCGGAATTGCATCCCAACAGTCAGAAAACCCAGCGCTGCCAAAGACGGATCGTCTTCAGGAAGTCCAAGTTGGTCCGCTGCGATTTGCTCCTGCAGAAAACGATTGACTGCTAGGTCTTTGTTAAACGCGTTGATCACATAATCGCGATAGGTGTAGGAAAATGGAAAGGTTGTAAAACCAATCGCCGCGCCGCCATGAGTGTCAGCATACCGCGCAATGTCCAGCCAGTGCCGTCCCCAACGTTCACCGTATCGGGGTGATGCCAGCAGACGATCGATCAGTCGCCCTTCACTCTCTTGTTCGGTGTCGTTCTCAAAAGCTTCGACTTCAGCCCAAGTGGGCGGCAAACCTATGAGATCAAAGGTTACGCGACGAATGAACTGCACGCGATTTACAGGCGTTGCATAACTGAGTCCAGCCTGTTGAAGTTTGTCCATCAGAAAACGGTCCACTGGCAACGTGTCGACTTTTGAAGCAGGAAGCGCGTTGAGCAGACGTTCTGATGCCGCGATCGGCTGAAACGCCCAATGGTTGGAATACTTAGCGCCTTCCTGAATCCATTGCCGCAGGACTTCCTTCTGAGCCGCTGTCAGCACCTTCCCGGTGGCAACTGGCGGCATGACGGATTCAGGATCTATCGACTGAATGCGATGCATCAACTCACTTTCAGCGGCTTGTCCAGAGACGATCACTGACTTCTTTGCCTCGGCCTCCACATCAAGTCTTAGATTCCCACTGCGTTTTTCGGCATCGGGTCCATGACATTTTAAACAGTGTTCGGCGAGGATCGGACGCACTTGCCGATTGAAATCTATCTGAGCATTCGCAGACACTGACACCACGGACCAGAGTAACAGGCGCAACCCAATACGTGCGCTTTGCAAAGCGGGAAATGGAAGCATGAAGATTTCTCGGTGCGGCGGGATGGACCCGAAGGAACGAAAGAATAGTTGAAGATATGGAATTCTACACGGGCAAGTCTGCGGTGTTTAATTCTCGTGGAAAGCAAAACCCAGAGTTCGTCAGAAGTTGTTGGCTCAGGGGTTTGTGTTCAAGTGTATACGTTCAGTGGCGAATACCAATCGCAGCGCGGAGCTCAGCCGCGGCGAAGTTTGTTGCGGCGCGTTTGCGGTCAGCCACCTAGCATTCCAACGGCAGCGAGAAACTGTGCCGCAGCAGGCGTCCGTAATGCCTCGCATTGCGTCGCTTTCTACGTCGCATGACGTAAGAAAATCCCAAAAAACACGGAAAACCAATGTTTTTGAGGGTCTAGGATTACCCCGCATCGCCAGCATGGCTTCCCGGTTGGATTGGACGGTTCTGAAGTACTGTCGGCCCAGCCGCTTGGCTTCTTCCAGTTTATGCCGGGTGTCGCTGGTATGACGGATGGCAGCAAACGCGGAGTGAGTCTTGACGATGTTGCCCAGCTGATTCTGACACCAGATGCGTTTCGTCATCGGGGTTATCCGGCAACTCAGGCTGCCGTCGTGGCCGTTGCAGAACAACATGAACGGGGACACTTCATCACCGTCTCCGATGTCGAAACTGTCACCTCGACACTGGAAGAAGACTCGGGCACCACCAGCCACAACGCCAGCATTGCAGAACTTGAGTTCTTGGTCGTTCCGCACTGCGTCTGCAAGGTCGATCAGTTCCTGGTTCTGAATGGTCTGGAACGCTGCTGTGACCACGCCAATGATCTGACGGATGTCGCTGCGGACATTGGCCACATGGGTCTTGACGGCTTCACCAGTATGCAGGGTCAGCGGGACTCGATCGACACACCAGCTCAAGTAGCGTTCGACTTCGCTGCGGTCGATGTCGGTGTCACTGCCGTAGCGACGATCACGGGAGAGAGAATGGCCGTATGCCGTCGTTGTCTGAGGGATCTCCGTGGCGATGTTTACAGGTTCGTCCGGATACTCGTCGTCCTTGAATTCATTGCCGGGAAGTCCCAGCAAGGCGTTGATCTTTTCCATGTCGTACATTGTGTCGAACTCCGAATAACAGGGGAGAAACGGGACAGCAAAGTCACAATGACTCTGCTGGTCTCAACCCTGAAAAACGGTCTCTACGCAATGCGATATGGCGGGTGTGAGCTGGTGAGACCTGCTGTGTCGTCTGTCGCTCAGGTAACTCTGGTGCGATCTCGCTCCGCTTCGAGGAACCGCCTGGTGTGGACCCACATGCCGGGTGGTGTGAGGAGGGGTTCAGCCGCAAGGCTGACCCCTATCCCGATCATGGTTCGGCAATTGCAATTGGAGCATCATCAAATCGGGACGCAACCGTCTGTTCTACCTTGACAGCAGCATCTGAAAGAGAAAGTCGTTGCCATCAGAGTACTTCCTGGACTCCGAATAGCCGGGGATCACCAGATGGCATTCGTGCCCAACTTGGTCGGATTTCTCCTTGAGCTTTGCGCCGTAAACCGGGTGATGGATACCGTGACTGGAGTCCCTTGATGGAAGATCCATCTCGGCGCTGCAGGTCATGAACAAGGGGGGATCATTGGCATCGACATGATTGATGGGTGAAAACTCGACATAGAGATCATGGTACAGGTCATGTTTCTTCATCACATCCGAAATTTCTGTTTCGCCTACCGCGCGGGCGATCATGGGATGCTTCAGAACATTTGGCCCTAACCAGCCGTCAATGACGTCAGGGTCAATGGAGGTCTGACCGACCAGCACCGAGGCGGCACAGACACGTGTAGATTCTCGCAAAACTGGATCGGTCGCTTTTGGGTCAGCAATGTCATCATGCAGTAACAGCCACATCGCTGTGCATCCCCCCGCACTTGGTCCGGTCAAAGCGATGTGTTTCGTATCAATGTTCCAGTGATTTGCCTTTGAACGAAGAAACTGGATAGCTCGTGCCGCATCGTGGACCGGGGCAGGCAGAGGATTTTCGGGAGTCAATCGGTAGTTGATCGCGGCAATGGAAATTCCCCTGTCGAGAAACGGCTGGAAAGCCGGCCCTTTTTTGCTCTTATCCCCAGTCAGCCAGCCGCCTCCGTGAATGTAAATTAGCAGTGGACGTGGGCCCTTGCCGGTTGCGTCCCAAAAGTCGAGTACATTTCTTGCATCAGGTCCGTAGGAGACATCCGATTTTGTCGGCGTCGGCTGTTCTGGCGTATCAGCCGCGCATGACGGCGCAAGTGCCAGCGAATAAAGACAAGAAAAAACGGCGGCTTTGAATGATCTCATCGCTCTGACTCCTCAATTGTGACGTCCTGGTGCATGGATTGCTCTCGCCGCTATTGGCGAACGACCAAGTGAACCTGGCGGCGGGGGTAACGCATCCATTTCGAAAACCGAACCACCGCCGCACTGGTTGAACGCTTTGTTCGCATTTGCGATTCATTGCGATTTGCGGTTCTGCGGTTTGACGCGTTGCGATTTTTCCGCTCGATTACTGCCGGATGAAACGCAGTTGAGGTGTCAGGTTACGACAGTGCGTGCGACATGGCAAGTGCATCGTTCTGACGCGGCAGAAATTCTGTGTCGAATCATCGCGCAATGCCTTGCCACGTTCGATACAAAGTTGACGTG
>QWQG01000069.1 GCA_003670925.1 Planctomycetota bacterium | reverse complement strand
TTTCAGAACATGTTGCAGATGAGTCAAGTTTCCAGGGGAGTGGCGGAACGCTCGTCTGTAAGATGGACATTCATGTCCGTCGCATGGCCGTGAAACATTGTCGCAGCGTCGGCTCTTGTGTCTTGACAGCCGTGTGACAATGCGACGGTACGTGGCCAAACTCGCGAGCATTATTTAGGCGAGCGGCAGAAATGAAACTACCGTAGCTGAATTCGCAAGAATTCAGTCCTCTTGCTCGAACAACTGAATTCTTGCGAATTCAGCTACAACTCTGGTAAATCAATGTAAAACCTGGACGCAATGTCCCTTCTCCCCCGCGCGCAGTTCCTACTCCCCCGCATCGGGGGAGAAGGTGGCCGACAGGCAGGATGAGGGGGCGACTTGGTCGCGAATTTGAAAGGTAACGTTTCATAGCTCAACCTCTTTGCTTTCGCTCTCCGCCTTCAAAAACTCCGCCTCCTCCGCCAATAACTTCGCGCGCACGCGAGCCGCATCGTCCTCGGTGATGTGATAGATGTAGATCGAATACCCGATCATATCGACTGGCTCAAAGTTGTCGAGAAAGTAAGTGAAGTTCTCGGTCGATCCCGACCATTCCCCATCACCTTCCGGCACACTGAAGTGCATCCCTTTAAGCATGCAGACACTCACTGCATACCAACCCGGCTGAGGCCCCCGCAAACCGTCTTTGGTGACAACCTCCGGTTGGCCCTTAACGAATGGTGCGGGGAGTTTGAATTTCAGTCCGATGTCTTTCGGATCGAACATCGTAAATATCGCGGCATTTAGCGGAGCTGCTTTTGGATGCTTGTCCTGCCACCACTTGAGCATCAGGATATCCTGACCCCAATCGATATTACTGTCCACCAGCCACTTGTGCCCGTTCTTCGGCCCTCCCGCTGCTTCGTTGAAATACGACATCCAATGCGGAGCAAACCAGAGGACGGACGCTGCCTGCCATGTGAGACAGGCATACGAAAACCACTTCCAGAATTTCCCCAGCGTCACGGTGCGGGCCGCAATGATGAACAGAAACGGATATGCTGGCAGCACATACCGCATGTGATGATTGAATCCGGTCTGCGATGACACCAACCCGAAGATCAACACCGGCGGCAGGACAATCAGCGACCATTCCCGAACACTCACCTTCGTCCACCGCTTCCAGTACCAAAGGCCATGCACAATGCTTGCATACAGTATCAACTGAAACCCGATCGGCTCCTTCACTAGGAATCCGATCAGGTAATAATACCACCAGCCGCCATGCTTCCATTCGCCCATGAGGTAGGAACGAAAGCCTCGCTCAAAATCTCCCCGTTGGATATCGATACCCTCGAGCATGTTCCTGGGCAGTGGGATCGGCAGGTTCTCAGCGATGAACGTTGAAACGACGCCCGCTTCAGCTGCGACATGTTCTCTTGAAATGTCGGCGTTCCCGAAGCCTCGAAGCGACTTGCTTTGGAACGGACAATCCCTGAGGTACACAGGTGAATCTGTGAACCCATAGACGGCGTTGATGACAAAGATGCAGGAAATGATTGCAATGCCGACGCGAACGGCACTCCAGAAATCCAAATTCTGTTTCTCGAAACGCACTACAACCCCGGCGGTCACCACGATTGGCAGCACCACGAGCCATGTCGCTTTTGTGCATATCAGGTAACCGGCTGCCGCACCGACAGCGGCAGCGTAAAGGACCGATGGTGATTGGAAATACTGCCGAAAAATGAATATGAACAGGACGCCACCGAGCGCCGCCCATGCATCCGACGTCATCAGGCTGGCATGTGAGATCATGAGTGGGCTGATCGCACATAAGACGATGGCGACGACAGCGGACTGATTTAACAATTCTTTGGCCAGTCGAAAGAGTCCCCAAACACCGACGAATGCGAACGGCAACAGAAACCATCGAGCGATTCGATAGTAGTGGATGCTTCTCGGGCCGTTGACGGCGAAAAATCGTCGTCCTACAGCAAATTCTGAGCGATCACCCCAAACTGCACTGTACGCTGACCAGTCATAATTTGGCCGGGCAAACCGCACAGGGATCGTCGCCAGAAGGCGAATTAGCGGGGGGTTGACGCCGTAAAGTTGGATCCTGCCACTCTCCCAGTGACTGAGACCGGCAGGCAAATGTGCTGTCTCATCGATCGGTGGACTATGCACGATAATGCTGGTGCAGAGGAGTACTCCAAAGAGCAAGCCGGGAAGCATTTGTACGTACTTTGGCATCGCCATCTTCCGTCCTCTCAGCCGACGGAAGCAGATCCGTTGTCGCTCTTCGCGTGAAATCGCGACCGCCTCCGTATGAGTAACAGTACCAGCATGATGAGGAGGCTGAGACTGCCAATGATGATTACCCGGCTTGATCGCGGCGGCGGTGGCTGAGTCTCAAACCTAGTCTGGAGCTTTCCACCGATCCACTCACCAAGAATTCCGCCCGCCCCAGGCCGTGAATCAATAACAGGCGTATTCTCTTCGACGTTCTTGAAGGATTCGTACTGAAATAACTCATCGGGAAGTTCTTCATTGATCCTGGACCATTCCAGGTTCAACTCGAATCGTTCACGCTTGGTACGGCGTTCATCGTCCATCTCCAGCACGGCGGTGACAGGGACCCAGTGCCCAGACACCTGGTTCCAGGACGTCTTGGTTTGATACGTCGTGTGATACAAATCCCAGTATTTGTCTGTTGTGCGATATTCAACGGGCGTGAATCCGTTTCGATCATCAATCGTCAGCGTATGACACCTCCATTCAATCGTCACCAAGCCGGACTCCTTGAGGAGGCGAAAATGTTTTCGCACGGTGAAATTGTGAATGACGGTCTCCAATGGGCACAGCAGGCTGGTGTCGTCCAGCTTGTGCGTGGAACCCTGATAAACCAGAGGTGGAACCCAGCCGCTGTAATCCTGAACATCGATCATGCCAAGTGATCGGAAGTCGATCAGATGCAGGAGATCCCGCGTAGAAGCCCAGGACCAGTCCGGCGTGGAAATGTCCAGATTCGAGTCGTGCTTACCGTTTTTCACATAATGCGCTGAATAAGATTCATTCTGAACATACATCAGGAACTGATCTATCTGGGCATATGGTCCGCCGAGGGACTCCATAAGTTTTCCAGACGCGGACAAGGATTTCAGCTCAACTTCGTTAATGTCCCTACCGTACGCTGCGGGCATCGTGTGTTCGATACGAAGTCGGCGATTTTTTGTATCGAATGCCATCAGGCCCTCAATGCGACCGTCCACATTCGCGGAAGGCTCCTCTTCGTCCGTACTTGTTCGGCGACCGGTGTACGTCACGATCGCTTTTGAGATCGACTCGCGCGCAGCTTTCATCCCGGCAATCAGATACGCAAATTCCTGTCGATCTGCGTCCGACGGCGGCGGAAACTTCGGAGGAGTAACGACTTTCGCCGTGCTCGGGGGAGATGCGGCTGCTTCTCCAGCCGCATTCCCCGTCTGCTCCGGCGCGGCAGGACTTTGTTCCTGTGGTATTGCTCCATTAGCCTTAACACTCACTAAGAAAACGACACCGGCTAAGATTCCAAGTTTCAGCACAAGCTCACTCCCCAAAAACAACAGCGATCATCGCGATGGCATTGATTTAAGAGCCTTCTCTTCCGGTGAATTCCTTTTCATCAATCCACCTCGCTCAATCGCGTCAGCAAGGATTGCCCACAACCTTCGCCTGATTTGCCATAATTGGATGAGCAGGACCCGGAGCACCACAGATATTCTGCACAAAAATTGGCTCTCCATTTGGGCCTTCATGATATTGCGCTTTGCATCCGTCGCAACTCCGTATCAACCCGCATTCGACGTCATCTGGTTCTCCGTTTGCTTTGGTCTTGATCGTCCAGTCATCTTTCGCATTGTTGTGCTGATTCGGAGCGACCGGAAAAGCACCGATGACCTTCGTATTAATATGCACGGTGACGATTCCTGCACATCCGCAATCGGACGGGTTTTCCGGGCCCGCAGGGAGCGCTGGGTTGCCCGAACATCCGCACGCATTTTGTGTGCAATCTGCAGCAATATTGACCCCAAATGGGTATGGATTATACGTCGTATACCACGTGGCGCAACTCACCTCTCGCTCTTGAAAGCAAGCCGCATGCAGCTGCGCTATCGCAAACATGGCGATTCCAGTCGCCGTCAAGAACGAAATCATGGAAAAAACTTTTGAAACACGCATCGCATTGTCCTTCTACACGAAGATCGCCAAGCCAGAAATACGCCCCTGAACAATTCACAGCAACATCGCTGTAGTGTTGATCAATCAATCACTTTGACAAGGACGGGAATACTTACGCTCTTACCTTTATGCACAAGTGTGATGTCATGAGAGTGGATACCCGGTCGACTTTCGCAAACCGAAACCGTTGCCCGCATTACACCATTTCCAGCAGCGACCTCAATGCGGATTTCCGCGTCGGGGCAACTGATTCCTGGCCAAGAGGCTTCGGAGCTACGGTTATTAAGCTGCACCACCAGTGCTTTTGAGTGAGTTGTGTCAGCCTTGATTTCGCCAAAGTGGAGGACGGTGGGGACCACGGAGAAATCGCGCGCAGAATCGAGTCTCACATCAATGGATTGTCTAAATCCGTGTTCGTCCGACACAATCAACTTGCCCGTTCTCGACACCGAAGGGTCTGACCCAGGCCGGACCGTTAGTGCCCCAACTACGGATGAATCGTCTGGCTCTGACATTGATACAACACACCACGCCGGCGCTGATTGAACTGCAAGCCGTTTCGCAGTAAACAACGCTGCATCAAATCGCACAGAATTCACGGCATCGTTTGAAATTCGTAATGTACTTGGCACAATCGAAAATGACGGAGCAACAGATCCTTGAATTGTCGCTCCAACGACAGGGCCGTCCACTGCATTAAATTGAACACCCACCGTGTATGGGCCTCGCACGAGTGGTGATTTGACAGTAATCCTACCTTTCAGGAAAGTGCCTGGTGGGATCTCAGGAGAGGCCAAAACCACTTTGGTACAGCCACAGGTCGTCGTGTTACCGATGATGTTCCAGGCAATTGCCGTTGTGTTCGGTATCTCAATATCGCGACTAATCGTTGATCCTGGAGTTGTGATTCCAAGATCAAACGTTTCGTTAGTGGTCCCTGGCCTGCCTTTTTCAGAAGTCTGGGACAGAACGGTTTCAGACGTTCCGAGCCATCGCGCGACGAAACTTGAAAGCAGCACAACGATGCACAAGCCAAACACAGGTTTCGCTACTAATTGAAACCTCGTATTTCTGCACCAACTTAGCTTTGGGTGAAAGCAAATCAATTGGCGGATTGCACTGACCGCGTCAAGCACGGTCAGCTTCTTACCTTCCTGGCGCTCGCGTGCGCGATAGTGAATTGGAAATTCCACAACGGCTAGATCTTCTAGTGAAATCTTCGCCACCACCTCAGGACAAAACTCGAACCGTTCGCATTGCAAATTCATCGCCCTTAAATCTGCAGTTCGGAACATTTTGTAGCACGTGGCTTCATCTGTAAGTTTGATGCCGTAAAGGAGACGAACCAGAAGGTTCAGGAACCGCACTCCCGACTGCATGGCCCAGCGGCCTTTCTGAAGTTTTGGGTTTTGCAGATACCGGCTGCCGAAAACCACATTGGCTTCTCCCGATTGCATCACAGCCCAGAGGTTGTTGATATCCGACGGATCGTATTCTAGGTCCGCATCCTGAATAATGACGTGGCTGCAGGTGACATCGCCGAGCCCCGTGCGGATCGCTCGGCCTTTGCCGCGATTCCTGTTGTGCTGAACAACGATAACAGACGGCAAATGTACGCCGGTTTCGATGAGTGCTGCCGTGAAACTGGCACGGGTTCTCCACGGTTCCAGTTCTTCCCAGGTTCGATCAGTCGAACCGTCATCGACGATGATGATCTGCGAGACACAAGGCTGGGCTTCAAGGCGGCGAAGGAGTTCGGCGACGGTGCGTTCTTCGTTGTAGACCGGGACGATCACCGCGAGGCGGTCCGTGCCGATTGGCTGCTCTTGAGTCACCGCCGCATCGTTCGTTGCGTCAAGCAATGTACTCATGCTGTGAACTCCCGGAGGAATGTTCTAAGGTTCGCCGTTGTCTGAATTCACTGATTCTTCCATTTCGCGTTTCTGTCTGCCTGATTCCGTTTTTCCACCAGAATTCACCCCTTACCTCGGGAGAACGGGAGAACGGGAGAACGGGAGAACGGGAGAACGGGAGAACGGGAGAACGGGAGAACGGGAGAACGGGAGAACGGGAGAACCTATTCAGGGTGCCGACATTACCAGTAATATTGCGGATGTCAACGATTGTAGTGAGAATAACGACTTCATTTTCTGGAAATGACGAAGATCATGCTTCGCGGAGGATTGACAGGCGTGGCTGATTCCCGAGTGATTGTACCTCAGCAATGATGTCTCGCATTGTGGTTGAACGCGGACTTTGAACCGCGAATAGACAGCGAATGGACGGGAATGAAGACAGTATCTCAGCAGCGTTAGCAGCCTCGTGACATTTCAGAACATGTTGCAGATGAGTCAAGTTTCCAGGGGAGTGGCGGAACGCTCGTCTGTAAGATGGACATTCATGTCCGTCGCATGGCCGTGAAACATTGTCGCAGCGTCGGTTCTTGTGTCTTGACAGCCGTGCGACAATGCGACGGTACGTGGCCAAACTCTCGGACATGGATGTCCAAGCTCCTGGAATCGCAGTTACTTCAATCTGAAGGCGAGCTAGATGACACAGACTGTGGGGCGATTGCTGAGTTTTCTGCTGCTCTTGCTCGCGGCCGTGTTCGCGTTCCAGCGGGCTCAGGAACCCGAATACATTGGCATCGATTTCGTCCAGTTCCGTGTGACAGGACAGCATGTTGTCCATGGTAGCGACCCTCATGTGTATTCCGACAAAGTACGACGCGAAATTGTGGATCGCGCGTGGCAAGAGGTTCAGACCGACGGTATCGAGTCGAAGTTTTATCAGGCTGTAAATTTTCGCCACGAGCGATCATGGGAATCGTATTCGTCGCCGTTCTTGTATGCGGTGTTCGGGGCGACAGCGGGACGTTCGGAGAGTGAAGCTGTTCGTAGTCGCAAGTCGATGAATGACCCTTCATCCGGCCTGTCGGCCACCTTCTCCCCTGACCGAGGGGAGAAGGGACGAAGCGAAGAATATAGACGGGCGATCAATTGCTATTGGATCGTATGTCTGGGTTCGACAATCATTGGATTCATGATATTCGGCTGGGTGTTGCGGATTCCTGGTTGGTCGATGCTGTTGGGGGCCATGATGCTGGTGTGGTTCAGCCCACTCCGCATTGATATGAATGTCGCGAATCTGAATCAGATTCAATTTGGGATGGTGGGTGTCTTGGCGGCGATTTTGAGTGGTCCCGGAGACCGGTCGCTCCGCCGACAGGAATGGCTTTCACCCGACAGAATTGAGCCAACAGAATCCCATCGGCGGAGCGACGGGACTACGGTACGACAATTCCTGGCGGGGGGCTGGCTGGGAATGTGTCTGGCGTTCAAACCGAGTTTGTTGTGGTGCGGGGTGATGTGGCTGGGGCCTGTCGCAATTGGGTTATGGAACACCAAGCGGCATGATGCGGTTTGTGATCAGCACAATCAGCGACAACTGATGGCAGCGACGGTCGGTGGTGCGGTGGGAGGGTTCATTGCCATTGTGTTTTCATCGATCTGGTTTCCGCCCGATAGTTGGATCGAGTGGATTCAAGCCGTACGTTTGCTTCCCGACGAAATCATTCAGACTCATCAGGGAAATTTTTCTCCGACGTATTTTGCTCGTTCGTGCGGAGTCCCCGGATGGCTGACGTCGCTGGCCGGGACTGCGTTGGCTGGTGCGGTGATGTTTGTCATGCGGCATCGGCAACGGAACAACCGCAACCACATGAGTCTGGAGACGCATTCAACGGATCTCGCGACGTGGCTGGCGATTGGTTGTCAGATTCATCTGCTGACGTCGAATCTTGTGTGGTATCACTACTTCTTACTGAGTCTTCCGGCAGTGCTGGTGATCCTCCGCGAGGTCGTCTTTACTCGGTCACGGCGAGATGCGATTTTCCTCAGCGGCATTCTGTTGTGGTGTCTGTTGCTCTTCGGAATGCAACCTGTTGATAAGTTATTGTCCTCGCCTTCTGTCGAGCACATGTTGCGTTGTACGATCGCCAACATGATCCTGCTTATCCTGATGGTGGCCATTCCAAAGACCGGCGAGAAAGTAGCAGGTGCAGCATAGTCGTCGAGAGGGGCATCATCACCGCGACGGGTAACACGCGCTCGATGATACCAGACTTAGCCACCGAGTCCCAGACGTTCGCCGCGGTACTTGCCGCTCTGGATGCGTGCGACCCATGTCGGGTTGTCGAGGTACCAGCGGACAGTGAGTTCCAGGCCAGACTGAAAATCCTGCTGCGGGTTCCAGCCAAGTTCATCGGCGATCTTTGATGCGTCGATGGCATAGCGTCGATCATGACCAGGACGATCTTTGACATAAGTAATAAGACGTTCACAGGGACCGTGTGCGACGTTTGGTCGCAAGCGATCGACTGTGGCGCAGATCATGTGGACGATACTAAGATTCGTTTGCTCATTGAGGCCACCAATATTATAGCATTCTCCAATGCGACCGCCTGCAAGTACACGCTCAATCGCCGCACAGTGATCTTCCACAAACAACCAGTCACGCACGTTAAGTCCATCGCCGTAGACCGGCAGCGGTTTGCCTTCGATGGCGTTCAGGATCATCAGCGGAATCAGTTTCTCCGGAAACTGGTATGCGCCATAATTGTTGGAACAGTTCGTGATCAGCGTCGGCAGGCCATACGTGTGGTGGTACGCTCGCACAAAATGATCGGAGGCGGCTTTGCTGGCGGAGTATGGACTGTTTGGAGCATACGGCGTTTCTTCGGTGAACAGTCCTGCATCGCCGAGTGAACCGTATACTTCGTCGGTGGACACATGCAGAAAACGGAAATCATCTTTCGCAGGGCCGTTCAGTTTCGCATAATAGTGTCGCACTTCTTCAAGCATGCGACACGTGCCCTGCACGTTAGTTTCCACAAATGTGAGCGGGCCATCTATCGAGCGATCCACATGCGACTCTGCCGCAAAGTTGATAATGGCGGTTGGTTGATGCGTATCCAGCAATTGCCGCACGAGAGCGGCGTCACCGATGTCGCCGACCACGAGCTGATGCAAAGTGATATCTGCAGGCGGCAATGAATCCGGGTTTCCGGCGTACGTCAGTTTGTCCAGATTGATGATCCGCACATCCGATCGCGAGATCGCCCGCCGGATAAAACAACTGCCGATGAAGCCCGCTCCACCAGTGACTAAAAGTGTTTGCATGAGATTTTTTTGTTCTGAATTTGTATGGGAGGTGCCGGGCGAAGCCCGCGTTAAGTCAATCCAAGATCCTGATAGATCGCATTATTGATCATCCGATTGCGCCGCTGATGCTGGGCTTCTCCGCAGAAACCGTTGGCAGACCATGCGACCACGAGCCTCCGTTCTGGATCACAAAAACCCATCGAACATTGTGACCCGCCATGTCCGTACGTCGATTCGTTGCAGTAGTGTCCAAAACCATATGGGACAGTTTCAACGCCGTAGCGATTAGAATTGCATAGGACTCCCAGACCAAAGTCCACTGTCTGTTGAAAGGTTTCGTCGAATTTTCCCACGCGATGTCGAGCGGTCATCTGCTGAATCGTTGCAGTCGATACCAGCTGCTGCCCGGATTCGGATTTTCCGCCACGTTGCAGCATCTCATAAAACAGGCCCAGTTCCCGGACCGGACCGCGTAGACTGGCACCTGGTGAAGGCCGGGTGAGCCATGGAACGTGGCAGTAACTGCTTTCCACCAGCTGCCCTTTGTCGCGTTCGTAGACAACCGGAAGACGACCGGCGAGCGACCTCAAGGACTCAGTCTCAAAGGCGCAGGTGGTGTTGCTCATACTCAGCGGATGCAACAGCCGACTTTGGAGGATTTCAGTGAAACCAGAGACTGGGCCTTTGGATTCAATGCGTCGCAGAATTTCACCCAGCAGGAACCAACTGCTTTGAGGATGATACGCGGCGGTGCCAATTTCCAGTTGACGCGGAGTATGCAGAATTCTCCGAATGCTCTCATCCCAGTCGTTCATTGGCCAGCCGGTTTCTAACTGCGGAAATCCGGACTGATGTGTTAGCAAATCAAAGACAGTGACATTCGCTTTGTCGGAGTCGTTGAATTCGGGAAGCAGTTCCGCCAAACGCGTCGAAAGTTTCAGACGCTGCAGTTCGATGAGCTGCATCACGAGGAACGCCGTCAGAGGTTTCCCGGCACTCCGCCACGGCATCAACGTCGATGCAGTCATCGTGCGGTCGGCAGCCGCTTCGCCGATGGCCGAGTCGACAACACTCACACTGTCGAGCGAGATGTAGATCTGCAGGCCGGTGTGTAACCGTCGATCAATTCCGTCCTGAATGGCAGCAGCAACGGATGGAAGTTCAGTCCTTGGAAACATAGCGATCCCCGGCGCGGCAAATCCGAAATCCGAAAGCACAACGGTCGAAAAGATGCGCGCAGAATGCGGAGTTGCGATTCCTGTAGCTTGGACATTCATGTCCGAGTTATTGGCCATGCGACGGACAAGAATGTCCATCCTATCATTCGGTCGTTTTGGAATCGCAGCGAAAACTTGACTCATCTGCAACAGGTTTTGAAAAGTAAGCCACTAATCGACCGGCAGCCCTTTTTCGATACGGATGCGACGCACCTCGGCAAGTACGCCTTCGACGATTGTCGAGTTTTTAGTAATGGCGAAATACTGCGTCATGTTGACGATCAGATTGACAATCCAAGTGCAGACGGCAGCACCAAAATGTAACGTTGAATCGTGGATGCCCAATGTTTTTTCTAGCGACACCGCTGTTGCCGGGTCGGCGACGGCTCCCATTGCGCCAGTCACAACTAAACCCAAAAAACTAATAAAGATTCCGGGCAGAATGCCATATTTGGTACGTTGATTCTGGCGATACCATTCTCCTGAAAGCCGGTAGGCTTGGGACGTCTCTTCAATCCATCGCCCGGTTCCCATGAAGTACGTCAAAATCAACGCATGGACCATCGTGGCACTCGTCAATGCACCCAGTCCGACTAGAAGGTGATTGCCAATCCGCTGGTTGACTTCAGGGTCACGGCCATTCAGGAGTGTTGTGTCGCCAATCTGCCAGCCTAATCCGAATGTGATCAGCAGCACGATGTTCGCCAGTACGGCGAGCGTCAAAAAGATTCGTTTCATGGCAGAATATCCGTCACTAAAGGACGCATGGCGAAATGCTCAGCAAGAACCTCATTCAAAGAATAAAGCCGGATAAGAACTTTGAATGTTCGCATCCGGCTGATCAGGGGAAATCATCAAAAGTCAGAAACTAGGGGCATTGATTGTGTAAAGCAGGAAACGTTCAAAATAGTCCCCACAGGCATGGGGATCTGCTGCAACTGTCCCCACGCTGCGTCAGTTGGCCAGCGTCATCGAAGTTGTCTGTTGAATGGTTTGATCAATCACTTGGCCGAACGACTTCACCTGCATCTGCATCGTCAACTCAAGGTCCGATTTTGCAATCCGACCTTTGACGCCATCAAATAATACAAGCCCAACACCTTCAGATTTTGTGAGTGTCAGATTGACGGAGGCTCCCTGTTTGGGGGTGACTGAAATTACGGGGATCATGGCGATTTTGGCATACCCACTCTTGGAATCAATCCCTTGATAAGTCAACTGCGATTTGACCATCATCGTGCCAAACGGCAACTCAACCTGTTGCACACTCTCCCATGCATGGCCTGGGTTGAGCTTTTGTTCAGGAAGTGTGATGGCCGACTGCGTCATCATTTGTTTAAGCGTCGCTTCATCCAAAGCATTGCCCGCAGCTCCCGCTTTCTTCAACGCATCGATCAGCGACTGTGGAACCGTGACCTCATCGATCTTTCCTGTCGTTTTCATGTGAACGCCGAATTCCTGACCAATAATCTTGCGGAAGACTTCTGCCATCGATTTCCCCAGTGGCGTTTCCGGGATTTCATCTCCAGCAGAATCAAATTCCACGCTCCCGAACGGGCCACCCTGCGAAGTCATCTGCACACGATCGATTGTTTGAGACATGTCTGCGTCTCCAGTCCTTGCATCGACTTCGGCAATTTTCCACCGCATGTCCATAGTCTGTTTCATGGCGATCGACTGTTTCTTGCTGGCAACGTCCATCGTCATCTCCATATTCTGCTTCACAATATAATTCAGCGATTCACCGGATGTGAATTTCCACGCCAGTTGATCCTGAGCGGACACAACGGAGGCGCTACTGACGAGCATCAGAATGGATGAGAAAACAGGCAGGCAACGAACGAACATCTCGGATCTCCGACGAATTAGGCGGACCTCGGAAAATACAGCGAAACTCTCTCACTTGGAATTAAACGATGCAGATGTCCGTCAATCCCCATCCCACAGACGCTGCAGCGTAACAGATATCCGGAAATTGCTAGAAGACCGATTGTCCAGCTGCCGGATCAGGCCCCATATTTCTCCAGCCGCCCGGCATGTGATAGCGCCTGCAACATTAGGTATTTTGCTTCAAATTGCCCCAATTCGCCGACGCGGCAGGCCGATTCTCCAAATTGACGCGAACCATCAAAACGGCAGTTCTCCGCGACAAGCATCGTTGGAACGGCATGCCCGCTGTGCGACTTCATCTTGGCCGGAGTGCTGTGGTCACCGGTGATGATCAACACATCCGGTTGGAGGGCGTTGATTCTCGGAATGGCCGCATCGAATTCTTCGGTGCGTTTGACCTTGGCGTCAAAATTGCCGTCTTCGCCTGTACTGTCGGTGTACTTAAAGTGAATGAAGAAGTAGTCGTATTTTGACCAATTGGCTTCTAGGCACTGCATCTGATCATCCAGCGTCTGGCCTGCATCCAAAATGTCCATGTCGACAAGGCGAGCCAGCCCGCGATACATGGGGTACACGGCAATCGCAGCAGCACGCGTGCCATACACCTCTTGGAATTTAGGAATCGGGGGCATCTTGGCAATGCCGCGCATGGTGAGCAAATTCGCCGGTGCGTCCTCTTGCAGAATGATGGCAGCTTGACGCTGGAACTCCGCAAGAATCTCAGCAGTTTTCTGCGACGGAGCGTCTGCTCCATGTGGCTTCAGCGGAGGAACACCAGTTCGCTGCGGATCAGTATCGTTCACGTTTCCGCCAAGCCCTTCGCCACGAATCACGATCACAAGGCGATATTCCTTCACGTGACGCACAAAGACTTCGACGCCGGGAATCGTGATTTGATCGAGCTTCGCGCACAGCTTCGCGGCAATCTCGCTCGAAATGCGTCCGGCCCGACGATCTGAGATATTGCCAACGGCATCGATCGTGCAGAAATTGCCACGCACGGCAACGTCGCGATCCGTCAACGCAAAATCAATCCCCAACGCTTCAAGAACACCGCGACCGATGTCATACTTTAAGGGGTCGTATCCGAACAGACCCAGGTGCCCCGGACCACTTCCCGGAGCGATCCCCGGCAGAACGGGAATACTCATCCCCAGCACCCCGCGCTGCGCGAGCGCGTCAAGGTTTGGGGTGTTTGCGGTTTCCAGTTCGGTCTTACCACCTGGCTGCAACGGCAATCCTCCCAGTCCATCTGCCACGAAGAGTACAATTTTTGAATCCGCAACTCGCTGCAAGCGTCGTGTCAAATCATGAATGTCAGTCATCGATGCCCGTTCCTGAAACCATAGCCTGAAAAGAAATCCCAGAGCCCGCTCCGCCCTCCGTGCGTCGCAGGTTACAGACCCCGCTCAAGATTCAAAGCCACGCAGCGGAGGCTATCGTTCGAGAGAAGTTCAAATCCGGAGCCGCTGACCTCATGTCAAACCGCCGGAGTTGTGGCTCGCAAAACCGGCCATGTTCCCATCACGGCTGCCGTGAAATGCAGGATTTTAGGCAAATGATCCCGCAATAAATGGCCAACTTTGTAAGTTTGGCGAGATTGCGGGGAATGCTTCGACTGTCCCGAGCAGTGTGCTTTAAAAAAACGGTCATCCGGAATCTGGTGCAAACAGAGGAAGAAGTACTCGAAATCCCGAAAAAAATGTGTAAATTCGAATCGATCGAGAACTGACACACAAGATTACTGTGTTTGTGTTCAGTATTCGATCTTGGCAGGGGTACATGGTTGCTGCGAATACATGTTCCGCGTGTGTTCTGTGGCGAAACCTCTGCGTACGATTTCGCGGAGCAACAAGATTAGTGACGCCTAACCATTGGAGTCGATGACACATGATCACGGCCGAAGCCGAAATTGACCGTTTGTATCCTTCCGGACCGCTACCAACTTATACGTATTATCCCGGTTCCGGGATGCCTCACCCGATCCGCGATCCGAAAGGACACAGTCACGGTCGAAAACATGCGCCTGGCCAAGGGCCCAGAGCGTTGAGCACAGATACATGGCCTAGTAATCGCAATTATCTCTTGGGACTGGACTTCTTCAATCTTGGTTTTTACTGGGAAGCTCACGAAGAATGGGAGCGTCTGTGGCGGGTTTCAGGTGCCGATACGACTGTTGGCCGATTCCTGAAGGGACTTATTAAACTGGCGGCAGCGGGCGTCAAGGTTCGCGAACGGAGCATTCACGGAGTGCGGCGTCATGCTGCCTCTGCGGGTGAAATGTTTGCGGACGTTGCGGCAGAGGCTGATATTGATTCATTCTGCGGACTGGAATTCATCCGATTGCAGTTTGCGGCGGACCGTGCGGCGCAACTTGCTTATAAGAAGCAGCACGCTCCAGGGGCTGCAATTCGCGTGTTTCCGTTTGTGTTGAAGCCTGAGTCGGCACCGGTGACCTGATCCAGAAATCAGGACGCTTCCGACACTGGTTCGAAATTCCATGAAACTCGCGGTATCCTGCCGCGAGTTTTTTGTTTTGTTGCACTCCGCAGGACAAGCTGTTCAATGAAGATTCTGGTTGTTGGTTCCGGTGGTCGCGAACACGTTCTGGTTTGGAAACTCAGCCAGTCACCGCTCGTCGCAAAGATTTATTGCGCGCCGGGGAACGCTGGCACTGCGCAGGATGCTGAGAACCTGAACATCCCGGCCGACGACGTTATGCGTTTGGCGAAGTTTGCGAAGGAAAACGGGATCGATCTCACGGTCGTGGGACCCGAAGCGCCGTTGGTGGCTGGAATTGTGGATGAATTTCGCCGCCAGAAGCTGAATGTATTTGGTCCGACAGCCTCAGCTGCGCGTTTAGAAGGGAGCAAGGTCTTCACCAAAAAATTGCTCCGCCGAGCCAATATTCCCACCGCAAATTTTGCCGTCTTCAGTCGCATGCCCGAAGCCATGCAGTATCTCGAAGACAGCGAAGAGCAACCTCTCGTCGTCAAGGCCGATGGTCTGGCAGCTGGCAAAGGAGTCTTCGTCTGTGCCAATCGCGCTGAAGCACGAGCCGCCGTGAAATCCGTTCTGCAGGACCGCACATTCGGAGAAGCCGGTTCGCAGGTTGTGATCGAAGAATGCCTTGTCGGTCATGAAGCCAGCATTTTGGCATTGGTGGATGGTGATACGATCGTGCCGCTGGATGTCGCGCAGGATCATAAGCGAGCCTACGATCATGATCTCGGTCCAAACACCGGCGGCATGGGGGCGTACTGCCCTGCTCCGCTGGTCACACCTACGATCATGGATGACATTATCCGCCGCATTCTGATCCCGACCATTCACACCATGAAGGTCGAAGGCTGTCCGTTTTCGGGCGTGCTTTACGCTGGCATCATGCTGACAGCAAATGGACCGAAAGTTCTAGAATACAACGTGCGGTTTGGCGACCCTGAGGCCCAGCCAGTGCTGATGCGGCTACGTTCCGATCTGGCTCACGTGCTCCTACTAGCTGCCACTGGTCGTCTGACGGAACTGGAATCACTGGACTGGGATCCGCGTCCGGCCGTGTGTGTGGTCATGGCGTCAGAAGGCTATCCCGGCGAGTACGCGAAAGGGCGCGCCATCACAGGTATCCAAGACGCCGATGCGTTGCCGGACACGAAAGTTTTCCACGCGGGTACAGCCATTAAGCACGAGCAAGTTGTCAATACCGGCGGACGCGTACTGGGTATTACAGCTTTGGGTGACACGATCGCCGAGGCAAAACAGAATGCGTATGCAGCGGTCAATAAGATTCAATGGCAAGGCGGATGGTGCCGCAGTGATATCTCCGATAAGGCATAAATTTCGGCTGACGCTAGCCCTGTTGATCGAGCGCTGGCAACGCGATTGTTATTTGTAGGCCAGACCAAACGCAGCGCCTTTCCTGCAATTGCCTTTCCCGAAATGGTGCGCTCCGCTTCCCGCAACCTGCGCTGAAATCAACAGCTCGCGCGCCCCCGGTTTCCCGGAAAACCGGACGCGAGCTTTCGGGGTGATTCATGGCAAAATTCATTTCTGCCACTCGCCATGCGCGAACCCATTTTATTGCGGCAGCGGATGCGGTTCAGCAATTGGGCCTTCCGGACCATGGACGGCGTTGGAATACTGAAACTGGACTGGCACTTTGCCACTTCCGTCTGTCAACTCGACCTCTGTGACAACGGTCCCGATCTGTCGCGTTCCGCTGATCGGATAGTCGCCGCATTCTTCGCCGCGATCCGATGTCCAGCCAAGGTAGCGTTCGGCATTTGGGTTATAGGGATCGCGAATGGCGTCTTCCACATCTGGATCTGTGCGTGCCTCCTGCAATTCATGGTACAGCGTTGCGACGACATTCTTCCATGGTTCTTTGAACACCGGAATTCCGTTGGCTGAACCGTCTGCACGTCGCTCCGAGAAAACATCGACAGAATAGTAGACGGGCGACTTCTTCGGCCCCTTGCGGATGCTCCCGTGATAACCACCAAGCCCCGAAGTGGAGTCACCTTCGTCGGCTTTTGGAATAACAGTATCGGATTCTTCATCAGTCATCGATGCCGTCGTAAAAGTGAATCCGGCGGCACGCGGATCATTTTTTCGACCGGTGTCTGCGAGCGTTGCTTGACGGTTGGCTTCGTCATTCAGCACGGTGCCGGGTGGCAGCAGAAAGTTGAAGACCGTTGACGATAGATCGTACTGGACGAGGTATCCCTGATCGTAGAGATACGATAAGCAGTATTCGACGTCGCCCTGAGTCATCACTGGCGGGGTATAACCGATGAGTGGGTGCGAGGGGAGTTCCGTACTGGTGATTTCCGCATTGTTGAAGTATTGCCGCATAACGTTATTCAGCTTCCTATCAGCCATCGCTGCCGCAATGGCACGATCAATCGATTCAATGTCACTTTTTTGCCAGGCACTGTTGCCACCAACGTAGAGATTTACAAACGACAGATGCTGAATTGTCTGTCCGCCGCGATACTTGAGATCTTCTGCTGGCGTCGATGGCGCACCGCCCACACGATCTGCGCCATCCGGAACCTGACGCGGCAGATCGGCCAGTCGATCGATGGCCACTGCTGTTGACCTGTGACGCGGCGGTAAGGGCCATGGTGTCCAGAAACTGGCAGGATCTATGGGGATTACTGAGGGCGATGCGGGTTCGCTGGGGGGTGTCGGTTTTGGAGGCGAATCAACGACAATCGTGGGATTGTCGGGGCTGGTCGGTCTCGCTGGAATTATGGGCGTCGTGGGATTTGAAATCGGGATAATCGGCGACGACGGCGGCAGCGTTCCCGGCGGAATATATCCGGTTATGGGATTACCACCGCCCGGACCACTCACCGGAATGAATGGCACGTTTCCCGGCGCTGGCACCCAACCCACGGGATACCCATTTCCTGGTAAAGTTCCTCCAGGCCTGAATCCCGGCGGGCCCATACATCCCGATCCCGGCGGGCCCATACATCCCGGGATAAGCCAGACCGCTGACACAATGAACATGCCTAACTTGAGTCGCTGAAAAAAGCCACATGCCGAACCTCAATGGAATTCAGTCTCCACATCAGCGACGGAGATGCCGCAGGAAGTGCGCTCACCGACCGACCTGCAGTCGGTGCCGAACTTGGGCGCAAAACATGGAGAGAGACAAGAAAGGAGTTGAGAGAATTAACGCAGAGATTGAGAGGAGAGAAACGGGAAGTATCCGAACCACGAAAACCTGTCCAGATGACTTTTCTGCTGAAACCCGCCACCAATGGCATTTTCCGCAGTTTCCCCCATAAATCATCTCACCATTTTTGCCACTTCTCCTCCGCTTCGGCAAGTTCTGCCGTTCGAGGTCACAGTTCGCTTGCGATTGTGCTGAATGGTTAAGGTCAAAGCGGGATGTTTGGCCCGAGGCGCAAAAAGATGCCGGCTTCATGCACGGCCCTGCGTCGTACCGTCGTTCGGACTACCCAAAAATCAAGCATAGACGTCGCCTGCGCAGTCAGTCCCAAGTGGACTTTCAATCTGAACCTGCCATTTGGGCTCACGCCAGAATTTCATCCACCACACGACCATGAACATCCGTTAGTCGGAAATCACGGCCGGCGAATTTGTACGTGAGTTGCAGGTGGTTGAGTCCCAGCAGGTGTAGCATGGTCGCGTGCAGATCGTGGAGGTGGACTTTATTTTCGACGGCGAAATAACCGTACTCGTCAGTGGCTCCATGGCGAATACCACCTTTCACGCCGCCACCAGCGAGCCACATCGTGTAGCCCTGCGGATTGTGATCGCGTCCGTCATCTCCTTGGGACACGGGCGTTCGTCCAAATTCGCCTCCCCACAGCACAAGTGTTTCATCTAAGAGACCCCGTGATTTCAAATCCGCAAGCAAGGCCGCGATCGGTTGGTCAACTTCTAACGCGTTGCGGGCATGATCTGCCCGCAATCCCCCATGTTGGTCCCACTTGTAACTGTGAGTACATTGCACAAAACGCACGCCTTGTTCGATAAATCGACGAGCCATCAGGCACTGTCTTCCGAAGTTACGTGTGTGTGGCTGATCTAAGCCGTACGCTTTCTGCGTGTCATCAGACTCGTCGTTAATTTCTTGAAGTTCAGGCGCGGCGGTCTGCAGACGATAGGCCAATTCATACGAATTAATCCGCGCTTCCAACATGGAATCCGGTCCGGTTCGCGCCAGCAGACTGCGGTTCAGCGTCTGCGCGAAATCGAGCTCCTGCCGCTGCAGATGCAACTCAAGATGGTCGACATTTTCGATAAATGGGATCTTCGCTTG
Source organism: Planctomycetota bacterium (assembly GCA_003670925.1). Taxonomy (GTDB): domain Bacteria; phylum Planctomycetota; class Planctomycetia; order Planctomycetales; family Planctomycetaceae; genus SXXK01. Next base: position 6,258 of record QWQG01000069.1, on the reverse strand, counting down.
GTCAGATGCGATTCCTGCATTTCCGATCGCAGTCCCCTGATAATCCGCTGGCAGGAACGATGATCCCCAAGACGTGGCGCCCCCGTGCGTCAGCGTTGGACAAATCGTAATGAAGCCTGGCAGAGACTGATTTTCAGTTCCCAAACCGTAGGTGATCCATGAACCCATGCTGGGTCGCACAAACGTGTCGCTGCCAGTGTGGAGTTCCAGCAGTGCGGCTCCGTGGCGTGAATTCGAGCCGTGCATGCCGTTGATGATGCACATATCATCGACGTGTTTTGCCACCTGCGGAAACAGATCGCTGACCCACGCGCCGCTGGCTCCGTATTGCCGAAATTCCCATGGAGATTTCAACAGGTTTCCGGTTTGCGATGAGAAGACTCGAGGCTTATTGAACGGCAGCGGCTTCCCGTGATCCTTGATCAATTGCGGCTTGTAGTCAAACGTATCGACCTGCGAAGGACCTCCATGCATGAATAAAAAAATGACGCGTTTTGCCCGCGCGGGAAAGTGGCTGAGTTTTGGTGCTAGCGGCCCTGCGATTGATGTGGCCATGGCTTCGCCCTGCATCAGTGCCGACAGCGCCAGAGTACCGAATCCGCACGCGGACGAACGCAACATTTCGCGGCGACTAGGGCGGGTTTGAGGAATACGAGTGTGCATTGGATTCGCTTCTGGTTGACTTCACATGAGCGCCATTCCGCTCATCATCTCCGTTCAATTTACATACAAAAATTCATTGGTTGCCATCAGCGCGCGGCAAATTGCCTGCCACGCCTCAGCCCGAATCTGGGCCTCCGCCCTGCCCCGTGCGCGCAGGGTGTCTTCGTAACCCGCAATAAAACCTAAAGACGATTCGATTTCGGATTGTGTCGGCGGGCGGGAATAGAATCGCTCAAATGCTTCGCTAATCCGACCTGCGTCAGGAGCCGGCGATGCCAGCAACGACGTGGCAAGGCTTTTGGATTGCGCAGCCACCAACTTGCTGTTCATCAAGAACAGAGACTGCGGCGCAACCGTAGTCCGATCCCGTTGCCCGCTCATCGAACTGGGATCTCCAAAATCAAACGCCGTCAGATAATCGTTCAGGGCGCTCCGTACGATGGGTAAATAAACCGTCCGTCGTGGAGCTTCATACACGTCCACGTTGATATTTGATGTGCTCGTGACGTAATTGCGGTTTGCCGTGGGTAGGAGCGTTCCTCCCATCGCCTTGTCGAGGCCACCACCAACCGCCAGCAACGCGTCGCGAATCGCCTCGGCTTCCAGGCGTCGCCGATTCATCTGCCACAGCAGGCGGTTTTCAGGATCGATGGCAGCGGCCGCTGGATTGAAATCGGTCGTTTGTTGCCAGACTGCCGAATTGAGGATCAGGCGGTGCAGCGATTTAATCGACCATCCGTTATCGATAAACTTAAGCGCCAGCCAGTCGAGCAATGCGGGATGTGTAGGTTTTTCTCCCAGCCGCCCGAAGTTGTCCGGTGACCGCACCAATCCTTCGCCGAAGTGAGCTTGCCACACGCGATTGACGAGGACACGCGCGGTCAATGGATGACTTGGCCGCGTCAACCACTCGGCCAATTTGAGTCGTCCGCTGGTCTCATTGCCAATCGGGGAATCGTTTTCCGCAGCGAGCACATGCGGCATGCGTCGCGGCACTTCAATCCCAAGTGTGGTATGACTGCCCCGTAGATGGATTCGCAGGTTCTGTGGCGTGCCTTCTGAAACCGACATGGCTTCGGCAATTGCAGGGATCGCAGTTTCGATCGCAGCCTTCTTGTCACGGAGCATTTTGAGTTCTGTCACAATTGCTACAGAAAAAACAGATTCGGCTTTGTCACCAAGCGCGAACGGGTTTTCGGAGCCCGACAGCAGCGTTCTGAGGGGAGCTAAATCCGGCGCGTCTGCACCATTTGCAAGTTCTTGATATCTCAGTGCGAGGGCCGCCAGTGTTGTCGGCGGCGGATCTGTGAGAAGCTTCGCAGTTAGGGGCGAGGAACCCAAAGATACGTCCAGTACACCGGTTGTCCGCAGCCTCCACCAAATTACAAATGGTCCATCGGCGAGATCACGTTGCGCCGTCAAAAGTTTGACCCAATTGGTAACGATCGGCGGATGCAACTGGGGCGCAGACGCATCCAGTGGCTCCTCTGCAAGCAACGGCGAAGTAGCCGCAGCGCTAACGGCCGGAGCGATGCAGAGTTTATCGATGTGCGGGAATGGCCCTGCGTTTTCCAAGCGTACGACATGCTTGCCAGCGGAGACCGCAACAATCGACTCGACGAACCACTTCTGACTCTCTGCCGTCCAACTGCCAGTGACCTGACCTGCAGCATTCGTTTGAATCGGTTTCCCATCGATCATCACGGTCGTGGGGCGCGCTGCAGCGGCTGCGTAGCGGAGATCGAACTGGTACAAGCCCGCCTGCGGAAGTTCAATGTCATACTCGGTATAGTTCGGCAGCTCACCCTGATTCACGAGCACTCCAATGCCTAGACCGTAGTTCGTCGTATCCTTCATGACGTTGCCGCGCGCGTAGTCCTCGGCTTCCAAGAGTAAGCATTCGGGTGCGGATCGCCGGGCTTCGTTATCGGCAATTGGCGTCGCCCCCACTAAAGTTTCGTCAACCCGTAGTTGGCGATCTGCAGCCAGGATGTACGCGGCCAGTTGGGTCCGAGATTCACGGATGATGCGATCCGTTTCGAGCTGCATGCGTTGGACGATGTCGGCCTGCACTGCTTCGGCTGCCGCCTTTTGGCGATCTCGTTCCGCGACGATGTCCGGTAATGCCAGCGGACGTTCCTGCCAGCGGGCAACAACGCCGAAGTTGTCCATTGTTTTCGTGCTCTTGAAGATCCCTGCCAGAGCGTAATAGTCGTGGGCTGAAATCGGATCAAACTTGTGATCGTGGCAGCGCGCACAGCCGATCGTCATGCCCAGTACCGCTTTTCCCAGCGTATCAATCTGCTCGTCAATGATGTCCATCTCCATCTTGACAGGATCGTCTTCAGCCAGCATTTTCGCGCCCAAAGAAAGGAATCCGGTGGCGATAATTCGGCGAAGCTGAACGTCTGCATTGTCCGTTGCCGGAAGCAAATCTCCGGCCAACTGTTCGCACAGAAATTCGTTGTAAGGCCGATCAGCATTGAAGGCATCGATCACATAGTCGCGATAACGCCATGCGTTTCCAAATGCGAGATTTTCGTCCAGTCCATTGGAGTCGGCATAACGTACAACATCTAGCCAGTGTCGCCCCCAACGCTCGCCGTAGTGGGGCGATGACAACAGGCGTTCAACGACAGATTCGAAGGCCGTGGGTGACTCATCTGCGAGAAACGCTTGCACTTCTTGCGGCGTCGGAGGTAATCCAAGCAACGCAAAAGTGGCACGCCGGATCAGCGTTCTTTTGTCGGCCATGTGGTTAGGCAGCAGTTGACTAGATTCGAGCTGTTCCAGAATGAAATGGTCAACCGGCGTGCGCACCCAACCATTGACATCATGCACTGTGGGAAGCGGTAATCGCTGCGGTGTTTGAAACGCCCAGAATAGTTTTTCCGCCGCAGTCGGCATGCGTTCCTCCGCCGCAGGCGTCGGAGCACCAGTGACTGGCTCGGCATTCGGCCATTCTGCCCCTTCGCGCACCCATTGCGTCAAGTCGTCGATGAGCGGTTGCGGCAGTTTTCGAGTCGCCGGCATTTGCAGCGTGTCGCTGTGCCTGATAGCACTGATCAGCAGGCTCTCGTCAGGCTTCCCAGCCACGATTGCAGGGCCGCGTTCCCCGCCGGTCAGCAATCCATTCAGAGAATCAACCCTCAGGTTGCTTTCCTGCGTCTCCCCGGAATGGCATTCGAAACAGTGCGCAACCAGAACGGGTCGGATCTTCTTTTCGAAAAACTCAGCATCCGCTGCAGCCAGTCCATTTCCGCTCGATACGCCGAGCATCAATGCGGCCTTCAAAATTATGGCTGTTGTTGACGAAAGTTTTGACATATGCTGTTCGCTTGGAGGCGGGAGTCGCTGGGGTCTTTGCATTGTTGCAATCTATGAGGCCGGATTCCAGTGTGTTTCCAAACGCTGCACCCGATACAATGGCATTTGGTGTCCTCGGCAATCTTTGGTGACAACCAGATTGCTAAAAGATAAACTGCGTTTCTCACCCACCTTACATTGCCAGAAAATCTGGTCAGGAGTTGTCCGAGTGCTTCGGAACACGACCAAAGAACCCCCCCGCCTTCTCCTTGACGCGTGTGCGCCGGCGACTGCCATTTTGCATTGCGCAGGGCTGATTGCTTTCGTGCTTTGGACGCCTCTGAATGTGGCGCTTGCTGACGACGACATGGCGAGGACCACGGCATCCACAACCGACAGCGTCACGTTTTTTGAATCGTACGTGCGACCGCTGCTGGCGAAGCGTTGCTACGAATGTCACTCCTCGAAGACCGGCGAAGAAAATGGCGTCCTCGTGATGGAGACGGCCGAAGGCATCGCCGCCGGTGGGAGTCGCGGATCGATGTTTTCCAAAGAAACGCCCTCGGACGGATTGCTGTTCCGGGTGCTGGACTACAACGACCCAGACCTGCAGATGCCTCCGGCCGGGAAGCTGCCGGACGACGAACTTGCCGTCCTGCAGCGATGGATTCGTGAAGGCGCGGCCTTGCCCGAGTACAAATCAACTCCACGTCCGCAGGCTAGTCAAATTGATCTGGTTGCTGGACGAAAGTTCTGGTCGTTTCAACCATTGCCACATGTTGATCCGCCACATGTTGATCCGCCACAGTTGCACAGCGCGTGGCCTCGACGACCAATTGATACATTTGTGCTAGGAAAATTGCAGGCACACAACCTCACGCCAAATACCGAAGCGGATCGCAATACATGGCTGCGGCGCGTGACATTCGACGTGATCGGACTACCGCCGACTCCAGACGAACTGGATGCATTCCAGTCAGATGAATCGCCGGAAGCTTTTGAGCATGTCGTCGATCGTCTGCTCGCATCGCCACATTATGGCGAACGCTGGGCACGGACGTGGTTGGATCTCGCGCGGTACACGGATTTTACACCGGACTGGCAAAGCCCCACAGATCGCGGTTGGATCTATCGCGATTGGGTCGTGCGGGCCATGAATGAAAATCTGGCGTACGATCAATTCGTCAGACTTCAGCTCGCCGCTGATCTAATTCCCGACACAGCACCGGAAGATTTTGCGGCGCTCGGGTTTCTGGGATTGAGCCCTACGTACTGGAAAGAGTTGGCCTTGGCTCCGGCAGTGATCGAACAAATTGTCGCCGACGAATGGGACGAACGCCTCGATGCTGTTTCAAGGACGTTCTTGGGACTCACGGTTTCTTGTGCCCGTTGCCATGATCACAAATTTGATCCGATTTCAACGGAGGACTATTACGGACTTGCAGGCGTCTTCGCGAGTTCGCAGCTCGACGAACGGCCGCTGCTTCCGGACAATGAAGTTGCCGCAGTTCGCGCGGCTCGAAAAGCAATTGGCGAATTGGAAGAGAAGCTTAAAAAGGTCGCTGATCCCGCGACAGCCGAAGCTGAGGAAATTCGAAAATCCATGGCCGCAATTCGCACGGCAACGCCCCATGTTGATCAACCTTGGGCGCATGCACTTCGCGATGCCAGCCTGTATGTTCAGCCCGATGGCGAAGACCGAACTCGCCTCGAATATCGCGAATCGCAAGCGCGTGACCTACCCGTGTTTCGCCGCGGTAACCCAGCGAATCCCGGGGACATTGTCCCGCGTCGATTTCTCACAGTGCTGCAGCCCGAACCCGTCGCGCCTTTCGCACATGGCAGCGGCCGTGCTGAGCTTGCGGATTCTATGCTCACGCATGCTGCTGGTCTTGTGGCGCGAGTCCTCGTCAATCGTGTCTGGGATCAGCATTTCAACGCGGGGTTGGTAGCGACACCGAGTGATTTTGGTTCACAGGGCGACAGACCGACGCACCCGGAATTGCTGGAATATCTGGCAGCTGAATTCGTAGCGCACGGCTGGGATCTGAAGTGGTTGCATCGCGAGATCCTACTTTCAGCAACATATCGTCAGTCGTCCGCATTTCGACCGGAGGCTGATGCCGCAGATCCTGCAAATCAGCTGCTATGGCGGATGAATCGTCGCAGGCTGGACATCGAAATGTGGCGTGACGCGACGTTGGCAGCGACGGGCCAACTGAATTTGACGAGCGGTGGGCCGTCACAACCTGTGGATGATCTCAACAACGTGCGGCGGACGATCTATGC
>QWQG01000207.1 GCA_003670925.1 Planctomycetota bacterium | reverse complement strand
GATTCACTCCTCGAAGATGACACCAAGATTTCCGTTTTTGGCCCTGTTAAACCATCTACGCAAATTTCAGTCGTTATCTTCGTGGAGTTTTTTCGTTTCTCATCCTGCGTTTTTATTACTCAAGTCAATTTACGGACGCGCACTAGTTAAGTCTATCAGCGACTGCTCGCCTAGCTGACTGTTGGCTCAAACGTGCATAAATCCTGTCAATGTGTTAGCCGAAACAGCCATGCTGAGAGTTACGACATGTCGTAGCCCATTGTCTGCCCCAAAATTTTTCAGAGCAACGAAGCGGGCACGTGACAGCGGCTATCATTTTCCGGAAATGGTAGTCTGCGATAATTTTTTTTGGGGGCGGGGACTGACTCTCAAGAATCACCGCGGTGAATCAATCAGTTCCAACGCAACAGGGGAAACCAGTTTGACCTGATTTCCCCTGTATTTTAAGCAAGCCGCCGATCCGATTTGAACGGACGACCTACGCTTTACGAAAGCGTCGCTCTGCCAACTGAGCTACGGCGGCGATGAAAACGGTAGGATTACCGTTCGCTGGGGAACTGTAGCCGGAGACAAGCATCATCGCAAGATATCCACGCGGTCGTGAGACAATTTATGCCGTGAGCTCCAGTTGATGATCGGAGTCCAGACTTTTGCTGTTTCCGGGGTCGACGAGGCCGATGCATCTTTCTGGGCTTAAATGAAGCTGAACAGCGACTTGCCATTCCGTTGCGTGTCGGTAGCGATCCTCGCTTGGTGCGCGTCAGCATCCCCCCGTTGAATCAGTTCGCAATGGCCACACATTGGACACTTATGACACGCTGGCGGGGCTTCCCTCCGGACATGACAGCTCCCCTCTTTTTGTCAACAGCCCTGATGCTCGTCGTCGGCTCGAAAAGGCGGGAGTGGCACGATCGTGCGTGATAAATATGTGGCGAATCGGCTCAAATTTCTGAAGGCCTCGTAAAACATCAACGGATCATCGCTCGCGTTCTGAAAATAGCAGTTAGGGGCGGTAAAAGACATCCACAAAAACGTGGCAACTTAAAAACCGCGGGATCGCGTCAAACAAATTATCAAGCGGGCCGCGCAACCTTGAGATTTCTAGCTCAGTCACGGCATACGGCATTGCGACCGCAGCCAAAGACTGACACCATGTATGGCGCCTCATGGTCGCATTTTTGTGCCCTTTTATTGTCTGTGATCTCAATGACTGCTGCTGCTTTTCAACAGTGTATTCATCCAGACTGCGCTGCCACTTTTGATGTAGGGCAGATTTTAACGGCCTGCCCAAAATGCGGCAGCCTGCTGGACGTAAATTACGACTGGAACGCAATTCCTGTCCCGAAGTCGCTCGCCGTCTTTGAACAACGTTGGATGACTCGTTTGAATCCGATCGACTTCAGTGGTGTCTGGCGTTTTCGTGAATTGCTGCGATTTGCATCCGACGAACAGATCGTCACGATTGGTGAAGGCCAGACCATTCTGCAAAAGAATGATCGGCTTGGTGCAACGCTAAAAATGAACAACGATTGCCTGTACCTGCAGTATGAAGGACTAAATCCCTCAGGCAGTTTTAAAGACAACGGCATGACCGCAGCATCCACGCATGCGAGAATGGTGGGCGCGAAAATGACTGCGTGTGCCTCGACAGGCAATACGAGTGCGTCGCTAGCGATCTATGCTGGTGTCACGGGACACTTTCAATGCATTGTGTTTGTCGGCAGCGGTAAAATCGCTTTTGGAAAGCTCTCGCAGGCACTGGACTACGGTGCGAAAACCATCCAGATCCGCGGCGACTTTGATGACGCATTGGCTCGCGTGCGTGACATCTGTGCGAAACATCCGATCTATCTGTGCAACAGTGTGAATCCGTTTCGTCTGGAAGGCCAGAAGTCGATCATGTTCCGCGTACTGGAGGGACTGGGATGGGAGGTGCCGGACTGGATTGTCGTGCCGGGCGGGAATCTTGGGAACAGTAGCGCCTTCGGAAAGGCGTTTATGGAATTGAAACACTTGGGACTGATTGATCGCGTGCCTCGACTGGCGATCATCAACGCTGCAGGTGCTGGAACGCTGGAAGAATTTGTGAACGGAGGTGGGCTGACGTGGAACGATGGTCGCCCGAGTGCAGCACAGATTGACGCACGCTATCTGAAAATGGATCAGGAGAACGAACGTGCATCAACGCTTGCCAGTGCCATCGAAATCAATCGTCCGGTGAATCTAGAAAAAGCCTTGCGAGCGTTGGCATTCTGTCGCGGAATTGTGCGTGAAGTCTCGGATCAGGAAATCATCGACTGCCGTGCGAGAATTGCGGCCACCGGATTCGGTTGCGAACCTGCGAGCGGAGCGACAATTGCTGGTGTGCAGAACCTTCGGAATGAGGGCATGATCGCGGCCTCCGACCGCGTCGTCTGCATTCTCACCGGACATCAACTGAAAGATCCGGATTTGACGATGGCTTATCATTCCAACGATCCGGAGTTAATCGCGAAGAAACTGACGCCAGCCGGAGTCACCAAAATGCCATTTGCAAATCCGCCGATCGTTGTCGATAACGAAGAATCTGCGATCCTTGCGGCACTGGGAATGCTCTCGTAGTTTTTCCGTGCACATCCATCTCACATTGACGCGGTAGATAAATTGATGCAGGACGTGCGTCGATCACAATGGCCTGACCGCAACAATTCACCTTTGCGACGATACTCCAGCAATGACACTACAATCCATCGGAACTCGGCAATCCACCGGCATTCTTCGACTTGATCAAGCACTCGGCGGCGGACTTATTCCCGGCACTCTTGCCGTCGTGATGGGTGCCACCGGGATTGGAAAGACACAACTGGGTGTCAGCTATGCTTTTACTGGTCAGCAACAGGAGCAGCAGACCGGGATTCTGTTTGACATGACGACCCGGGGCGATTCCCAGAATCAGCCGGAGTATGCAGAACGGATGTTTGGCTGGAAGTTCCGCCCACGCGCCATGGCCGATCATTTTGAGCCTGCGGTTGTCTGGAACTATGAACAGATTCGTTCTGACTACCTGCACGCTTTCCACCGCGGCGGGCGGCGCGTAACCATCGCTGATATGCAACCGGAGGAATGGCAGGAATTCAAGGCTGACCTGATGCGGCGATTAGATCAGACGATCGCATTTTTTTACGGCAACTTTGTGCATGGTGTTCGCCGTTGTGTAATTGATGGTGTCGAGCCGACCAGTAAAGACTCCGATTCGTTTCAGTTCCATCTGTTTGACTACATCTACCACCAGGTGTTGCGGAAAGATTATGACTGGTTGGCGCGAGATCTGTTTCGAGTCCACTTCCGGCAGCAAGAACCGCAAGTGATGGCTCATCCATACGACCACAAAGCGATCGGTGGGATGCTGCTGTACACGAGTCACGAAGTGATGCTTGACGATTTAATTTGCCGTCCGATCCAGTCGGGCGACGTCCTTTCGAATGCAAATACAATTCTGTTAATGGGGAAAACTCGTATTGGCAACCAGATCGGCCGAGCGATCTATGTGGCTAAACATCGCGGCAGCGCGTGCGAAGATGTGATCCTGCCGTTTAGGATTACCGAGCGTGGTTTCGAATTTGGTGATTAAACCAGATCAAAACATTGTGCGAATTGTGATCGAAAGAGTAGAATTGGGCATCCCGATGTCCGGGATGCCCGGAGTGTGGATATGGCTTTTGACCGACATTCTGATCCAAGGTTCGACGGGTGGCGACTTTGTCGCGGCCCCGCAAACTGGTTCACGTTCTTATATCCAGACTCGATTGAAGTCAGGCAGACACAGACTGTGATTGAACTTCGGATGAAGGAAACTGCATCCACTGAATGGTCCGTAACGTCAAAAAGTAAATTACCACTGAAAGCGATTGGCGTTGAATCGCCGCACGTCTTATCCATCGTAACTTGGTGGGACGATACCTGTCGCGATCACCAGCGTCGGAATTCACCTGATCTCTCCGTGCTCTTTCCGGAAGTCGTGGCGTTGCAGCCGGCTACCCAGCTCGATCTGCCCTGCGAAAACGAAGCTTGGTCAGGCACATCACGACGTTTAAAATCCGCTTGCTGGCTATCCCGGATTTTTGGCCGAAAATCATCTTTTGAATGGCGATTGTGGACTTTGCGGCACGAAAAACTCATGATCGTCGCCACGGTTCAGTCTCCCGACCGACAACCATTGGACTCGCGATTTTTGCAGCTCTGCGAGATGGTGTTGTCAACACTGGAGCTCGCCGCACAGCCCGCATGGCCGCCAGACGTTTTTCTGAAGCAAGTCATAGACGTCGCGCGACACCATTTCCCACTATTGCAGTCTTCAGCTTCGCGTGGCTTTTCCGTGCGACTTGGTCAGTCGGAAATTAGTCTCTCGAATTTTTATCGAATGTATTTGCAACAGCCCCAGAATTTCCGCAGGATTATCGTCCCGGGGCTGACGACCGTGGTGCGTTTGCAGGAACTTGGTCCCGATCAACTCGCACCGACGCTGGAAGAGGTGAAGCAGCGGATTCTTCCAATTCTTTCCTCTGAGAGTGAACCACCTTCGGGCGAACGAGTTCAGATGCCGTGGGTCGGGGGTTTGTGTGTGGGATATGTTGTCGATGAAGATGATTCCTACCGGTACGTGCATCAGAAGATGATTGAAGCGTGGAATCTTTCTCCGGATGATTTACACGATCTTGCTTTGAAAAATCTTCGCCGTTATTCCGCGACCCATCCACTGGAAGTAACAATGGTGGGCGATGACGAAAATCCTCGGGTGCTGATGCCAGTCAAACCCGATGCGTATAACTGTTCGCGTGTCCTCGATCCTGATTTCCACTGTCAGTTGCGTGAACTGTTCGGACCGGAACTTATTCTCGGCGTGCCGAATCGTGATTTTTTTATCGCGGCGACGTTGAAAGATCCCGAATTGATTTCACAGATTCGGAAGCGTGTCGATGAAGACTTTTCTGCCTTGCATCATCCGCTGACTCGGCGGTTGCTGGTCGTGTCAGCCGACGGCGTCAGTGAATACTGTGGGCCATAGCAAGCACGGCAACTCACTGCGTGTCGCCTTTGTCGGGGGAGGGTCAGGCGGACACATATTCCCTGCTGTCGCCATCGCACAGGAACTGCTCCGTCAGGATCCAAAATCCTGTTTTCTGTTTCTGACCAGTCATCGAGTGGTCGACCAGCAGGTGCTCGGGACTTCCGGTTTGTCAGAAATCGAAGCCCAAGTTGTGCCGTACGCATCGCTGTCGTCAAAACGCGGACTTTGGAATTCCGCCATGCGATTACCGTCGCTCTGGCGCTCTTTGCGGCAAGCACGCCGGTGTTTGAAGGCGTTTCGACCAGACGTTGTTGTCGGCCTCGGCGCGCTGGCAAGTGTTCCGGGCGTTGTGGCCGCCAACCGACTGGGTCTTCCTCTCATGCTGCTGGAACAAAACTGCCTGCCCGGCAGAGCCACAAAACGCTTGGCGCGACATGCAAAGTTGACGGTGTGTGGGTTGCCAGTGGCGAAAGATTGCCTGCAAAACTGGGCATCGCCGGTGCAGACCTGCGGTTCGCCCGTACGTGTCGGAATTCGTGAATTGGCAGCGATACCTGTTGGGGCAATTCCGGAGCGAAAGCGAATTCTGATCCTTGGTGGCAGTCAGGGCTCACATGCCGTCAATCAGATCGTCGCTACGGCGTTCGGCGAAGGACTGAAGTTGCCATCGGAGTGGGATATCGTGCATCAGACCGGTGAACCCCAAGTCGCAGCGATCCGTGATCAGTATTGTCGCTGCGGCATCGTAGCTCGCGTAGAAGCCTTCCTTTCGGACATGCAGGCAGAACTCGCAGCAGCCAGCATCGCAGTCAGTCGCAGTGGTGCTGTTACGATTCAGGAGCTCGCTTGTGCCGGCGTTCCCTCAATTCTGATTCCATTGAGTACGGCTGCGGATCATCATCAGCTCTTCAACGCCCGTCTATTGGAAAACGCGGGTGCCGCATTTTTGATTGCGGAAAAACATCTTGATGCCGTGAGCACGTTCAGGGCTTCGCTTGAAAGTCTTCTCAGCAACCCCGACGTTTGGCAGCGGATGGCCCAAGCAATCCGATCATTCGCAGCTCCAAACGCTGCTCTTGAAATCGTCGGCTTGCTGCGCGATGTTGCTCGTTCGAAAGATTGATAAGTTGGCGAAGGTAAGCGTGGGACATAATAGCTACCGTCGAACTCCCCTGAGATACCCATTGAACATTGGGAGTAACGCGAAGTATGAGCCGCAGAGAGATTCGCAATGCACTCGACTTATGCTATTTCTCCCCGTCGGGGCACGATGCACTCGGCATGAAATGCTTCGATTCTACTGCACAGAAAACCAAAGAACGTAACGAGGCTTTGCCTCGTTACGTTCCGTGCATTAGATTCAGCTCCGCTCACTGTGGCCGTGGGACTTCGCCGGCATCATCCGGAGCGGGGTCGTCCAGTCGGACTAGCAGCCAGTTTTCAATCTTTTCAGGGCCGAAGTGGACCAATACTGGAGCTTCAACTTGAGTCAGGTTGTACAAACCGGTCTCGGCAATAATGTCTTCGCTGTCGCCGAAACGCATGGCAACCCGCTGAGTCTCCTTGTCGACCTGTCCCTGAATGGCTTGCGTGGTATCGGTGGCTGTATTGAACAACGTACCGCTAATAATACCTTCTTTGCTGACAGCCAACTGCAGGATCCGAGTTGGATCAACATCCTGCTCACCCGCTGAAACGGTGAAAGTCCCCAACGCCAACCACTCAGCCTTCTGGGCGTCATCTTCACTGGCCGGAGCAGGCACCGTGGCCAGTTCCGCCGCACTCTGAGCAAATTCAGCGCTTGTGGCCACCTGATCGCCGTTGATATAAACGGCGTCAGCGTTATACACAACGTTTCCACCCTGTCCGTAGTCATAGTAAACCGGTTGAGCCCAAACTGTGGGAGGTGCTGTCCAAGTGAACCAATTCACACAGGCCGCGTAAGTTGGAACCGTCCACCAGTACTTCCATGGACGATTGGCGAATCCGTATCCATAGTGCCAACCACCCCAGTGACATGGGTGGCTATACCACCAGTTTCCCCGAAAGCAGTTGGGATTGTGATAGTGCCAACGATAATTGCTATGTACGCCGGCTCCCCAACCCGCCCAAAAAGCTGCGCGGTTCGGATGAACGTTCTGCCAATTATGCATTCCACTGATCTGATTCGACCAGCGATTGTTAATACTTGTCACACGACCCGAATCAATATTCGCCCACGTTGGACGATTGTTGATGACAGTGTTGTTCCCAATATTGATCTGGCCAATATTTACGGGCCGGTTGTTGATGAGAGTATTCCCATTCCCATTCCCAATGCCTATTTTATTCCCAATGTTATTGTCCGAGCCATTCCCAATGTTAGGCCGATTGCCGATGCCGGTCGAAATTTCATTGCCAATGTTAGGACGATCTGTGCCTGGACGAGGCGCAGGACGCAAGGGCTTGTCCATTCCCAGAAAATCTCCCACCTCGCCCACGGATGGTCTGCCACCGTTACTTGGCAAATGAGGCCGTGTTCCAGCCCCTGGCAAGTTTTCGTGAGGACGCCCAGCGTCTGGCCCGTTGGGACGATTCACGTTCGGACGGTTTCCTGCACCGACACCCAATCCCGGAATGCTGGGACGACTCTCCGGACGATTTGGCAAATTGTTACCGGTATTACCACCTTGATTGGGCAACCTGTTATTTGGTTTTGTGCTTGGTTGAGAAGGTTTTGTAGAAGGTTTTGTAGAAGGTTTTGTAGAAGGTTTTGTAGAAGGTTTTGTAGAAGGTTTTGTAG
>QWQG01000177.1 GCA_003670925.1 Planctomycetota bacterium | reverse complement strand
ACGTCTTGGCTGGGCCCGGAGTATCAAATTCAGGACGATGCGGCATTTCCAAACCAGGAAGCAAAGCACAACACTGCGTCACTCTACGACCTTGTCGATCGATCGAACTCTATCTTTGAACGGCGGTACCTACCGATAAATGATTGGAACGTCGGCCGGATCATTGTGCAGGACAATCGCATCCGCCACTGGATGAACGGAAATCTGATTATCGATGAACACACCGATTCGCCACACTTCAGCGACGCTGTACACGCTAGTAAATTTAAGGATACGGAGGGCTTCGGTAAGAACTGTTCTGGAAAAATTATGCTGACAGATCACGGCACTGAAGTTTGGTATCGCAATGTTTATATTCGGAACTTGAATGGCTGTGCCCAAGTTCCATAATCACTGACGGCGCAAAAGTGAGGGCTGATCTTTCCAAGAAAGATCAGCCCTTTGCTTTCAGCGTTTGCGGCGCGCCAAACATGATAGACGCCACAGACCGCACGGTTTCACTCAGTCTTCAGTGAGAAACTTTGCATCAAGACGCCGTTTTCATCACCGACCCAGTAGCCTCCCGCAGGGGCCATGTACTTTTGCATCACATCGAACGTTGGCAGTTTACTGAAATCAATCTTCGAGAACATGTCTTCCATGCCGGGGAAATTTTCAGCCGCATCGCCGTTCCGTAGCATGTCATACAGGATGCGGAACTGCTCAGCTGGACGCGTGAACGACACAGCAAGTGCGTCTGCTGGAAAGTGTTCTGAGACTGCCTTGAAATCGTCAGAATCTGCTAGTGGACGTATGTCGTCATCGTTTCTCAATGCTTGTTCTAACTGACTCCCACCAACGGCCACTAAGAGCTGGCTATTGGCCACAGTGAACGAAATTTTCTGGCCATTCCCTGGTTCAATGTCGTAAACTGTGACGCCATTTAATTCACGCGTCTCAGCCGGAAAGCCGGGCTGTGAAGTCAATTTATTGAGCAGATCTGCGAATGCTTGGTTGTCCCTGACTCCGATGGCAAACAGAATATCATCTGTGGCGGCTCCCGATGTGCGATCGGCGGGTGACATCACCACCTGCATTTTCCCATCGAGTTGATCAATCAAGTCCTTCTTAATGTGAACCTGCGGTCCCTGAGTTGAAAGTGACTCAATCATGCTTTCAAATGAACCTGCACCTTGAAACATGTCAACTAGTGTTTCTACAGCAGAATAGGCTTCTCCGGCTTTCCACTTCGTGGCCATCCAGGAACTCGCGTTTTCTTTGACCCATGACGGTGGAACAGCGTCAACTGTATCCAACTGAAACAACTGCATGGCCGCCTGAGCAGGTTGCTCGCAATACATGAACCAGCGCGACTCCGCATCAAATTTGTCGCCGCCCATTTCGCTTGACGAACCCATGCCCTTCAGTTGGTTGATGCCAAGTGTCGGGAAAAACCCGATCGCCATTCCCGCAGCAGCACCATTCGGCCCAAGTGAACCGGTCTGGACCAATGCCGTAAACATCCCGACGGGATCAACATACGCCTTCATCAGACCAGCACCTGGAGTGGACTCAGACTTCTCCATGATGTAGGCATAGACGCTGTTGTTCTTGAGAGTTTTTTCGGAACCGCCTGCCCAGTTGTCGAGGGTCAGTTTCAATAGAGCGCCGCTGTTTGAAATGACAAGGCGTTCGTCTTTCAAAAACCAGCCAAATTCTTTCGCCAGAGGAGTCTGCTTTGCGACGTCACTCGTCACTGTATACATGTTTAATTCGGTACCTTCATGTTCTACGTTAGCAGCCTCAAGTTCACTCGCGCTGTTCAGTGCGCCACTCGCTTTTTCAAGCAGGGCTTTCACTTCAGATTCGTGAGAACCATAGTCCATAATTAAAATCACGCCCATTTTGTTCGACGATGCCTTAGAAACCGCAAGTGTGACTTCGCCAGTCGGAATGGCCATCAGTTCGTCAACCGTGAGCCCCAATGCGTCATGCACCTTCGACAGACTGTCCTGCATTTCCCCGTCAAAGGCGTTCTTGATTTCAGCCTTGAATTCTTCCAACGCGGGGTCAGCAAACATTCGACCACTCGACGATTTTTCAAACGCGTCTTTAAATCCTACCACGCTCGGCATTGATAGATAAAAATACGTGTCCTTTGGAAGAATCTGACTGCTCAGAACCTTCGTGCCAGTTGTTTGTGCACTCGCAACACCACACGCGCAAGCCAAGATGGCAGCAGATGTGAGGAGCGTTTTTTTGAATCGAGCCAGAAACATCGAAAAGTCTTTCACTGTTGAGAGAAACCGTTGAAACAGAAAACAAAGTGCCATGACTTGCCCGCAGGATTTTCACCCACATCACAGCAACTGGTCAAGCTCATAACGAACATCAGCCATGACTGTTACCAAGGATGGTGATTGTTCTGGAGAACTAGGGTTGCTGCAAACGCCAAGGCAATTCACCGCCGGAGGGCACGCGAAATTACTCTGCGACACCGCCGGTTGGCTTCACAGACATCCTGCTGCGAAAATAGACATCTGATGAATAAAAACAAGAAAGCTTGCCCAACCCTCGCCAAATTGACCCCCAGAACCGAGACATTTCGCCATCTTCAGCAGATTCTTGGCAAGATTTCCCCTCAAACACGAAGAAATACCAAGTCTTCAGCCGAAGTCGCATATTTCTCATGCAGAAAGGCTATTTGACGCTGCATCCAAACATCGATAACCTTCGCAACTTGAAAAATCCGGGACCCGTGGGGTCCCGCCGGATGCTGTCACCTCCGGATTTTTGGTGACGTGTTGCGTGTCGAGTCACAACTGTGTGCTTCGACATTCACACAATTGTTCTGTGCGAGTACCCAAAAACGGGCTTCGCGCTGCGGCATGCCGCCGCAGATCACAGGAGATCGGCAATGGCTGAGATTGTGGTAAAAGACATTTTGGAAGCTGGTGTTCACTACGGACATCGATCTAGTCGCTGGAACCCGAAAATGCGACCGTATATTTACGGTCGTCGTAATCAGATTCATATCATCGACATTAAGGAAACCATCCGCGGGTTGATCCGAGCCAAAAAGTATCTGCTCAAGGTTGCGGCTCAGGGTGGTCTGATCTTGTTTGTAGGCACCAAGCGTCAGGCTGGGGTGGCCATCGAGGAACTGGCTGAAGATTGTAAGATGCCGTACTGCACCGAGCGATGGCTAGGTGGTACGCTGACAAATTTTCGTACGATTCGCACGCGGCTGAAGCGATTAGAAGAACTTGAGACTCTTCGCGCAAACGGCGAAATTAAGAACTACTCGAAGAAGATGCAGTCCACGTTAAATCGTGAGTACAGCAAGATCTACCGCAACCTAAACGGCATGCGAGAAATGAATCGCTTGCCAGAATGCCTCGTGATCGTTGATCCGACGAAGGAAAAAAATGCGGTCCACGAAGCACGCCTGTTGGGTGTGAAAATTGTGGCCCTGATTGATACCGATGCCGATCCCGACATGGTTGACCTCCCGATCCCGGGCAATGACGATAGTCTACGCTCCATTCGACTCGTGATCCAGCACCTTGCTGATGCGATCAAACAGGGTCGCAGCATGCGTCCGGACGATCCAAAGAAGAAATCAGACGACGGTCCTGCATCGAATGAACCAAAGGCTGTGCCGTCAATTCGGTAATGCATTTGCAATACCAGTCCGGCATCACACATGTCACTTCTTCCCCCGATCTAGGGGGAAGAGGGTGGCGAAATGCTAACTGTTCTTTGGCGGTGGGCTACCATTTTGGGCTGTACCCTGGGTGGGCTCAAATGGCGTGGATTCAGATTCGCTAGAATTCGGATCTGTGGTTTCATGAGAGAAATTCTGACGACTCTGGCAACCACAAAACACCTCAAGCAGACCCGCCCAAAGCAGATCAGTTAACGATTGTGTTTATTGAAGATATGCGTGGGTTGTTTTAATTTTGGCCAAGTCGCGAGACTTCCAGCAGAATGATGGCCACCATCGAATTCTGACGAATTCGGCAACAAACCAGTGTCGAAATGCTGTCCAGCGAATTGATACTTGACACTCGATTCATGACTAAGGAGATTCTGATGGCGGAAATCACAGCCGCTGCTGTTAAGGCACTTCGCGAGAAAACCGACCTACCGATGATGGAGTGCAAGAAAGCGCTGACGGAGGCAGGCGGCGACGAAGCCAAAGCCATGCAAATTTTGCGGGAAATGTTCAAAAAAGTTCAGGAGAAACGCGCTGACAATGTCACTGCGGAAGGTCGGATTTTTATCGCTGCCAAACCCGATGGTTCCGAAGCTGCGATGGTTGAAATTCAGTGCGAATCTTCGCCGGTTGCAACCGGCGAAGTCATGCAAAAGTTTGGCCAAGCGATGGCGGAACAACTCTTGGCAGGGCCTGGTGCAGCGGATGCGGCGGCGTTGATGGCCCAAACCGGGGTCGGTGCCAGCCAAACGTTTCAGGCACAGTACGAAGAAATCGTCAACAAGATTCGCGAAAAGATTGTCGTCAACCGCATCGTCCGCTTAACGGGACCTGTGGGTGGCTATGTGCATCACGACTTCAAAACGGGCGTACTCTTTGTGGCTTCTGTGCCTCCAAAATCTAGCGACATTCTCAAAGATGTTGCCATGCACATTGCCGGGATGAGTCCTTCAGTAACCAAACCAGAGCAACTGAATCCGTCAGTTGTGAAGGCTGAACGGGACCGTTTAATCGCTGAGGCGCGGGCTTCAAACAAGCCCGAAAATATCATCGAGAAGATGGTAGATGGACGGATGAAGGTCTTCTATGCTGACCAAGGTGTGCTGCAAATGCAGCCATTCGCAAAAGACGATAGCAAGACAGTGAGCCAAGCGCTTGCCGAGGCTGGTACGGAAGCTGTGCAGTTTTACCGATGGAAAGTCGGTGCTGGCTAAACAGCTTTAATAGTGGACATGCTTGTTTTGCTTAAGACGAAATCGAAGCCCGTTATCTGTGACAGATAACGGGCTTTTCGTGCGTAGCAATTGGCATCAGGTGCTCGGGGGAAAAATTTATTCCCTGTTCGTAGCTGAATTCGTAAAAACTGAAAACTTCCCTGAATTCTTGCCAATGCAGTTACGATCCAATCCATTTTAGAATTCGTCTAAATCATTGAGGATTTTTTGAATGACCGTTTCTAATCAGCGTCCAACCTACAAACGTGTGCTACTCAAGATCAGCGGCGAGAGTTTTTGCCGCGAGGGTGAATCTGGAATCAGCATGGTTGAACTCTCATCCGTCGCGGAACAAATCCGAGACGTAATGAAGAGCGGCATTCAACTGGCGATTGTGTGTGGTGGTGGCAACATTCTGCGGGGAAAACAATTTGCGGACATCAGTCAGCAGATCGTTCCTTCAACGGCGCATTATATGGGGATGTTGGCGACAGTGATCAACGGTCTGGCATTGCAGGACGCGTTAGAAAGCGTTGGTGTTGCCACGCGTCTGCAAAGTGCGATTCGTATGGAGGGAGTGGCGGAACCATTTATTCGTCGTCGATGTCTGCGCCATCTCGAAAAAGGTCGCGTTGTGATTTTGGCTGCAGGTACCGGCAGTCCGTTTGTCACGACAGATACCGCAGCGGCCTTGCGAGCGCGAGAGATTGACGCTGACGTAGTTCTTAAGGGAACAAAGGTTGACGGAGTATATTCCGAAGATCCAATGAAGAATCCTCACGCAATCCGCTACACCGACATTTCATTCCGTGAAGTGCTCGACCAAAATTTACAGGTGATGGACGCTCAGGCCATGCATCATTGCATGGAACATAACATTGACATCATTGTGTTCAATTACAAAAAAGTCGGCAACATCGCGCGCGCTGTCGCCGGTGAACGCATCGGAACCCGCGTTTCCACGGAAGGCCGTACGTCGTAGTGGTGGCCTTGATTCCATTGCCAATTCGCGGATCGTGAAATCACAAAGACTACTTCATGCCGTTAGGCAAGTAGATTGCCGCGGCGTTATGCGTTAATTTTGTTCGACTGTGCTCCAAAATATGATCACCAACGTTTCGATTGAAGAAGCCGGACGGCGACGTTATCCCCGTGTTGGATTGACTGGCAATTAGATCGGACGTGGGTTAGCTTGCTGGTCGGATCTGGCGATCTTCTGTTTTCTTTAGCAAAAGCAACAAGCGAGCATAATTCCCATGAAAATTATCTACACCAAAACTGATGAAGCGCCTGCGCTTGCAACGCGATCCCTCCTGCCAATCATTCGCAAGTTTACCCACACGGCAGGAATTGAAATTGAGCTAGCGGACATTTCTTTGGCTGGACGAATTATCGCCTCGTTTCCTGATTATTTGAAGGAAGAACAACGACAACCGGATGCACTTGCTCAACTCGGTGAATTCGTGAAATCCGCCGATGCGAATATCATTAAACTTCCCAATGTGAGCGCTTCCGTTCCTCAATTGAAAGCTGCAATCACAGAACTCCAAGCCCACGGATACGCGATTCCGGACCTTCCCGATGCACCCGTGAATAACGATGAACAGTCAATTTGCGATCGTTACGCCAAGATCATTGGCAGCGCAGTCAACCCGGTGCTCCGCGAAGGCAATTCTGATCGTCGGGTCGCGGCGCCTGTGAAGCATTACGCCCAGACACATCCGCACTCGATGGGCAGTTGGAGTCCCGACAGCAAGACACATGTCGCCCATATGCACGATGGTGACTTTTACGGCAGTGAGAAGTCCCACCTGATGTCCATGCCGGGCACCGTTCGAATTGAGTTTACGCCCGAGGCCGGTAGCACAGTTGTGATGAAACAACTCGATCTGCTCAGCGGGGAAATCATCGATGCGTCCGTCATGAGTTGCCGGGCATTACGCGAGTTCTACGAACGCGAGATGGCGGATGCCAAGCAACAGAACTTGCTGCTGTCGTTGCATTTGAAGGCAACGATGATGAAGATTTCCGACCCCATCATTTTCGGTTATGCGGTCCGCGTCTATTTCGAGCAGGCTTTCGAGACGTGGAGCAAGGAATTTGAAAGTGTCGGCGTCAATCCCAACAATGGCATCGCAGATCTGGTGAAGCGAATCAAATCCCTGCCGACCGAAATTCAAACGGCGATTCTAACTGACCTCGACATAGCAGTTCGCACCGGACCAGATTTGGCAATGGTGGATTCCGACAAAGGCATCACAAATCTGCATGTGCCAAGCGATGTCATCGTCGACGCATCAATGCCTGCCATGATTCGTGCTTCGGGCCGGATGTGGGGACGCGACGGCAAACTGCACGACACTAAGGCCCTGATTCCCGATCGCTGTTACGCGAGTATCTACGAAGAGACGATTCAGTTCTGTAAAGAACATGGCGCGTTCGACCCAGCGACGATGGGCAGCGTCTCTAACGTTGGCCTGATGGCTCAGACGGCCCAAGAGTACGGGTCGCACGATAAGACATTCGTTCTCGGGCAGCCCGGCACGATGCGGATTGTGGACGAATTCGGTAAGCCGATGATTGAACACCGGGTTCAAACTGGTGACATCTGGCGAATGTGCCAAGCAAAGGACGAACCGATTCGCGATTGGATTGCCTTAGCCGTTTCCCGCTGCGTTGCCACAGGCACTCCGGCAATCTTCTGGCTCGACGATCATCGATCGCACGACCGTTATGTGATCGAGAAGGTGGTGCGGTACCTCACCACGCATAACACTGACGGGCTCGACATTCAGATCCTGTCGCCCTTAGTGGCTACGCGGGTGACTTGCCAGCGTGCAAAAGAGGGTTTGGACACGATCTCAGTGACCGGCAATGTGCTCCGCGACTACCTGACCGATTTGTTCCCGATTCTTGAACTCGGCACCAGCGCCAAGATGTTATCGATCGTGCCAATGTTAGCTGGCGGATGTATGTTTGAAACCGGCGCAGGGGGCTCAGCCCCGAAGCATGTGCAACAATTCCTAGAAGAGGGACATCTACGTTGGGATTCTCTCGGCGAGTTTCTCGCGATTGCAGTTTCTCTTGAGGATTT
>QWQG01000130.1 GCA_003670925.1 Planctomycetota bacterium | reverse complement strand
TGCCGGGCGGAGGAATGCCGGGTGGAGGAATGCCTGGTGGAGGAATGCCGGGTGGAGGAATGCCGGGCGGAGGAATGCCGGGCGGAGGAATGCCGGGCGGCTACGGAGCGGATGTGAACGGGGCACCGACTGCCGATCAGTTGCAGGACGAGTTATTAGTCGCAAAAGTTGTGGATGGCTTGATCGTAAATAATTCTCAGGAAGCGTGGCAATCGGTGTTTGGGATTGTCGCAGGGACGGTGAAAACTCCTTTGCCAGTTTCGAGTAACTGTGAGATGGTAGTTGAACGCCTCGTCCAAAACATGGATTCAAATCCGGACGTGATTCAGCCGGTCATACTAGCGTTCTTGGATAGCGTGACGCAGATCCCGCCAGAAAGCCGAACAGCGTGTCTACGGATGCTTGCGGCAATCTCGGCGTCTCAAACAGACATGCTCACGGGCTTCGCGATAACGGACACACCTGCAGCCACGGGACTTGGCGGAGTCAGCGGAAATCCGGGCATGGGCGGATTTGGGGGGAATCCTGGCATGAGCAGACCTAGCGGAAATCCGGGCATGGGCGGATTTGGGGGGAATCCTGGCATGAGCAGACCTAGCGGAAATCAAGGGATGGGCGGATTTGGCGAAAATCAGGGGATGAGTGGACTCGATGGGAATTCGGCAGTCCTTGGGAAATCGTCGCTGCCGCAAGTAACGCTGGAACCGGATGTGGTGGAAAAGGGTGCCAAATTTCTCTGGAGCCCAAAGAGCATCGCTGCGATTGTCGGTCAGTTGGAAAAAGCAACGGATATGACAGCCGCATCTGACATTCTCGTGCTTGCATCGACAATTCCTGGAGCAGTCGTTCGGACCGCGATCTGCGAAACGTTTACACGCCTCTATGCGTCCGGATCAGATGGTCTCAATGCTTCCGGTTTTTTCAGCGAGGTGCATGATCCAGCGATGCTCGTGATTTTGAAGGCATTGCCAAGGACAAGACCATTAAAAGATGCGCCGGGCACAATGGATTCTTGGACCGCTGGTACCGAAATTTTGGTACTGGCACTTCGTGATGAACTGCAGCGAACGTCCGGGAGTATGAAACCGTACACTGACACTTTGCCAGTCAAGCTCCACAAGAATGCTACGGCTGAAGTTTCGGTGATGATGGAAATTGTGGCGGCAACGAGTTCGCAAGCGTTGGAGGCCATTCCGACAGCGACCACAATTTATTACACGCGCACAAACTATACAGATCAAAAGAAGCGCGACACAGAAGACCTGCAGGCACACTATGAAGATCGCACTAGTGGTTATAGCCGTCCGGATGAGACGCGGGGTTTGATGTGGATTGAAGGCGTTAAGGCTTTACCAAACGGTCATCGTCGCACCCTAGATGTCATCATTCAGAAAGACGGAGGTGGCGGAACAAATTCGCAAATAGGATTTTCCGGAGGAGGTGGGAGACCTAGCGGGATGATGGGATCCGGTAGCGGCTTAGGAGGAGGAGGAGCGGGAGGAGGAGGAGGAGCGGGATCGGGTGACAGTTTCACTGTTGATATCATCGTAGTAGACACGGTGGATCCCAAGAACGCGAGTCCCGCAGCAACGACAGGAGGGACTCCATAAGTCTTGTGGGGCGGGCAATTGCTGGCGATTTACCCAATATTATGGACTACTGCACTGATTTCAATGAATCCAGCAAACTAGATATCCGATGGTTCTGCAGTTGCGATTTTTTTGAGAATGTACGTCAACCGGTGAGAACATTTGTAAATTCGACGAGATCGTGGAAAATTCAGTGTTCATTCCAGCGTGGAGTGATAGAGTGCCGGCGTAACTGATTTCGGATTCGCCTTTATTTGAGTGAACGTTGTTTCACTGGGGCGTTGATCTGATCAGTGAAGCATTCGGTCCTCTCCAGTTGGCTATGCCGACGGACGACTGCCAGTTCCTACTTTCTTGAGTTCGCCTTTTTAGTCGCGTCCTCCTGCATTCGGTCCTGGGAATGTTTCTTAACTAACCCCAGGATAAAGAATGAATTTCAGAGACTTCGGGCTCGCGGAGCCCATTGTGCGCGCTATTTCCAAAGAAGGCTATTCGGTCGCTACACCAATTCAGGCTCAGGCAATTCCAGTCGTGCTCTCAGGGCATGATGTGATTGGAATCGCCCAGACTGGCACGGGCAAGACGGCGGCGTTTGCGCTGCCGATCATCCATCAGTTAATTACTTCCAAATCTGGGCGAGAGTCCGGACATCGTCCGGTTCAGATTCTGATTTTGGCCAGTACACGAGAACTGGCGATGCAGATTCATGAGAGCTTCAAAAGCTACGGGGCGTTTGCCTCAGTGCGATCCACTACGATTTATGGTGGCGTTGGTCAGCAACCTCAGGTTCGCGCGTTGCGGGCGGGTGTCGATGTTGTCGTCGCGACACCCGGCCGTTTGATGGACTTAATTCAGCAGAAACTGATCAGTCTATCGGACGTCCACACGCTTGTTTTGGATGAAGCCGACCGGATGTTGGACATGGGCTTCTTTCCGGCCATTCGCCGCATCCTGAAGTATGTTCCGGCGAAGCGGCAGACGTTGATGTTTTCCGCGACGATGAAGCCCGAAATTCGTGACCTTGCAAGTTCCATTCTGAACAACCCGGTCAGTATTTCCATCGAGCCCAAACAAAAGACGACAGAACTGGTTGAGCAGAGTGTGTGCTTTGTCCCACAAAAACAGAAGACGCGGCTCCTGATTGAGCTCATCACCCGCGCAAATCCAAGCCGAGCGATTGTGTTCAGTCGCACCAAGCATGGTGCCGACCGCATCGTGCGTCACATGACAGCAGCTGGATTTCGAGCTGAAGCGATTCATGCGAACAAGAGTCAGAACCGGCGTCAGCGTATTTTGGAAGAATTCAAGAGTCAGAGTCCTCCGATTCTGGTCGCCACAGACATTGCGGCTCGCGGAATCGACGTAGATGGCGTGTCCCATGTGTTTATTCACGACATGCCGACTGAAGAAGAAACCTATGTGCATCGGATTGGTCGTTCTGGTCGCGCGGGTGCGACGGGGATTTCAATCGCACTTTGCGATCCGGATGAACGTCGGATGTTACGCAGCATTGAAAAGCTGATCGGGATGTCGATTCCAGTGCAGGAAGTAGAAGGATTCGATTTTTCTGCAGCATTGGATTCGGCTGAAAGTGATAGCTCTGAACGTGGACCACGACGTGGCCGCCCAAGTTCTCCGCGTGGATCGCAGCCGGGAGGTCGTGGACGAAGCGATGGCCAAGAACGTCGTCAATCGACAGGTGGACGGGAAGCGACTCGGAGCGAAGGCTATTCGGTTCACCGTCGTTTTGAAAAACCCGCCCGCAGCGAACCAAGTCGCGGTCAGGACCGACGGGGCAACGCCAGTCCCGGAAAATCGAGCCAAGGCAATACAAGTGGACGACGCACTGAAACTACGGCTACGAATCACCGTAGCGAACGTGCAACATCCGATAGTAATCGTCGTCCGGCATCGCGAACACAGACGGCTCAGGCCCATCCGCCGATCAATGCTCGACCTGCTTCCGAAGTTCGAACAGACCGACCGCGTGCTCCTCAGAAAGAGGATTACTTCGGTGATGGATTATTCGTCGAAGGAGCATCCGAAAATTCCGGCTCAGAGCAACGTCCGGCTGGCCGTCGTCGCAAACGCCCGGCACGAACAAATACGTAACTTGGCACCTAGAGTTTAGAATGTGACTTGGCGGAGTGCAGCGGTCAGGCTGCAAACCCTAGGCTTACCCTCAGACAACTACAGGCTAATGCCTGTACTCAAACGATCAGCGTGTCGCTGACGTTTCCATCATATTCAGATTTTGGTTGCCAACCGCGGCCAACTATAGAGATTGAAACTTCGATGTCGTTCACAGATTCAAATGCAGAAACCCCGATGAACCCCTCCCTTGAAAACTCACCCAGCAACGGAACTCCGCAGCACCAAACCCTTGAGGCATCGACCGTGATCGAAGGACCAGCGACGAACTCGATTCCAAGCGTGATTGAAACTTCGGTTGCCGTCGAAATGTCGTCTGTCGTTGCCGCACAAGTTGCAGTCGAAAGTCCAATTTCGCTTGTGGCGGCAACCGACGTCCCGGTCGTTAAATTTACCAAAGTGAAAAAACCTATGATCGCCAAGGTCGCGGCTCCAGTTCTTACGGCTGAAGCTACGCCAGTCGTCGCCGAAAACGGTTTTCAAAAACTGGGACTTATCGCTCCGCTGATGAAGGCGATTGAATCGTCCGGCTACACAACCCCGACACCCATTCAGGAACAGACGATCCCGCATTTACTTGCGGGTCGTGATGTCCTCGGACAGGCTCAGACGGGTTCCGGCAAGACAGGTGCATTCGCACTACCATTACTGCAGCGCATTGATCTGAACGTGAAACGCACGCAGGTTTTGGTCTTGGTTCCGACGCGCGAACTTGCGATTCAGGTCGCCGCAGCCTTTGAACGCTACGCCGCAAAAATGGCTGATTTGAACGTCCTTGCGATCTACGGCGGAGCCCCCTATCAGCCACAACTCTCACAGTTAAAGCGGGGAGCGCATGTTGTTGTCGGGACGCCGGGGCGAGTTACAGACCACATGAATCGTGGCTCACTGCAATTGGATGGACTCAAGTGTATCGTGCTCGATGAGGGCGACGAAATGCTCCGCATGGGATTCGCGGAGAGTGTTGAATTTATTATGCAGCAACTGCCGGTAGAACGTCAGATTGCGTTGTTCTCTGCAACAATGCCACCGACGATTCGCAAGATCGCTCAAACGTATCTTAAGAATCCGGCTGAGATCACGATTCGTCAGAAGACCGTCACAGCGGATACGATCCGGCAACGATTTGTCGTCGTGGGGAACCATCAGAAAGAAGCAGCGTTGGGCCGGATCTTGGAAGCGGAGCCCATCGATGGTGTGATTGTCTTCGTCAAGATGAAATGCACGAGTGAACCATTAGCAGAATTTCTCAGTCAACGCGGGCACAAGGTTGCCGCCTTGAACGGCGATATTCCTCAGGCACAACGCGAACGAATTATCGAACATTTGAAGTCCGGCAAGCTAGATATCATTGTGGCGACCGACGTTGCAGCTCGCGGACTGGACGTGCAACGGATTAGCCATGTGTTTAATTATGATCTTCCCGGGGACAGCGAAGCTTATGTGCATCGCATCGGGCGCACGGGCCGCGCTGGCCGCAGCGGCGAGGCCATTTTGTTTGTACATCCTAAGTCTCAGCGCGTGCTGAAGAGTTTGGAGTACGCCACACGGCAGAAGATCGAACCGATGGATCTGCCGACCAATCGTGCGATCAATAAGACGCGTGTTTCGCAGTTCCATGCGAAAATTACCGAGAATATGACGCATGCGATGGTCGAGTCGATGGGTTCCCTGATTGAGCAATACCGTCGCGAAAATCCTGAGACGCCTGTCGAACAAATTATGGCGGCACTCGCAGTGATGTCCACCGGTGGTCAGCCGTTACTGTTGAAGGAAGAATTCCGCCAAGAGACGTTCTTTGAATCTCGTGGTCGCCCGAACGACCGCGGGTCGCGGAATGATAGTATGCTGCACCGCGAGGATCGAGGATCATCACGCGAGCGCGGACCACGAAGCGATGACAATTTCCGCGATCGGAATGATCGCCCCCGGGCACCACGTCGTGATGATGCGGACAAGGAAACGTTCCGAATTGAAGTGGGGCATTCCCATCAGGTCAAACCCGGCAATATCGTGGGAGCAATTGCCAACGAAGCTGGCATCGACAGTGCTCAGATCGGGCGCATTGAGATTTTTGACGATTTTAGTACAGTAGACCTTCCGCAAGGCATGCCGTCTGAGACCTTCTTTGCCTTGAAGAAAGTGTGGGTCTCCGGTCGTCAGTTGCAAATTTCCAAAGCGGAAGGAAATCGAGACCAAGCATTCGTACCACGGGCTGGTAAGTCCGGTGGCCGTCCTGACAGACCGGATCGTCCCGGACGTCCGGAACGTAAGCCCCGCCGTGAAGGCGTTCGATCGTAATAACCTAAAAGTTTTGCCATGCTCCCGCCGCTTGTCTTTGCACCACTTCTGAAACGGATTCGCTGGGGAGGTCGGCGGCTGGGCAGTCGTCTCCAAAAGCCGATCGGCGATGGTAACGACTACGCTGAAAGCTGGGAACTCGCGGACCACGGCAATGATCAAAGCCGTGTCCTCGGTGGGCCATTGACCGGGCTCACTCTGCGACAACTCATGCGGTCACATTCGCGTGAGTTGCTTGGCAGACACGCCGGGCTCACTCAGTTCCCGCTCCTGATTAAGTTTCTGGACGCAAACGACTGGCTGTCATTGCAGGTTCATCCCGATGATCAGCTTGCTTGCAAGTATAATCCTCACGAAAACGGCAAGACGGAAGCGTGGGTTATCCTTGACGCTCAACCCGAAAGTCGCATCTGTGTAGGGCTGAAGTCCGGCGTGGATGACTCTGCATTGCGTGACGGATTGCAGACTGGCCATATCGAAGAGTTGTTGCATCTGATCCCCGTGAAGCCTGGCGACTGCGTTTATGTCCCGGCTGGTACTGTCCACGCACTCGGCCCCGGAATCTTGCTGGCCGAAATTCAGCAGCAAAGCAATCTGACATTTCGCCTGCATGACTGGGGCCGCGTGGATGCCAACGGACAGCCTCGCGAAATTCATGTAGCACAGTCAATCGAATGTACGGACTTCAATCGTGGCCCGGTGTCGCCTGTAACACCAATTTCGCTGTGCGACCAGACACATGTCTTTGAAGAACTGATCCGATGCAGTTACTTCGTAGTCCGCCGCCATCGTGCGCTGGAACCGTTTGAGATCACCATGTCCGAACAGTTTCGTATTCTCATGTTCCTTGAGGGCCGAGCCGAAGTCCGCACATCCGGCGGATCAGTGTCGGCCGGAATCGGCAGCACCGTGCTGATCCCGGCAGAATCTGATCGTGTTGTCGTTAGTCCAAAGGAACGTATACAGGTTTTGGAAATCCTTTGCCCTTAGACTCAGCAGATTGCCACGAACAGCAAGTGCTGCGCCATGCGATTGCGGGACTGTCCGAGTCATCAAAAACGCCGCTGATCTCCCTGAGCTTCCCCACCTCAGCCAGCAGCTCCGTGCAGGTTGCGATCCGGGAAAACCCGCGTGAATTTGTCGTTGAGCCGTTTTGTCTGCCGACTCAGCGGTTTGCCATGCCTGCGACCAACGGGAGCGGAGTATAGAGCTCCGAGCGATAGCTCGAATGGCAGTGGGTTTCACCCAGACGAGGAAAAGCAGAAGTCACGAAGCCTTCCCGAAAAGACTCTCGATCCCAGATCAAGCAGAGTTGGGATCATTCTGAAGTGGGAGCCTTGGGCGCAGCAGACGATAGCCTCGAAAATCCATGATGCATTTTGAGCGGTCGTCCGACATTTCGCATGTGCGACGACGTTGTCGACGTGAAGGTCCGCCGCACTGCTGCCCGCATCGGCAAATCCCGATGAAAGTCCGTATGCGGGACATTTTTGTTGAATCGTCGGGGGTGTAAACGGCGGCGAGAAACCGTGGCGCTTGGCGGGTCGTGGCGGGCGGTTGAATCGTGCAGCGCCCAAATGTTCAGTTGTTGACTTCGTAATCGCCTGGAAGGCCGTCATCATGGCGGGTTTTCGGGTGAGAAATCCGGAGGAGACAAGTGACGCGGGTGTTCACCGACATGGAAATCTAGGTGGAAGTACGCCGTCGTGTTTTGACGGGCGAGTTGAGCAAACGAGCGGCTTGTCGTGAGTATGAAATTCACTGGCAAACCCTCGAAAGAATCCTCAGTCATGCTGAGCCGCCGGGGTATCAGAAAACGAAACCACGATCATCGATCGTGGATGCGTTTGAGCCGATCAATGAGGAGATCCTCAAGAGCGATCGGCAGGTTCACCGCAAGCAGCGTCACACGGCGCGGCGGATCTTCGAGCGACTGCGTGACGAACACGGATACGTCGGCGGTGAGACCATC
>QWQG01000168.1 GCA_003670925.1 Planctomycetota bacterium | reverse complement strand
GAGGTGATGTTTATCACGTCGAAAGCCTTTGCTGAAGCCGACGAGAACTTAGGGACTCGTGTGTATCAGGTTGGCGACCTTGTGATTCCACCTATGCAGTTGGGTGGCGGCGGCGGTGGCGGAATGGGTGGCGGCGGAATGGGTGGCGGCGGAATGGGTGGCGGTGGCGGATTTGGCGGCGGCGGCGGTGGCGGATTCAGTCTACCACCAGAGATTCTTATGAGTCCTGCGGCGAAGTCCAAGGAGGGAATTTCCACTCAATCGTTAAACGACGTCAAAAAAAAACCAGCAACAAAATAGAACCGGCGACTTCGGCCGCTGATTCGATGCAGACTTTCACGGGCGTACAGGTCGCAGCAATGGCGATTCGTACGCCCGTTTTTTTTGATTTCGTGCGGTCCCAAAAGTTCAATTTGACAGGCCACGCTAAGGTAGCTCTTCTTGCGGCGAAGCACCGAGAATCAAGCAGATCTGCAAATCGCACGACGAAGAAACTGGTAATGCCGACCATTCTCTGCAAACTTGCGATCTCTAATCCGCAGGATGAACAACCACCTAGGACAGAACCGGAGCCTGACGAGCAATCCGCGAGTGCGATAAAACTCGTCGATACCGTACTGACTGATTCGCGACCGATTGCCAAAGTTTGGGATGACATCCTCGTACATCAGATCGGAGCGGCTGTCGTGCTGGCTGACGCGATTTCGATCCTGCATGAACGCCAGGAGTACGACATCGCTGTCGAAGCGATTCAGAGTGCCATCCGCAATGATCTGGCTGCGGCGTGGATGTACGACGTGCTGGCGTTGGAAATGAAACTCGCTAAACGTCCGGACAAAGACATCGCCCGGGTGCTGGAATCACGCATCGACTTCGCCAACGCCGACATCCCTGAGCTCCTGATCGCAGTGGTGCTCCTTTCCCGGTTCGAAGCATGGGATCAAGCCATGCAAATCTGCCGCGAAGCCACAGAACTTAATCCTGACTTGTCACAATCTTGGCTCCTCGCCCGCAGCGTGGCCGACAAATCAAAGAACCCGGAGCATCGAGTTTGGGCACGTTGCGGAATTCTGCAATACGTCTGGACGGACGATTCCGCTGCTGTGCACGAAGAAGCGCTGAAAGTCATCACTGAGATCGCAGCGCAGTTAGACAAGGCGGGAGATTCACCGCAGGCAGAGCGTGTCCGCTCTCAACTCCGCGATGCAACCACGATCGACCTGATGCTCGTTTTACGCTGGGTGGGCTCGGCCGATCTTGATCTGCTTGTGACCGAACCCAACGGTGAGCAGTGCAGTTTTAAGAATCGCTTCACAACTGGCGGTGGACGTTTCACACATGACGATCCAGGCTCGGCAAAAGACGGAAATGCCAAACGCTACGAACAGTACGTCTGTCGTACCGCAGCGGACGGTGAGTACAAAGCCAATGTTCGCTTTGTACTTGGCAAAGCCGTCGCTGGAACCGCCACTCTTGAGATCATCCGGCACGCTCGCACGCCGAAAGAATCTCGCACGATTCAAAGCGTTAAGCTCACCCGCGATGACGTACTGATTCCCCTCCTAATAAAACACGCGCCGTAGAGTTTCCAACCGATGGAAAGGATCCGGGGAGCATCCTGCCGGTACGCCTGCAATTTCCGGAATTTTGTCGTATGTCAGGAGGCGCCGAAAACCAGCCCCCGAAAGTCGCTTCAAAACCAGCCATGATGAGAGATGAGGCATGCCGTTCACACTGTGTGCGGAGATTTATTCCGTGGACAGGGGGCAGGCATGTCGAATTTGTGTATGCCGTCGAATTTGTGTATGCCGTCGAATTTGTGTATGCCGTCGAATTTGTGTATGCCGTCGAATACGTGTATGCAGCGGCAGTGTTGTGTCACGGCTGTGATGATAAAGCGGCATGGAACTGCTATCTCAAGTGGACTCAGGCGTGCTGGTCCGGAAATGTAAAGAGCGTAATCCCTGAATTGCTGGCGTGGCTGCAATCTCGGAGACTTAATCCAGCGGCGACTCTGGATGAAAAACATCCCGACAAGGCCGTTCACGACGGCCATCGCTACCTGACCAACAACGCGAGCCGCATGGACGATGCTCGCTATCGACGAGCCGGCCTCCCCGTGACAAGTGCTCCGATGGAGTCTCTTGTGAAGCAGGTGAACCTGCGTGTCCAAGGGACGGAAATGTTCTGGAATGATGCGAACCGAGGTGGCGAATCCATCCTGCAGATCAAAGCGGCAGGGTTATGCGATGACTCGCGGCTGGAAACCTATCTCCGCAATCGCCCCGGGTCTCCTGGGAAACTCCAGTTTTTACCAAGCGTTCAGCACCAACCACGCAGCTCCACCGACGGACAGGAGCACAAGCAGTCCGATTCCGAACGAGATAAGTCGCTGGCGTTTTTTTGCCGCTTGCTGAGAACAGACAAGTTGCACTCCTGTTTTTGCACCAAACGTGATTTTGGAACCGTGATACAGGGGACACAACGCTTCCACTGTTCCATTGACGTAAGTTGGAAGTTTTTTTGATTCCTGATGCAGGTTCCAGTTTTGTCCATCATATTCAAGCCAGCACTGCACACTGTCAACGCCAGCTTCAGGCAGTAACAGGACGTCAGCATCAGATGTAGAACCGATTGAAGTTCGGGCTTTCACCAATGCGAACTGGCGTTTTGTGCCAAGAATTCGAAGCCTCCAGCCCGCGGGTACCGAAGCCTTAAATCCAATCGAACGCGAAGAAGCCGTGGTCGTTGAACGCACGGGTTCAGTGCGACTCTGACGGTGTTCCGCTTGGCGAACGTCAGGCGATTCCGCTTGGCTGAAGCTGTCCGTTCCATCGGCAATTTCAGGATTGGCTTCTTTGAGCCAATCTGAAGCCGATGTGATAGATGATCGTTGTCCGGAAGTTTTTTTCCCCGATTGTTCGACTTTCGCCTTTGCCTGTTTTGCTCTCAGCGTCACCAATTCACGAAAATCAAAATGGATTGCTTTGCGCTGTGCATATGGCCTGACTGCATTCGCGAGTTCCTCTGCCGACCGAAAACGCTTGGCCGGTTCTTTTTCCATCATCTTTGCGATGATAGCTCCGATTTCTGCCGGGATCTCAGGCCGAAGCTGGCAAACGTTTTTCGGGCGTTTCGAGCGATGTGCTTCGAGTTTAGCTTTGTTAGATTTTTCGGGAAACGGGACATGTGCAGTCAATGCGACATACAGCGTTGCGCCAAGGCTGTAGATATCCGCTCGTGAGTCGACACGGCGACTGTCGCGAGATTGTTCCGGAGCAATATAGTCGGGTGTTCCCAAGCAGTCATGGCCAAATACCATGGACAACGAAAACTCTTCGTCCGGGACGTCGTTCATCATCGCAAGGCCGAAGTCAAGAATTCGCGCCACACCGTCTTTGTCAATCAGAAAGTTTGCGGGCTTGATGTCGCGATGAATAATGCCCATCGCGTGGGCGGCCTTCAGTGCTTCAGCTGCCTGTAATGCGATGTCACAGACCATTGGCCACTTGAGAGGGCCGAACAGGGCGACAAGTTCATGCAGGCTAATGCCGCGAAAAAGTTCCATCACCAAGTAATGGACAGCACCGGTCGTATTCATGCGATATGTGCGAATGATGTTCGGATGATTCAGTCGCATTCCAGCGATCGCTTCCAATTTCATTCTGGCGAGCATTCCGGCATCGAGGGCGTGCTCTGAGGAAAGCACCTTAATTGCCACCTTGCGATCCTCATTTGGATCTTCGGCGATAAACACACAGCCCATGCCCCCAAAACCCAGCACTTCCCGAATACGATAGCCGTCAATTACGAGACCACGATATCGTCCCTCGAGCAGGCGTTCGGCCTGGAAAGGTGTCAGCACGCGTCCTCGAAGAAGCAGTTTTGCTGTTTCCCGCGCAGTGGCTGTGTCTGGAATATTGAACCGACCGCACACTTTCTTAATCTGCGATCCCGTGAGTAGCTCGCTTTTTTCGAGCAATTCCAAGAAATTTTGAGCGGTGACCGGAACCTGCATCTTTATGGCTCTGCCAAACCTAATTCCATGAATCATGTCCGCCGGAATCAGACCACTTGGCCTGTCTTTTCGAATGAGCTGCAAGTTCGCAAGCAAACATCCAAGCTCCTGCTGGGGCGTAAGGCTACCACTTGTGGGGCGCAGGGAAAACCGTTCCTGCCAAGAAACTAAACTTCCAGACAAACCACCAGCGGAACATGATTTCAAAAATGATGAATTTGCGCCCAATTGGTTTCTCAAATGTGATCCGACTCTCCCCCGTCCGTCTTTTTCTCCGCGTGTCGCTCTGTCAAAAATCGGACAAAACCAGTACTGTTCCCGCTTGTTTACGTGGTGAGTCCGAAAAGTGACCCCTAGGATGATTGCCAGGATGGCTCCGTGAAAAAAGAGATGTTAAAGGAACAGAACAGACTGCCGATCGGCAGCCCTTCTCCAAGTAGAAGAAGTCCTTGGTTGCTAGTCGGAGCTTTGGGGGCTGGGATGCGCGCTTTCGCCGAGATGCTGCTGGACGCCGGCGAAACGGTGATCGGTACGGATCGCGACCTGACAGCCGATCTGTGTGATCGTCCGGGGCTCTGCAATCCTCACTCCTTGACACTGTATCATCCTGATCATGCGGAACAGATTTTTGCGAACACACCCGTTTCTGTCGTTTATTCCATGGCTGTCTCGGAGTCTTGTCCGTTGCTGCGGCGTTGCCGATCGCTTGGAGTAACGCCAATATCGCTTGCGCAGGGACTCAGCCTGCTACTTGAATCCCGCCATCAGGCATGCGTGGCTGGGACACACGGAAAAACAACAACCAGTGGAATGATCTACTCTATCCTGCAACATGCGGGCTGCCATCCTTCGGCCTATGTTGGTGGCGTAATGAGACATCAACGTCGCTCTGGTATCTATGGTTCAGGTGTGTTGGCTATCGTGGAAAGTTGTGAATACCGTCAGTCATTTTTGCACTTATCGCCAAAGATCGTTGTGCTTACCGGAATTGAATCCGATCACTTCGATTGTTTTTCTTCGCAGTCAGACTGTGATCAATCCTTCCACGATTTCGTCGCGCGACTTCCGTTGGATGGGACCTTAGTTTTTAACTATGACTGTGTTCGTTCTGCTGCGATCGCAGCCACCTGTCAACGCCCCACGACTTCATTTTCACGGCATGCACATGCGGACTGGAATGCCGTCCCCTACGAATCAAAGTCTGCCAGAATTCCTAGCAACGGTCAGCGGCAGACGTTTCTGCTTCGCAATCGAACGCAAGATGTAGGGCTGGTGCAGCTTCAGGTGCCAGGATTGCACAATCGGCAGAACGCCGTGGCGGCCATTGCTGCGGCCGTGTCCAGCGGCGTGTCAGTAGACGCGGCTATTCACGGCATTGCGGCATTCTCTGGAATTCAGCGGCGTTTCGAACATCACGGACATCTGTTCGGTATCGATTGGATCGACGATTACGCCCATCACCCGACTGCAATTCGCGGCACGCTCGAAACCGCACGCGATGTCTTCCCGAACCGCCGTCTGATCGCTATTTTTGAGCCTCATCAGTTGTCGCGGGTAGCAGCACTTTTCGAAGACTTTTGTGCTGCACTATCACTGGCAGACGAATGCCTTATCCTGCCGGTACTCCCCGCGCGGGAAATGGCATCCGACGCTCACTGTAACCGCGTTTCTGGCACTTTGGTTCGAAGTATCTCTGAATCGGGAGGCCGCGCTTTCCTGACGACGAATCTTGACCAAGTACTGGGAAGATTAGACGATTCAGGACAACAGGGCGACGTTGTTATCACAATGGGAGCAGGCAGGACATATCAGATTCATGATGAAATCCATCGAAGACTTCAGCGAGATTTTGCAGCGTGATGAACCGCTCAGCCAACACACATGGCTAAGAATGGGTGGCCCTGCGCAGTACTTTGTGACCCCCCGGACAGAAGCAGAGCTACTGGATGTCATTACGACATGTCGCAATCAGCAACTCCCGATCCACATCCTTGGAAGTGGATCTAATCTGCTTGTCCGCGAAGCGGGGGTTCAGGGAGTTGTCGTGCGAGTTGTCGAGCCGCTGCTGAGTGAAGTTCGGATTGAAGGCACCGCGCTTACGGCTGGTGGTGGAACGTTGTTGTCACATGTTGTAGCGGAATCCGTGCGGGCCGGCCTCGGAGGCATCGAGTCTCTCGTCGGTATTCCCGGCACGATAGCTGGCGCCGTGGTTGGCAACAGCGGTGGGCGAACCTGTGATATCGGTCTGTTGATCACAAGTGTCCGAGTGCTGACTCAGGAGAATAAAATTGCGGAGCGGCGTGGTGATGAGCTTTCGTTCTCGTACCGTCGCAGCAGCATTCAGGATTTGCTGATTCTGTCGGCTACCTTGGAACTCGTCCGCGACGACACTGAGGAACTGACGCGGCGAATGCGCAAGAGTTGGATTATGAAAAGAGCCACACAACCGCTAGCCGATCAGTCAGCAGGTTGTATCTTTCGCAATCCACGCGGGCTAAGTGCCGGGTCTCTGATTGAGCAATGCGGGCTAAAAGGTCTGTCCATCGGCACGGCGCGGATCAGTGAACGGCACTCTAATTTTATCGTGACTGAGTCCGGTGCCACCAGCAATGACGTCGAACAACTCATCGCTTGTATTCAAAAGGCCGTCGCCGAAAAATTTGCGGTCGATATGGAACTGGAAATAAAAATCTGGTGAGCGAGTCCAAGGTTAAATTGAAGGTGGCGCGGCATGATCGTCACCAGCAGACAAGAAGGATCTGAAATGTCATCAACCATTCCTCAATGTGGCCCGTTGCGAATCGTAGTTTTGGCAGGTGGTGTCTCTGGAGAACGAGAGGTCAGTCTGGAGAGCGGAGCCTGTGTTGCTGCGGCATTAAAGGCACGCGGTCACCGCGTGCTCAAATTTGATCCAGCGATTCTGGCACTGCATGAGATTCCGATTGGCACCGATGTCATCCTCCCCATGGTGCATGGTACTGGCGCTGAAGATGGGACACTGCAGCGAGGATTAGAACGACTGGGAATACCATGGCTCGGATGTTCTGCGCAAGCATCGGCGCTGACGTTTGACAAAGTTGCGACTCGTGAGATCCTTGCAAAAGCTGGACTACCAATCGCCCCCGGGCTTGCTTTGCCCCACAATGCATCCCGCGAATCGATCCAAGATGCGTCACGCCAGATCGGCTACCCGCAGGTTGTGAAGCCAGCAGCCCAAGGATCAAGCCTAGGCATTTCAATCGTAGATTCGGAATTAGAGATTGAGGCCGCGGCAGCTGAAGCCGCACGGTGGGGCGATGTGTTCCTGATCGAAAAATTCATTGAAGGCCGCGAAATAACAGTCCCGGTGATCAATGGCGAAGTCTATCCTGTCGTTGAAATTCTGCCATCTGCCCGTTGGTATGATTATGTCGCCAAGTACTCCGACGAAACCACACGGTACGATGTTGCACCCCAAAATCTGCCTGCCAACCTCACAAAAATTGTCCTTTCCGCATGCAAAGCCTGCGGAGTCACCGGAATCAGTCGCACCGACATACGTATCGATTCAGAGGGGCAGCCTTGGATTCTGGAAATTAACACGATTCCCGGGATGACGTCTCACAGTCTGGTCCCGATGTCCGCTCGGGCCCGCGGCATCAGCCTCGGCGAACTCTGCGAACAACTTCTGCGGCAAGCAATCAACAGAAGCCTGATCTTTCCAATCTCCAAAAATCGACAGCGCGTGCCAAGGTCTGACGTTGACGGTACCGGATGGAGTCACGGTTAACTCTGTGCAACGTTTCAACACAAGGCTGCATCTGAACATGACTCGAACTTTATTTTCGAGTCGGATCCGGATCCGGAGGCCGCGACGCCGTGAATGCACTCCTGACAAAGTTGGATTCGGTGTTCGATGGAAACCGTCACGGAATTGTTGGAGACGCTACTGATTGCCCCGGTCACATTTGCGAGTCTACCTTCGGGTATCATCGTTAATCCGCCTCATCAGTCGGCCATCACAAATCGGTCACAGCCCCGACGCAGCACTGCAGCCTGGTGTGCGGGCCGCTCAGTGGCTTAAGCTGCGGGCAGTTTCAAGCAGCTGAATCCAGGGGGCGACGTAGTGTCCGTTGTCGTGGAAGGTGCGGCCGCTTACCAGATTGCTGTCAATCACACAGGGCTCGTTGACAAAAATGCCACCGCAGATTTCTAGGTCAAAACGACACTTGGGGACAGTGGCCATCCGCCGCCCTTTCACACAGTCGGCATAGGCGGGGATTTCCACCCCATGGCAGACACTGGCAATCGGCTTATTGGCCGCGAAGAAATGTCGCGTGATGCGTACCAGATCCTTGTCGTAGCGAATGTATTCTGGTGCCCGACCACCTGAGAAAAAGATTCCTGCGTATTCGTCTTCGGCAATGTCTTTGAATGCGACGTCTGCTTCGATCGCATAGCCTTCCCATTCCTTTGTGATCGTCCAGCCTGGCTTTATTTCGTGCAGCACCATCTGATAGCGTCGTTTTTCTGGCGCAGCGACGACTGGCTGAAAGCCGGATTCGATGAGCCGATAGTACGGATACATTGTGTCGAGCGTTTCCGTCGCATCGCCGACGATGATGAGCACTTTGCTGGATGCCATGAATTGCCTTTGCTGCCGGTCGACTATTTCAGGAGATAGCGATTCGCAATCGTGATACCGCTGAGCATAGCTCCGACGATGCCGAGGAACCCCTGATCGGTTCCGCAGAGGTACAGATTCCGCACCGATGTCTGGCCGTTGACAAATTTCTGCGGAGCGCCATAAACGCATCCGTTCACATGGCCGGTGAAACGCCTAATCGTACGCGGCGTAAAGACGTCCGTGTCAATCACATGAGGACGAAAATCAGGCAAGTGTCTGAGTGCACTTTGGATGATTTGTGAATTCCAATAATCTTTTGCAGCAACATATTCTTCCTCAGGCAGATTCAACCAGTAGTGTGGATCTGCTAAGGCGGTGATCCTAATTCGCCCATCTTCGAGGGGCTGTGAATAGTCGAAGTTATTTGGGGAACACACGATGCCACTCCGCAGATCGACGGGCACGTTCGGGCGTTCGTAGTGGAAGTTTTTGGAATCGCTATAGAACACAATCGTGTCGCGGTGCCCTAGCGACGCGGGTTCGCAATCAAGCACACTGATGGACTCTACAAAGGAAATATCGCCGGGTTCGGCCTTCAGTAACGGAGCATTGGGATCGACCATGCGCATGGTTTCCGCTGCGCCTGCTGACGACAAAACATTATCTGCTTCGATTTCGGTCCCGTCTTCTAGCAGTACCGACGTCGCAACACCATTTGTCTGGCGAATCTCTTGAACTCCGGCATGCAGTTTTAAATGTCCACCCAACGCCTTAAAGTGCTTCACCAGTCGCTTCAGGATGAGGCGAATACCATCGAATGGTCGTCCGAAGCCCTCGTGGAAAATGCTCTTAAACATAATCACAAACTGATTAAAGTCCATGTCGTGCGGTGTGGCACTGCCATAGAACATCAACGGGCAAAAGATCATGTCGAGTAACAGCGGATCCCGAATGTATTCGGACACCACCTGCCGCGCGGACAGGGTCGAGCGTTCGAGATCAAGTGCGTCGTGTTCGGCGATCCGGGCCACTAGTCTGCGAAAGCCGTCAATCTGCTGCGGAAACGCAGCGGAGATTTGTTCGACGAAGAAGTTGAACTGATTTGTGAAATGAAGCGCGCAGTCAGGGAAAACGATTGATGAGCGAAGTTGCGGGCGGAGATCAAAGTCTTCCCACTTCATGCGCAACTGCCGCAAAAGTTTGCTGAGCGGTCCCTGTTTTGTGCCGGGTTCAGCATAATTTGTGACGGCGTGAAGCCCGACGTCGTAGTTACGTTTGCGGAGTCGGTAAAACGAATTGAGACCGCCAATCGTAGTATGACGCTCAAGAATGCAGACACTCTTTTCAAAGTATGCCAAACGCACGCCCGCAGACAAACCGGACATTCCGGCACCGATAATAACGGTGTCATAACGCACAGCATTTACCTTCAAGCAGCAGGCAATCGAAGAGCGTTATGCCCCAACCGCGACATCCTTGAGTCGCGGCAGGAGATAACTGACAGTACCCGCCATGGTGTTGAGATTTGAATAGTCTTCTTCAGGAATCTGAATGCGGTACATCTTCCGAAGTTCCATCACAATATCGAGGAAGTCCATACTGTCCAGTTCCATCTGTTCGCGGAACGGGCGAACGTCATCTAGATCGGTGAGATCCTCGTCCGGAGCAATACGCTCCAGAATTTCCAGAATCACCTGCCGGATCTGATCTGACGTCATTAAACCACCCTCTCAATGTGCGACCGGAAGCTTCTAAAAATCCCAAATCTATTAACGGCAATTCGCAGCCCTCTGAGGACCACCGTGCTTACAAACTGTCAACCCTGATACTTACGGATGATGACCACCGAATTTATGCCAAGCATACCGAATGAATTGTTCAGAATGCAGTTCACTGTGCCCAATTCTCGCGGTTGATTGAGAACAAGATTTGGCAAAGCACACCTTGGGTCAAGCTCGTCCAAATTGATTGTAGCGTGGGCGATTCCATCGTCAAATGAAGGCAAATTGCCTAGCATCTCCAAAGCCCCAGCAGCACCCATCGCGTGCCCGATGAAGCTCTTCGTATTGTTAATGACAGCGTTGCTGCCAGCAAAAATTCGCCGCAACGCACTGGCTTCCTCGATATCGCCTTGTTCCGTCGCAGTTGCATGGCTGCTGACGATATCGATCTGATCCACATTGATTTTTGCCCGTTTCATCGCCAATTGGATGCATTCAGCTTGGCGATTGGCATCTGGGAGGACAAAATCCCGTGCATCCGAATTCATCGCATAGCCAATAATTTCCGCATAAATCTTTGCGCCGCGTGCCAATGCGTGCGAAAGACGTTCAACCGTGCAGATCCCCCCGCCTTCGGCCACGACGATGCCATTGCGATTAATGTCGAATGGACGACACGCCTTCGTTGGATCTTCGTGAGTTGCTAAAGCACCCTGAGCTGCGAAACTGGCAAAAATACCGAATGTATGAATGCTCTCTGACACCCCGCCGGCAACTGCAATATCCACTTCATCTAAGCGCAGCATCTGAGCTGCCTGAATAAATCCAGCGTTTCCGGCCGCGCAGGCTGCACCGAGCGTCAGATGCGGCCCGGTGATGCCCATGTTCAGCGTGACTTCGCCGGCAGCATTATTGGCCACAGTGCGTGGATTATGATGATGCGACCATACTTTCGTATCGTACTGAAACTTTGAGATTTCGTAGATTTCATTTTCAGTCTCTACATTGCCATGTTCGGTAATTCCGATGTAAACGCCGACTCGGTCGCGTGCCACATTCGGCCAGTCGAGCCCGGCGTCGCGAACTGCTTCATTCGCGCAATACACAGCGATCGACCCGGCTCGGGTGCCCCGGCGGATATCTTTCTTTTTCTGATATCGCAGTTCGTCAAAATTACACACGCCAGCGAGCACCGGGCCCATGTAGCGCGTTTCGTAATTGACCACACCGGACTTTCCGTTCAGAAGATTCTGACGGAACTCCGCCAGACTGTTTCCGTTCGGGGAAGTCAGTCCAATTCCGGTGATTACAATTCGATCCTGATCCAACAAGAGATGACCTCAACGCCAATCGCCACAACAAGGAACGCCGTTCGAGTCCTTCGAAAACGGCTTTTTTCTATTCAAAAAACCCACGAGTTTTTAGTCTCGCTCAAGGTTCTGGAAAGGCCCAGCAGGTTATCGGGATGCGGAAAGCATGACAAGGATTGCGCCAAGTTCCTTGAATCTGCGACGAAAACAGATGATTTCTGCCATGAAAATCTGGGATACATCCGTCAATCGTGATTTTTAAATCTGCGTTGTCCTGCCAGACTAGGGAGAATTTGGAGGACATTCTGATTACGAGCCGAGGTCAGGTCATCGAGAATTTTCAGAATTCAGAGCCAAAAAGTACATGAGCAGCTCCAAAACGTCGTGTTCAGGCTTATCCGCAGATGCTTCCCCCAAAAATCCGCCCCAGATGCCTAAGTTCTTAGGAAATTCGCCCGATGATTGGCGGCGAGGGGCGTAGTTCGTTGGAGCCCGTGGCAGGTTGAAATACTCAAAAAACATTTCATTACTAAAAATTTGATATGTCCGATCTGATCGAAGCCCATAATTTGTGCAAGACATTCACGACATCCGTCGGAGACGTGCATGCTGTCAAAGGGTTGTCGTTGACTGTTCGAAGTGGTGAAGTGTTCGGACTCCTAGGCGCGAATGGTGCTGGAAAAACGACGACACTTCGCATGATTCTGGGTTTGATGAAACCCACGAGCGGGAGTGCGTCCGTCGCAGGATTCGATGTGGCGTCTCAACCGGAACATGTGAAACGCAGTGTCGCACTGGTTTCGGCTAGCGCTGGGCTGTATCAATGGTTGTCATCACGAGAATTGATGCACTACTTTGCGGACTTATATGACGTTCCTCTGGCTCAAGCGCATCGGCGTGTCGATCAGCTTGCCGAGTTGTTTGACCTCCACAGTTTCCTTGATCGACCATGTGCCGGGTTAAGCACCGGACAACAGCAACGTGTCAATCTGGCAAGGTCACTGATGCACGATCCGCCCGTGGTACTCATGGATGAACCGACGCGCGGACTGGATATTGTTGGTTCCAAACGCATCTTCGATTTCACGGCACGCCTCAAAGAAATAGGCAAGGCCGTGATTTTCTGCACCCATCGTCTTGAGGAGGCTCAACGCTTGTGTGATCGCTTTGGCTTGATGTTCCGTGGTCGTCTGCAACTGGAGGGAACTTTGCCTGAGTTACGGCAGAAATCCGGACGCGAATCTATCACCGATATATTTTTGGATCTGATGGACGAGCACAACTCCACAACGGAAGAATCCATGCAACCGCGGCTCGTGGCGGCAATTCCAGCACAGGAAGGCACGTCTACGTGAATCGATTCAGCGAACACGTCAACGATGAACCAGATCGCCCGGAAAGCAAACCAGAGGCTGGACAAACCGCGTCCTCGTTTTTTCGGGTACTCCGCTTAGCGCGGAAGGAACTTCGAGAATCACTGCGAGATCGACGGACCTTGGTCACCCTACTGGTAATGCCGTTGATCGTTTATCCCTTGTTGGGGACTTTGGTTCAGAAATTTGCGATCCAGCGGATCAATCCTGATTCTCCGCCTGCCGTCGTAGTGTTTGACACCAGCATTTCGGGCGAGTTGGCCGCCGCAATCCTTGAGGATCGCACGGGAGACGACGTTCCTCGCGAAATGGATGTCATCCCACACGTCGTCGGCGGCGCCGCAGAAAATGCCACGAGACAGGATGCCGTGCCATCTCTCCAGAACGTTGCCAGTTCACTCACCGGAACTTCAACCGCCGCAGCCATCGGATCGTTGATAGACAGTGCGGATTCGAATGAACCGCCAATTCTCTTCGAACGATTCACACTTTCGGCAAACGCTCAAACTATCGGGGAGTTTTTGCAGACTGTAGAGGCCGATGTGGGCGTTCGTCAGTCACCCGCCGTGCAAGACGCAACCACAGGCAAGATCCAGCCGACGGATTTCCAGGTTCTGAGCCGCAGTGGTGATGCATTCAGCCTGCGTGCTGCGGTGGAAGTGGAAAAACGGCTGCTGGCATTTCGTGATCGCCAACTTCGAATACTTTTGGATAAGACAAAGTTTGGTTCTGGGAGTATGCCGACAATCTCGCGGCAAGTGGTGGCAACCAATTCACCAAAATCTTCGCCACTTGATGCTTTCCTGCCGCTGATGCTCGTCCTGATGACAATGACTGGCGCTGTCTATCCAGCGATCGATCTAACCGCAGGAGAACGTGAACGCGGCACGCTGGAAATCTTGATGGCTGCGCCCGTTTCACGT
This sequence comes from Planctomycetota bacterium, assembly GCA_003670925.1. GTDB lineage: Bacteria > Planctomycetota > Planctomycetia > Planctomycetales > Planctomycetaceae > SXXK01. Next base: position 12,330 of record QWQG01000168.1, on the reverse strand, counting down.
CGGCATCTCTTGACCGGGAAATTCATCGCCGTACTGACGGTTGCCGTCCTCACGGCTGTCATCAACTTAATCGCGATGTTGCTGACCCTGTATGCCACCGGCTTTGATCGCATCCTTTTGGAAGATGGTGCCACGTTCGGAATGTTTTTTCGCATTCTCGCATTGCTGGTGGTTTTTGCGTCTTTTTTTTCCGCTGTGCTCCTGTCGATTACGAGCTTCGCGAGGAGTTTTCGTGAGGCGCAAGCATGGCTTATTCCTTTGATGCTGGTGTCGCTAGCGCCCGGAATTTTGAGCCTGATGCCGGGTGTGCATCTGACCGTTGGCTTGGCGCTCGTGCCGCTGGTCAATATCGTCCTGCTGGGCCGCGATTTATTTCAGGGGACTGCCGCTACAAATCTGTATGCCGTGACGCTATTCTCGACACTGGTCTATGCCGTCCTCGCGTTGCGAGTGGCGGCAGGTGTGTTTGGAAGCGACTCCGTCTTATTCGGTAGTTCCGCCAGTTTGGCGACGTTCAGGAAACGACCTCGCGAAATTCGTACCCAGATTCCCCTGCAGATCGGCGTCGGATGGATGCTGTTACTGGTTCCTCTGTTTTTAGTGTTATCTGGTTTGCGAAGCCGAGTTGTGCCGCTGGAGAATTTGTCTGGACAGTTGATCCTTTCGGGACTCCTGACGGTTCTCCTGTTTGCGGCGATTCCTGTAGCTATCACAAAATGGGTGCATGTTTCCCCAGTCGAAGTCTTCGCCCTGCACAAGTTTCACATGGCGACGCTTATCGGAGCGGCATTGCTCGGTTGCACGATGTGGACGATCGCCTATCAGGTTTTGATTTTTTCAAAGGCTCCGTTGCAGTGGATGGAGATCCTCAACAATACAAAACTCAAAGAGTTGGCAGAACGCTTGACATCCGAAACGCCTTTCCTGATTCGGATCGTCACATTGGCGCTGATTCCGGCAGTTTGCGAAGAATTGTGCTTTCGCGGATTTCTGGTCAATACGCTTCAAAAAAACGGAGAAGCGTGGCTACGGCCGATGCTGATCAGCACGTTTGTCTTCGCCGCGTTTCATGTGATTGTCGATCAGTCACTCACCCTTGAACGTTTTCCCGCTACGTTTCTGTTGGGCCTCGTGTTGTGCGGTGTGCGGCTTTCCAGTGGCAGCATTTTCCCCGCGATTGTGATGCACTCGCTCAGCAATGGATTACTGCTCTCATTGAAAGAACTGGATCCGATATTTGAATTGATCGGGTTGAATCTGAACTCTCAAAATGAGTCATCGTTACCGACTTGGTTTCTGGTAGCATCGATTCTGATCAGTTGCACGGGGGCTTGGTTTGTGTGGCTGGGACGAAAACGTGGGCCCTAATTGTCGGTCGTCTGGCTTTATTTACCGAGATTTCATCGACTCTCCGAGCAGGTTGCCCGCATGGCACTTGCCCCGCCAATCCTGTAAAAACCGCGGCACCGCAGATTGCGCCGCGGATTCCGCCGCATCCTGCAGCAATCTTTTTGCGGCACTGGAGTTCCGATCGACACGAAATCACGAGCACCGGAGTAGGTTTTTATGCTTCTCATCGTCGGGGACATGCGACAGGGTCTGGAAAAAATGAGGCAAGGAACGTAGCATCCGCCCTTCGTTTCGCAGTCGTTTTCCTGTGCCTGTTGACGAGAGTCCCGGTGCCATGCCCAAAGTAAAGTTTGTCAACGAAAAAATCACCGTCGATGCCACCGCAGGCGAAGATCTGAGAACAGTGGCCCGCAAGAACGGCGTGCAACTGTATTCAGGCCCGCACAAGTTGGTCAACTGCATGGGCTTTGGCATGTGCTGCAGTTGCAATGTTGTCGTCGCCAAGGGCAAAGAAAACGTTTCCAGAAAAGGAATTCTCGAGGGGCTCTGGAAATGGCTCAACCCGTTACTCACCCTTAAGATCTTCTCCAACCCGGAGAAAGAAGTCCGGCTTGCCTGTCAGACCACGGTCAGCGGCGACGTCGAAGTTGAAACACATCCACCGATCAACTGGCATGGTGAAAAGTTCTGGAACTAAGGCTGGATCATCACCATCACAATCGACCCTGCTCGACAACGAAAACTCAGATCAGCCGTTCTTAAGTGGTACGATCAGCATGGACGCCGGTTGCCGTGGAGAACTTCGGCTGATCCCTACCGTATTTGGCTCAGCGAAATCATGTTGCAGCAGACAACTGTTGCTGCCGTGGTTCCTTATTTTGAGCGTTTCACCGCAAAGTTCCCCGACGTTCGTTCGTTGGCTGCAGCGCATGTGGACGACGTGTTAAGACTATGGGAGGGACTAGGTTATTATAGTCGCGCGAGAAACCTGCACAAAGCGGCGTTGCTGATTCAGCAGAATCATGACGGTGTGTTTCCAGCCGATGCCCAATTGCTGCAAGCATTACCGGGAATTGGGCGTTACACTGCCGGAGCAATTGCTTCGTTCGCGTTTGCACAACCCGCACCAATTGTGGAAGCGAATACCGAACGACTTTACGCGCGGCTCATCGCGCTCTCTGCGGACGTTCGATCGACCGCCAGTCAACGCACATTGTGGGATTTTGCGACGACAATCGTCCCCAAGAATCGGCCCGGTGATTTTAATCAGGCTTTGATGGATATCGGATCACAGATTTGTCGTCCGCAGGAACCGGACTGTGAGCGATGTCCGCTCAACAGCTGCTGTGCAGCTTTTGCGTTGGGGCAGCAGCGCGAGTTGCCGCATCGAAAGCCGCGCGTTCCAATCACAGCTGTCGATGAAATCTGCGTTGTGATTCGTCGCAGGGACAGATATCTACTTCGCCGCCGCGAAAATGGAGAACGCTGGGCAGGAATGTGGGATTTTGTGCGATTTGAAGTGGAGGCCTCAGAATTAGAGCACCTCCCTATAACCACTCCACAAACAGCACGTACATCCCAGCGGTCTTTGTTGACCGCACCCCAAAGCCCGTTGCCAGATAAGATCAGATGCCAAGTTCAAGCTCAAATCGGAGCCACAGTCGGCGACGTGGTCGCGGCGATGGAATTCCGGTATTCCGTGACACGCTATCGCGTCTGCCTGAAGAGTTTTCTGTGCGACGGCACATTAGCTGCCAATGAGATCGCAGACGGCACGCAGTGGTTCAACTCGGCGGAGTTGGCAGAGCTCCCGTTATCGAAAACCGGTCGCCGAGTTGTGGAGTGGCTGACCAATCGCGTGACATGACGGTCCTCAGAAACCGATGCCGGAAACATCAACCGCTATTCCGGTGGCTTCTTCAGGTTTTCGTCGTGCATTTTTTTCGTCTCTTCCACGACCGTCAACCATTCCGGATGCGTGTGAATGGCGACAAGGTCTTCGTCTGCCAGAAGATGTTCAAAGTCATCGAATTCAGTCGCAATCGTCAGCCGGAGCAATTCAATGGCTCGATCCCCATAGCGTTTTTTCTGGGCATCCGAGACGTTGGGATTTTCGAGCGATCGTGAATAGGAACACGCCCCGTTGTAAAGACTCGAAAGATCTTTGGGTGCTGTCACGACCAATTTCTCCGCGTACATCAGACCGGCTTCAGTTTCGCCCAGCCGAATTTGACACAGGGCAATCATGCTTTCAATATCCATATTCTCCGGCGACAGACGATCGCAGATTTTGAGGTCATTCAGGGTCTCATTAAAGCGTTGGAGATGCATGAACACGGAAGATCGCTGGATGTACATTCGCGGCAAGTAAGGGTCTTCATCGATGCACTCAGTGTACATCGCGATTGTTTCCTCGTTGTCTTCGAATGTTTCCGCATTTTGCCCTTTGATTCTGAGTCGTTGAGCCAGCAATTGGATGGCAGGAGAACGCCGTTCGGCATCCCGAATCTGTAACGTCGCTTTCTCACGTAGGCCTCTGTTCGCGCAACGAGCCACGCGATTCAGACTGCGGCGACATTCAGGATGCGCAAACATCGCAATGGCTTCAATCAAGCGATGCACATACATCCTGTTCTCAAGCGGAATATCTTCTTCCGTTCCAACTTCTGTGACAGCACTTGCCAACCGATCGGTAAGCATTGTGATTGATTCTTCCGACCCATCATGTGCCAGAAGTTGGATTGTTTCCGAAGCGATCGAACGCGAGATTGAGCGTTCGGCCTTGTTCTGTTCGGCCGTGTCGATCAATGGTGTATCGATCAGCGTTTTAGCCAGCGGTTTCCAGCCAGGATGATCCAGCATAACAAGATGCCGCAGCGTCTGTTGTTTGGCAGCAGGCGGGATCAAATTAAAGTCTTCAATAATGTGATCGAGTTGGCCTGCTGAGGCACATCGCAGCATCGCATGAGCTGCGAGTGGTTGATGGGAAACATCAACTTTGGACTTCAAATCTTGCAGCAGCATTTCTGTCCATTTTGGCGATGGCAACTGTCCGACCGCCAGCCGTACGCTGTCGCTGATTTGGCCAGCACAAATTCGCTGATCAAGACACTCACGAATGATTGCATCATCTGCAGAATCCCGCGTCTCGATCAGGGCTGCGAGTGCGATGTCCTGAAGTTCCAGATCGGAGAGATTCAGCAAATGGCGGCGCAGAGTATCCAGAGTCCCCGCATGTCTTTGCTGTCTAAGAAACGCGATTGCGAAACCCATCAGGCTGTGCTGATTCGGAGCAGATTGCCGCACCAGACTGAACGGATCGGACGGCGCAAGATAAGTGGGTTGAGGCAGTGCGGTTGTGTCTTCAGCCACATCGCCTAGAGTCGTCACTCCACTTGCTGCGTCTTGAATTTTCCCCGCTACGTAACCGGCAACCATGGATGTCCAACGTTCAGCACTAAGCTCAATAATGGCGATTAGGATCTGGTTCTGCATTTCCGGCTTGCTCGTGCTGGACAGCCACAGTTCCGTCATGGCGATTTCTGCGGCCGGGTCGAGACTACCAATGAGTGAACGCAGGGCCGTGCGTGAGACCTGCGGATGACTACTGTCACTCAGAATCCGCAACGCCTTCACCGATTTTGGGCCGGGAATTAGATTCAGATAGCCTGCGACTTCAAGCTGCAATTCAGGAGACCCCTGTAACGCTTCGTCAATTAGAACTTCAGCCTGTTCGGGTGTTAGGCGATCTGCCGCACCTGACATCGCCGCGCGACGGATCCCAAGAATCGGATTTCGTAGATCGGTGATCGCCCGTTCTAGGGGAATGTGGCGATAGACCGGAATCAATGCGCTGGCAATCGCGGCTTCGGCAGTTGGCAGCACTGGGATCGGGCGTCGATTCAGTCCATACTGCCGGTTAACGGCTTCGGTCAGACCTCCAATACTAATTTGTTGAAACTGAATTTTCTGACGCGGAAATGGGGGCGCGAGGCGGGGGATAAACCGCAAATTGGGATCATTCATACTTGCATTAATGTCAAGCATAGTACTGAGCCACAAATTGAATTCTTCATGGATCACCGGCGGCTGCTCGCGTGTGGATGAAATCAGAATCCGCGCGATTTTATCGGTCGCAGCAGACTTGAGCACACTGGCGATAGGCCAGATTGCAAGGACATCCAGATTGCGATTCGTGGCAATCTGAAGCAGGCAACCCTCAGGACCTAGGCGAGTTTGCTGAAATTCGCTTTGCCTGCGGACTTCTGCATTAAGATCGATGTCGATGGATTCTTGTTCAGCCACACCCACGGTAGGCGGTTGCCATCGAAGAATCATCGATGGCTCTTTGCCGTCGTATGCGATGGAGCCAAATCCGATCCAACCATCTGCGGACTCACCGGGTGTAATTGTGCTGCGTGGGAACGACGGATGTGAATCGACGGATCCGATTTCCGCCGGAGCTCCATCGATCAGTAATTGAAATTGTTCACGGACAATCGTCGCTGTTTCGTTGGAGGAATTTCCGATGGTCACGGCGATGATGAGGCGGAGCGTGAATTCCTCTTTTTCACGCCCCACATTCAACGACGCTTCGATCTCAGAGATGGTCACTTTGAGTGTCGCGGCAACGCTGCCCTCGGGCATCTCCACGTCCTGCTCGTCGCACGATGAAGCACACAGATCCTCCGGCAATTGCAGACTGCCAATCAGAAAGACCGTGATTACGATTCGTTTCAAAAACCTGCGAAGCATGGCTGCACCTCAAATTCCAAACAACTACAGTTGGGGACGTTTGCCGGAGCAAGTCAACTCGCGACATCCATCCGCCGGAGCGTTCCAACTGTAGTCTTTCTGTTTCGCAATATAACGATCCCATACACCGCTGCGAATTGCAGAATCCGAAAACGCCAACTTCGACAGAAATGGGCAGATTTCACGGTGGGATCTGCGGCGGAAAGGCCTCGTCGGCACGCGATGATTGACTTCGTGGCAACGGGTCGAGTTGGCGGCGCTCAACACCGCACTTCATCCGCTCCAGGGGCTGCCCACTATTTCATGCCGCGAATGGTTGCTAGCATCTTTTTTCGTGCGCAATTGTTGGGTGCGTTAACGCACGGTAGCACTGAACGTCGTGGTCGATAAGAATACAGCGGGCTTCTTTCTTACCGTCATTTCGGAACACATGATGCTTACGCTCGTTTCCTTCCTCCTGTTCACGATTCTTGTGGCCGTCGTTTCTTGGTGGAAGACTCACGATGACCGTCAGGATACGGCCGACGGGTATTTCCTCGCGGGACGGAGTCTGGTCTGGCCCGTGATTGGCGGGTCGTTGCTGCTTACGAATATTTCCACCGAGCAGCTCGTCGGGATTAACGGTGGCGGTTATCAGTACGGGATGTTGCTGATGACTTGGGAGGTGTGGTCGTCACTTTCGATTGTTGCCATGGCCGTCATCTTTCTACCCAGGTATCTGAAAAGCGGCATCACGACGATTCCCGAATTCTTAGAAATTCGCTTCGATCATACCGTGAGACTCCTGACCTCATTGATCTCGGTGATTCTGATTGTGCTGATTCTGTTGCCCTTCATTCTGTTCTCTGGTGCCGAGTTCATGATCCCTGTGTTTGGAGTCCAAGAGTTCATGGGAGATAATTCCACTGTGAACATGCTAGTCGTCTGCGGACTCTTGGCTCTGATTGGTGGCGGGTATGCGGTGTTCGGTGGTCTCAAGGCCGTCGCCGTATCCGACACAGTCAATGGAGTGGGGCTTGCGATTGGTGGTTTAATGATCCCGATTTTTGGGCTGAGATTTGCCGGACATGGCGATATCTGGAAAGGATTATCAACCATCATCGCGCAGCAACCGGCACGGATGGCTCCGATGGGCGATTCGGATGCAAATATTCCTTGGCAGACACTATTTACGGGCGTGACGCTGTTGACGACGTGCTATTGGTGTACGAACCAAGGAATTGTACAACGCACGTTCGCCGCGAAGGATCTGGCGGAAGGACAAAAGGGCACACTGTTTGCCGCTGTTATGAAACTAATTGGACCGTTGTATCTGGTGCTACCGGGAATCATCGCGTGGCACGTCGTCAGTAGCGGAAACTACGATCTCGGCCAGAATTCAATTCCCAAAGACGCCAACGCTGCCTACGGATTTCTGGTCAACCTTGTGCTACCGGACTGGGCCACTGGTTTTTTTGCGGCAACAATTTTTGGCGCTATCCTGAGTTCATTCAACAGTTTTCTGAACAGTGGAAGCACGCTGTTCGCAGTCGATATTTATCAGGGACTGCTGAATCGCCAGGCAACGGATCAACAGGCGGTGCGTGCAGGGCGGATCTTTGCTTTGGTGGCCATCCCGCTGAGTGTGGTTCTGGTATTGTTTTTTAAGTCTTACGGAAAAGCAGGACTGTTTGATCTGCTGATTCAATATGTGTCAGTCACGAATATTCCCATGATTTCGATTATGATCGTGGCGTTGATCAGCAAGCGGACCCCGGCCATCGGGGTCGTTGTCGCGCTCATCGCGGGAATGATATTTCAAATCTACTTCGGGATTCTAAATGAAGGAAAAGTTGGTGTGACGTTTGGCAGTGAATTCTACGGATGGAAGATGCACGGTCTGCATGTGGCAGGTGTCAACTTTGCCATGTTGATGCTCATCATGCTCTCATTTCGAATCTTAATGCCTCAGCCGATACCCTTTGAACAAAAATACTCCGGTGATGTCAACATCACGCCATGGAAATTGGCGAAACCAGTCGGACTGGGAGTCACGCTCGCAGTCGTCGCAATCTACCTAAGCATGTGGAGTTGTTTTGGCCTGACGCCTGGCAAGCAGGTCGCCACCGAATACGAGGCCATCTACCCAGCATCATCAAAGACGAAGTGAACGTAACAGTCCGACGGTCGTCTTGTCCGCGACGGGTGAATGTTTGTGAGGCGCATTGCAACGCAATGGGTGATCCGTTAGACATGCGGCTTGAATGGGCGGCAGAATGGTGTTGGGAACACGGGTTAGGCCACGTGGAATGCAGCCGAACTCCCGCGATTTACGAGCAGCATTGAAAGCAATTCGAGGGAAGGTCTGCGGCAATGAAACCCACGTTGTACTTGCGTCTCTGGGTCATGGTGTTTCTCCACTACTATGTGTGGGGGGCATGGTATGCAACACTGAGCACTTATCTGAGTTCAACCCTGAAATTTGAAGGCAGCCAGATCGGATTGGCCTACGGAACGGTGGCCATCGGGGCGATGGTTTCCCCGTTTTTTGCGGGTATCGTGGCAGACCGGTTTTTTGCAACGCAGCGGTTACTCGGCTGCCTGCATTTGTTTGGTGCCGCGTTGCTGTATTACGTTTCCACAGTGGAGTCGTTTGCGACGTTCTACCCAGCCTTGATCGTCTACACGATTAGCTACATGGCAGGGCATGGGTTGACCAACACGCTCACCTTGCATCACGCCCAAAATCCGGCGAAGGAATTTCCGAAGGTAATGTTCATGGGCAGCGTGGGGTGGATTGCCGCGGGAATCACCTTGAGCGGACTCAAGCTTGAGGACAATGCAGGCATGTTTCGCTTGGCCTCGGGCGCGGCGTTAGTGATGGGACTTTACTCGTTCACGTTGCCGCATACTCCACCGAAGGGAGCCGGGGCGCCGAGCACAATTCGGAACATTCTTGGGCTAGACGCTTTGCGATTGATGCGCGAACGGTCGTTCTGTACGTTCATGATTTGCTCATTCCTGATTTGCATTCCCCTGAGTTTTTATTTCAGCTGGATGGGGCAGTTCATGACTGAGTTAAAAATCCCCATTCCGGCGGCTAAGTTAAGCATTGGGCAAGTCTCGGATGTGGTGTTTCTGCTGCTGCTGCCGGTATTGCTGCTGCGACTGGGCGTGAAGGGCATTTTGCTGGTGGGAATCGCCGCGTGGGCCTTAAGATTTGGCCTCTTTACCCTGTTCGACCAGCATCGTGAATTGCTGTGGATGCTCTACGTTGGTATCGGGCTACATGGTATTTGCTACGACTATATCTTTGTCATGGGACGCATGTATGTCGACAAGCATGCGACGGTTGATATTCGCGGAGCCGCCCAAGGTTTTCACGCGTTTGTGACGCTCGGCGCAGGTATGTTCGTCGGCACTTGGTTGGCAGGCGTCGTCGGGCAGCAGTACACGTCGAGCGACGGCGCAACACATGCATGGCAAAACATCTGGCTGATTCCTGCAGTGATGTCCGCGATTTTGATTGTTGTGTTTGCGATCCTATTTAAGGAAGATCACAATCAAGAAAAAGGGGACACGGACGTAGCGACCAATTGACTGCCATTGAGCAGTCTGCGGCCCGAGGGCAACTTTCGTTAATGTGCTTTTAAGATATCGGGACAAACACGTTTTGGTTTCAGAAGACGCCACTCGGATACTTGAGACCCACAAGCTTTTTTGTCTCTCCAAGGCACACGGTTAATGTCATCAGAAGACACTCATCCCGCACTGGTCTCAAAGATCACGCTGGCAGAGGACTATATTCATGGATTTGGTGCGGCAGAAGAACAGCGTCTCCGCGCCCAAGCAGCCTTCCTTGCTGATGTTGTCTTTCACGATTGGGTATTGCCGTCGTCAGGTCGTCTGCTGGAGATCGGTTGCGGAGTTGGGGCTGAGCTTGAGTTAATCTCGCAGCGTTGGCCGGGCCTTGAACTCACCGGAATCGAACTCAGTGAAACACATGCGGCGGCCGCAGGACACGCATTGGGCGGGCAGGCGACGGTGGTACGTGGCGACGCTCATCAACTTCCATTTGCTGACGATTCATTCGACATCGCAATTACAATTTGGGTGCTTGAACATGCTCGTTCACCCGTTGACGTGATGAGAGAAGCCATGCGCGTTGTCCACCCTGATGGCAGGCTCATCTTCACCGAGGTCGACAACTCGACGTTTCGATTCCAGCCCGAACTCCCGGCAATTGCGGGTTGGTGGGAGTTGTTCTGTCATCGTCAGCAAGAAGCGGGTGGTGATCCCTACGTCGGTAGGCGACTGGCTGACCTTGCGCTTGCTGCAGGGGGATGCGAGATCGAGGCCCTTGAGTTGTCCGTGCATTCGAGACGCGAGGATCTGTCCCGTCGCACGCAGTTGCTGAACTACCTCGAAGAACTCCTACTTTCAGGCGCAGCTCACCTGCTAGAATTCGGCGATGCCGCGTCGTCGACGCTCGCCGAACTGCGGGCCGACTTCGAAAAAGCCCACTGCGATTCATCGATTCAATTTCAGTACCACGCAGTGCGACTTACGTGCCGTCCATCACCGCGTCCACCCGTGAGTGTGGGCGGCTTGACTTCGATCCTCTAACGCACGGTTCGTGGACTGAAACCAGGTCCATCCGATGCTGCGAAAACAAAGCGGTTTCGTCGTACCGGATGCCGGGAGTTTGAATGAGCCATAAATGTTGTAGCAGACTTGAGTCAGTTGGCTCGCTCGACTACTTCGACTGTCCCAGATTGGTCTGGATTCCGCAAGGTCTTCTGTGTCATGATGTTAGCGGTATGACAATGGCGTTGTAGAAGGGTTCTGGAGACAGAGCGATGGATCGCTTATTCGAGACGCGGAAAAGGGAATTGGTGCAGGAATGTGTCGTTGAGGATGGACTGTTTGCCCGGTCTCTCATGAGACTGGATGAGTTTATGAAACCGTTTATAGCGCAGCTGCCACGACTCAAACAACGTCACTATGCGACCACAGTCGTTCGTGGATTGTGCTCCGATCTGGAACGCAAAAATGCAGAGTCCATCGCGTATCATTTTGGAATGGATCGCAAACAGATTCAGCATTTTATCGGCATCTCAGAATGGGACGATCAACACTTTCGAAAAGAACTGGCTCGACAGATTGCAACTCAACGTGGTGAACAAGATGGCGTCCTGTACCTTCCCGAAGAATGGACGAAGAACAAAACTCGCATGAAGAAGGCCGGGATTCCGAATCACAAACAGAAGTATCGCACTCGTCACCAGATGTGCCTTGAACTCCTGAATGAGCATGGCCAAAGCCTGCCTCATCAATGGATCACCGGTGACGACGAACTTGGCAGACCGATCGAATTTCGCAGGGAATTACAGCGTCTCGGCGAACAATACCTGCTGGCTGTTCCCTGCAACACGAAGTTCGTTGACCTGGAAACTGAACAACCGGATGAACCGGAAACGGATCGCAAAAAGTCACAGCGTGCCGTGCGTGTGGATCAATGGGCTGCAGCACAACCGGACGCTGCCTGGCAGCGAATTGATGTTCGAGATGGAGAGAAGGGACCTCTTGTTGTTGAACTGTTGAAGCGTCGGGTTGAAACGGGGCATCGCAGCGCGGCGAAAGTGTCCGTCGAGACTTTGGTGGTGATCCGTTATCGAGACCGCGATGAAGGAATTGCCAAACAGGATTACTACATGAGCAACGCAGACATCAAGACATCGCCTGAAGAATTTGGTCGTGTGTCCAAGGCCGCTCATCGCGTCGAAGAATGCTTTGATCGTGGCAAGGGCGAAGCGGGTATGGCAGACTATGAAGTTCGCAACTGGGTTGGTTGGCAACATCATCAGACGTTGACACTGCTGGCCAGTTGGTTCCTGAACGTCGAAACCCGGCGAGCGGAAAAAAAAAGACGCAGGCAATGACATTGAATCAGGTACGTCGGAACATGGCTTCGATCATTCGGGTGACCTACGAATGCGATTCACCCCGCGTCGTCAACCATCGCACCACCCAGCAATTGGAGAGAAACCAACTCGCCAAACTCTATCACTGGCAACGACATAAAAAGCGACCACCAAAGAACTTAGACCGAAGAAGAATTGAATACAGTCGAAATAGTGCTCTGTCAAGGCTCAATTTTCGGGGACGACGGACTTCCAGTCCGTCGACAAAGGTTACCGCCGACGGACTGGAAGTCCGTCGTACAAATACAATGCAACCCGAACT
>QWQG01000134.1 GCA_003670925.1 Planctomycetota bacterium | reverse complement strand
GTGCCTTTGTGGTCGACACCTTCAGACGAACTGCAATGGCGGAGAGCCTGAAAAACACGGTATCGTGCTGACACATCGACAAACCAGGCGACCGCTCAGAAGCGTGCTGCATTTCGGGCACGGCAGGAAGTGGCATGAAGTTGGACAACCGAATTATGGACAAGCGAATGAACCGCAGGAAGACAGATGGCTGAAAAATCATCGCCATCCGATTGACTATCGTAGCCTATCCAGACTCGATGTGTGGTATGATGAGCCCGGTGCGGGGGAGAAGGGGCGGGGTGGGTGATGCAATGGATCGTCGCCTCGAATATGGTGAGCCCGCAGGTTGGCTTGCTCCTAAAGCTCTTGATCCGCCGTGTAAGAAAGTACGCGAGAAGCAATCGTCTCGGCGAGCCAGCAACGAAGGTTGTCTACCGCCGACCCTAGATCAGGATCTGAAGTTGCTCGACTAGACCGGACGGCAGCTTTGCAAGGACAAGGCTGGCCAGATCCCGGCCGAGTTCGATCCGATTCTGGAACGATTGGATTGCAGTCCCGAGTCATGGCTGGATCTGGAGCAGAATTTCCGCAAACGCTTCCGCACCGAAGCCGGCCTTGCCGCGTCCATGCAATCCATCAGTTCCGCCCGCCGATCCCGTCGCCATGAAAATTTTTCGGCCTGACGTCAAGCGGACTTGTTTACGGCAGGCGTTTACTGCTGATGTTCCGGAATGCGACCGAATCGCCTCAAACGGCATAGCCGCAACGCGAATCTTTCAGCGGTCGCCGCAGCGAACCGTATTTACTGAAGCCTGAACATCGCAGAACACTCGGCGAGGCGGGGTACTCAGTTGCTAGCAACTCGCGGGTTTCTCGGCGAATCCAGGAGCGCCGCAAATTGGTGATCACCATTCCTTTATCGAGTCTCAATTCTACTCAAAGATCTGAAAGAAGATCTGGCGGAAAGTGCATTTGTCGCAAGGCGAATTGACGTGGGGTGCACATCCGCGATAAGACCCGCTCACGGATAATTTCAGCGCAAGTTTGACTTTACGACATTACACGCGAACATCCACCCGCATTTGCAGTTGTAACCGTGCGGCAGGCAATGCGGGATTTTGACAAAAGGCTGTTATTTCGATGTTCGATGAGTTTGAACAGTTTCAGAGGTTCCAAGCTACGTGGAACGCTGTGCGAATTGAGCGCGCGGTCGAGGTCGGTTTGTTCACTTTTGGTGATTCTGATCTGCCGTATTATTTAGTGACTTCATCTTCCGGCAGAGATGCCGCAGGTAAAGCGGCGATGGTTAAAGTGCGTCGCGGCAACGTCACAGTGTCCCGAGCGAGGATCATTACACCGGACACGATGCACCCGGAACTGCGTAATTTCTTTGAAGAACATGAAGAGACCGGGTTGATTGAATTCTTGATGTCCCGCACCGCCGCGTTTTCGAACCTGAAGCTGAGCAACGAATCTGGGCCGGAAAAAATTGTCACTGACACTGTTGAAGAAGCTGTGACGCGTTTGAATCGTCAACTGGACGAAGAAGAAGAAGATCGTGTTGCAATCCTGTCAGCGCCCGCTGCGCTTGCTGGGTTTGCCGTATTTCGATACGCCTCGGAAAGAATTCTTGCCAGTGCTCCCGGCAATATTCAGGAACTCCGTGAACGTGGCCTGCTGCCGTAGGCGTTTATTCACGCAATCAGGATCCCCGCGATACACGCTGTCATGCAGCATGCCAGAGATCCACCCAGCATGGCCCGCATTCCCAACTGCGTCAAATCCGTACGGCGTTCCGGGGCAATGGCTCCGATCCCGCCGATCTGTACGCCGATCGAGGCGAAGTTGGCAAATCCACACAGAGCGTAAGTCGAAATGATGATGGCTCGGGGAGACAATGTTGGCGCAATACCGGTCTCGACATTGCCCATCATCACATCCAGTTGTGCATAGGCAACCAGTTCCGTAGCCACCATTTTGACGCCCAGTAATTGTCCGACAGATGAACACTCTTTCCATTCAACTCCCATGAGCCATGCGATGGGGGAAAACACAACTCCGAGAATCCGCGACATTGTCAGCGATTGCCAGTCTTGGTGTCCCAGCCATTGAAACACCCACGCCGAGCCATGAGTCAGGCCGTAATCTAGCATGGCAATGAGCCCCCAAAATGCCAAGAGCATCGCGCCGACATTGAGTGCGAGTTTAAGACCGTCGGCAGCTCCATTGGTCGCTGCTTCAATCAAGTTCGATGTTTCTGGCGGTACGGCATGCTGGGAAACACCTAGCGTTTCTGGCGTGTCCACTTCCGGCTGCAACACTTTGGCAATCAATAGTCCAGCGGGCGCGGAAATGACGGATGCCGTCATCAGATGTCCGGGATCAATGCCCCAGCCAATGTACAGAGCCATCACACCGCCAGCCACCGTTGCGAAGCCGCCGACCATGACGGCCATGAGTTCAGAACGTGTCATCCGGGCAACGTACGGGCGAATCACAAGCGGTGCTTCTGTCATCCCGACAAAGATATTCGCAGATGCCGAGAGGCTTTCCGCTCCCGATGTACCGAGCGTCGCCTGCATCACATAGCTCAGGATCCGGACGACGAACTGCATTATTCCGAGGTGGTACAGCACTGACATGAGCGCTGAGAAAAAGATGATTGTGGGCAGAACTTTGAAGGCAAAATAGTGATCGCGAAAGTTTTCGCCAAATACTCGAACATTCCCCTCATCGACAAAATCCATCAGCGTATTAAAGCACGCACCTGCGTTTATGAAAAATATGTGCCCTAGTTTCGTCTTGATCGTAAGCACGGCAAAAATCAGCTGCAGCATGGTTCCTCCTAGGACCACACGCCACGGAAAACGCCGCCGGTGGGAACTCATCAACCATGCCAAGAAAATCATGACGCAGTAACCACAGGCGGCGATGGACTGATGCATAAACAAAGTGCTTTGAATCATGGCCTAAGAATGTTCAGACTACGGCGAGGTTTTTAACTGGCGGGGCTTTCTGTCCATTTCCATTTTCGCAGAGTGGCGCTGATTTTTCACGCGACGTGTGTCGAATCCCAGACAAGGAATCATATTGTGTCCGATCAACTTTTTTCGGTCTCCGATCAGCATGTGCTAATCACCGGTGGCAGTCGTGGAATTGGGCGGGCGATTGCGGAGGGATTTGCCACGCGGGGGGCGGAGGTTGTGATCTGCAGCCGTAGTCAGGAATCAATCGCAGCGGCGGTGCAGGAAATGCAAAAGGCAGGAATGTCTGTGACTGGCCTAACCTGTGACGTGAGTGACCCGGAACAGATCAAATCCACCGTCGCCGCTGCGATCGAACAGTTGACACACATTGACACACTGATCAACGTGGCCGGGGTCAATCGCCGTCAGCGAGCCGAAACGTTCACTGCCGCCGATTACGATTTTGTGCTCGACACCAATCTACGTGGCGCCTTTCTCATGTCGCTGGAAGTGGGACGGCATATGATTGAACGTCAATCGGGCACACAGATCAATATCGAATCGCTTAACACGTGGATGCCGCTCAAGGGCGTGCTGCCCTATGCGATGAGCAAGTTTGGAATGCAGGGGATGACCCGCGGGTTGGCGTTGGAATGGGGCCGCCACGGAATTCGCGTAAACAGCCTTGCGCCGGGTTTTATTCTCACGGATCTCACAAAAAAACTATGGTCCGATCCCACGATGCAGGCATGGAACGAAGCCAATGCGCCTCTCGGACGACTCGGCCAGCCCGAGGATATGATCGGCACGGCTGTCTTTTTGGCCTCAAAAGCGTCGGCATTCATGACCGGCCAGACACTTTACGTGGATGGAGGTTTCTCATCAGGCTGGAGTTGGCCAATTCCACTTCCGTGATCGTGACGAGGTTCTGATAGACACGGGGCTTTCGTCGCCATGTACGATGAGGGCTGATGCCAACCGCTCGCCGGAAAAGTATGGTTCTCGTTTTGAACGCAGCAAAAAGAAAGGATGTGGCAATGGATTGGTCGAAGTCAGCATCGGTGGCGTGGATTCAGAACACAACCACGGCGAACGATGTGCGGGATTTGATGCAGTTTCTGGAACACCGAGGGACATTTCTATTCCCGACTTTGCCGAACGGTCTGTTCTCCGCTGCCGCGGGTGAGGGTGGAGATTTTGAATTGTCGGGTTACCAGAATGTCTGGGTCCGCGACAACATCCAGATCGCATGGGCTCATCTGGCAGTGCTGAACAATGCGACAATTCCGCGGGTGTGCATGCAGTCGCTGACTGCGTTCTTTGCCAAATACCGCCATCGATTTACGGACATCATTGACGGAAAAGCCGATCCAGCAGATCCGATGCAACGGCCTCATATTCGTTTCGACGGCACACATCTGACTGAGAATTCGGAAAAATGGGCGCATGCTCAGAATGACGCCTTGGGATATTTTCTCTGGCTTACATGTCGGTTGATCATTCGTGGTGACCTAGCGTCAAATGCCGTTGACTGGGCGTTGCTGGCGCAGTTGGTGCGATTCTGGCAAGTTATCGAAGTTTGGCAGGATGCAGACAGTGGCCATTGGGAAGAAGTCCGAAAAGTTGCGGCTTCCAGCATTGGCTGCGTTGTGGCCGGACTGTCGTTGCTGCGAGAACTGATGCAGCAGACTGCGGTGGCCGCACATCTAGCAAACGGAAGTCATCCCATCACGATGTCGGATGTCGATGGCCTGTTGATCAAGTGTCGCAAGGCTCTTCACGAAATTCTCCCAGCAGAATGTGTCCAGCCAAATCCCCTGCAGAATCGCCGCTATGATGCGGCGTTACTTTTTCTGATTTATCCGCTCAACATTCTGCGTGATCGAATCCTTGAAGATACGATCCTCGCCGATGTGAAGGCGCAATTGCAGGGGCCGTGTGGCATTCGACGCTATCCGGGTGATTCCTATTGGTGTGCAGACTATCGAACATTGCTGTCTGCGAAAGCAAGGACCGCAGATTTTAGCGACGACTTAGACGCCCGGGACCAACTTCTGAAGCCGGGCATGGAAGCTCAATGGTGCATCTTCGATCCGATCATCGCCTGCATTCACGGACAGCGGTATCTCGCCGATGGTGATCCCGCCTCACTGGAACTACAGCTTGAAGCAACTCGGCGATCGCTGTCGCAATTGACACCAGCCGGAAATCGTTTTCCGCAGGATCGTTGCCCGGAATCCTACTTTTGTGAAGAAGGTGCATGGATTCCGAACGACATTACGCCGTTGCTGTGGACGCAGGCTAACCTCTGGCAGGCGTTGACCATGCTGCAACAATCACTTGAAAAGTGACCGCTTGTGCAATGGGCGAACGGTGTCACGTCAGCCCTGATCGTTAGATTGCGAGTGGCGACAAAACCGGCCAAATGCCAGAATCGCATGGTACTGGCAAGCTGACGCATGCCGCATGCCGCACGTTTGTCGGACAAGTCTACTTCGCCGCTTCGAGGCGTGTCAGCCACCAATGGGCGCGGACCTGTTCGGGGTTTTGCTCAACATCGGCTTGCTTAAGGACCGTGATCGCGTCGGCCAGATTGGCGTATGCGATGAGCGCATCGGCTTCATTCATCATCGACGCAAACACCGTTGGGTCGTCCGGATACTGAATTCGAAAGTTACGTAATGTGGCGATCGCAGCCCCGACGTCATGTCGCGACAATTGGATCATGGATGTCCAATAGAGTGTGTCGCCCAGTGCGTTCTGCTGTACGGTCCGGATCATAATCGGCAGTGGAATAGCACTGCGACGGACTTGCTTACCATTGATTGGCACTTCCACTTCAATCTCCGTCTGCATATTGGCCTGCCGGATCTGCCGCAAATCTTGAATCATTTCGATATCCAATGACCCAGAAATCTGAGCCACACGGGCGCGTAACAAACGTCTTGATGGTTTCCCGAACAGTTCATCACTCGAAGTTCCAATTCGCGACCAGCGTTCTTCCAGTGCGATAATGCGCCGTTGCAGACGTTCTTCGTCGGACAGTTCTTCCTGATTGACGGCAGGATCATCGAGTGCATTCCCCAAGCTGATGGCTTCTCGCTCGAACGGGCTGTCGAGTGGCCTCAGCAGCAGCGTGTATTCTTCCTGCTGTTGCTCGCTCAAGCCAGCTGCGGCTGCAATCTGCTGTTCTGGCATGTCCCAGACTTTGAAAGTCTCGGCAGGCCATGTGGCGCCAAGTGCCTCCGAAAGTCGCTGCACTAAGGGGCGAATTTCACTCGTGCCACCGGCAAGTTCCTCGTACATCGTGGCAGCATCCTGAGCTTCGATACGCTGCTGCAGCAGGAACATTCGTGGAGCAAATGCGGATGGGTTGGCAACGACGAATGGGGTGGCCGTCTTCCAGCGTTCGACTTGTGCAATCAGCGTCACATCTGCAGGATCTGTCACAATGATCGATTGATCACCGTCCTGAGGCACGGCCGTACATCGCACCGGATCAAACAATAACGCTTTCTCCGCAATCACTACCACCAGAAGCATGTCAGCTGCGTCGACAGGGCTGATGGCCATTGGATCGCCGGGTGTCGAGGCCTTCAACAGCACCGAATCAATTTGTCGCTGCCTTAACGCTTCGGCTAGAATCCAAATGCGGTCCTCAACCGAACCGCGTCCGGTGAGCAAAACGTCGTACAGTCCTAGGGGAATTCGAGTTTCAGCGACCTGCAGCGGGGACACATTTTGCATCACGTGCTGGAACAGGCGGTGCACGCGATCAAGATCTGAACGCACTTTCCCGACGCTTTTTTCATCCGTCTGTTTCCAGAGTGATTCAGTGAGCTGACTGAGCAACAGACAGTCGCGAATGTAATTGACGTCGCTTTCTGTGAAGCGACTCTGACTGGCCGCACGCTGCACACTGACTGTCAACATAGCAGCATTAGCTTCGCTGAGTTTCAGTTTACGATCTTCTTCTGAGACACAAGACGACATCCACGAATTCAGGCTCACCGCGATGGATGCATTACGCGTCTGCATGGCCATTGATTCCGGCTGCATCCGACCGATCACAGAATTCAGCTTGCGGCGGCATTCATCGGCGACACTCTCCTTTGCCTGTTTGGATGTGTCAATGACCGGAACTGGAGCGCTGTTGCAACCAGCGAAAGCCCCACTGACGACCGACAGAGTCAGCAGCGAGACAAGCCAATTGCAGGATTTTGAATTTGACTGCTTACAAAACGAGAGCCGCATTCGGAGATACTTATGTTTGGAAGGAAAACGGGAGTGATGGGCTGTGATTTTCGCTTCGACAGCGTGACTCATCCTAACCACGGGCAAGAACATCCCTCAGCTTACGAACGGTCGCAAAAATCGTTGGATGAATCAATGGTACCTACAGGACATCTCTCGCAAATTTCCGGCAAGAATCTGCTGTGGGGAAGGCCTGACGAGGATAAACATGCTTTTGCGAACCGCCCGTTCTGACGGATGACCGACGTGTTGCCTGCTCCAGTGGTGGCCGCCAACTCCGCCTGAGCCAACCACAGAACGAGAAAATTCGTTTAACGGCGAATTTTCTCTGCACACACAGCGTCCGAATTCGCCGGATTTTTGGGAATCTACGCCTCTCATCACGGCGGAGGTCCCCCCCAAAGATCCCACGCCACTTGCGGCACCAAAAGACAGTACGCGTGCGATCGCTCCATCGTGAATGTTATTGAGGGCGACAAGCACGCAGTGGGAAAAGATTACCGACATGGATACGCCCATTCCTGAAACGACCGCTGCCAGCCTTTCGCAATGCGTTTTTGCAGCTCTTCAGGAAGATCTGGGAACGAATTCTTGCGATAGCCGGCAATCGAACACACGTAGGACTGCAACGCCGAATGAACCTCACTGAAATCCGGTAGTTCGAGTGCTTCGTAGATTCCACGAATCTGGCCGACGGGATCCTGTTCCAATTGTGCAAAGCTTACTTCACAGAACTGCCCTGCCGGAATCAAGCTACGTTCTTCAAAGTAAGCGTCGTACATTTTAACGTACATGCGCAGGATCCAGTCATCCAGATCGTGGGCGGACGATCTGTTCTGGAGCCGATGCAGTTCAATAACCGCTTGAAGCATCTTTTGGGTAGAATGAAACACGTCATACGGATTGCGGTGTATATGCACAAACCTCGCGTCCGGAAACATTTGTAGCAGAAGTTTAATGCGGGCGGTGTGCGGTGGTGATTTCAAAATCAACGGCAGCCTCGAGCGGAAGGTTGATTTCTTCAGGAATAACAGAAATGCGGCTTTCCATTCCGCGATTTCGAACTCTGACACATCCTGCATGGTGAGATATTTGTCGTAGCGATCTCGCTGTTGAGGAAAGATCCAGCCCATGCACGGTGATTTGAAGCTGGCTACACACAACGCAAACTCGTCCTCTTGGGGCGACCCCATACGCCACTCGACATTATCCATGGGCCTTTGCTTAGGGAGGAAAAAATCAATGGCCTTTGAATGCAGCTTCTCCGCAGTAAGAAACGAATTCGGATAGAGGCACTGATAGTTGTTAGGGAAAGCAAAACGCTTGTCGATCGTCAGCAGATGGTGCAGATGAGTCGTCCCGTGCCTCCAGTGTCCCAGCACGAACACAGGCGGCGGCACAGTCACAGCGCGGAACTGGCGGCCAAATCGTATCTCATCAGCCCAATGCAACAGACTGGTCGGAACGCTCTGGAGGGAGATTGTGAGGGCTCGCGGCAGGCATGATGGCGATACGGAAAAGCGATTCTCGATGAGCAATTGGGCCCATTTCCTAGACGTCATCCCGCCCAGCAGTCCGGGCCCAAAAGATTCGAGAAACGTTTCACGCCAAGCCATTTTGTAAATCCGACTTCGCGACTTTTTGTGTGCTGATTCCCGAGTGAAGTCTACCCAGATTGCGCCTTATTGGATCAGGTTCTGGATCGATGCGAAGTCCGTTTTGAGCGATCGGTACAACTGCTGATAGACCGGATAGGCTGCGTGATAGGTCTTTGTCGCGGCAGCCTTATTCGATGTTTTTGTCACCACGGAAATCGTGGCGTGGCAGGCTTCGACGACATTCTTATATGCACCGGTCCCCGAGGCAGCGAGCAGCGCCACACCATAGGCCGGTCCTTCCGAGGCATTAATCGTGACTACAGGCTGACCATAAATGTCAGCCTGCAACTGTCGCCAAAATGGACTGCGAGCACCTCCCCCGGACACGCGAATCTCTTGCACCGGGATCTTCATCGATTTGATAATCTCCAGTGTGTCGCGCATCGCATAGGTTGCGCCTTCGATCACGGAACGTGCCATATGGTTCTTGCCATGCCGCAAGCTCAAACCAATCCACGATGCACGTGCGTTTGGGTCGGCGTGTGGCGTTCGTTCTCCCGTAAGGTATGGCAAGAAGAATAGTCCCTCGCTGCCTGCCGGTGCCGTGGCCGCTTCCGCTGTGATCAATTCATACGGATCCACCTTCTGCTTTTTAGCCGCTGCAATTTCCGCCACACACAATTGATTTCGAAACCACTGCAAACTGCCACCCGCTGATAACACGCATCCCATCATATGCCACTTGCCGCGGACCGCGTGACAGAACGTATGCAAGCGACCTTCCGGATCAACCTGCACGTCGTCGCTGTGTGCAAACACAACTCCACTGGTTCCCATGGTCGCTGAAACTACGCCACGCCCCACAATCCCATTCCCAATCGCACTGGCTGCCTGATCACCACCACCACCCACCACTGGCGTGCCTGGCTTGAGCCCCATTTCCTTGGCGGCGATGTCAGAAAGAACGCCTGTGATGTCTTCTGATTCGTAAACTTGGGGAAACAGCTTTGCATCCAGATCCAGCTTCTGCAGCAGCGTCTTTGACCACCGACGATTCACCACATCCAGCAACAATGTTCCGGAAGCGTCACTGACCTCCGTCGCAAAGTCGCCCGTCAGTCGATATCGCACATAATCTTTCGGCAACAAAACTTGCACGGTCTTGTCGAAGTTCTTCTTTTCCTTGTTCCTTAACCACAAAATCTTAGGCGCAGTGAAACCCGTAAGAGCGGGATTGGCCACCATCTGAATCAGCTTGCTCCGGCCCCCAGCACGTGTTTCTATCTCGGCACATTCAGCAGCCGTACGTTGATCGTTCCAGAGTAGTGCCGGCCGGATCACACCGCCCGTTTTATCCAGAAAGACACTGCCGTGCATCTGCCCGCTCAGGCCGATCCCACCGATGTCAGCTGGCTTCAGTTTAGCCGCTTTCATCACACGCCTGACGGTGTTTACCGACGCTGTCCACCAGTCAACAGGCTCCTGTTCAGACCAGCCCGGTTTGGGACTGCTCAATGGATATTCCTCAGTCGCCGATGCGAGGATTTCGCCGTCCTCACGCATCGCAAGCGTCTTCGTACCACTGGTTCCAATATCGATGCCAAGGAAGATGGGCATTTAAGGTTGCTCCGGGGGGTTCTAGTTAAATGCGTTACTATGGAAGATTTCGTGCTTTATCAAAACAATAAATTGAGATGGACTCTGGAGGCCGGACCAAGCGAAACGGCCTTCTTGCTGGTTGGCCAAGTGCTAAAACATAATCCGCCCTACCCGAAGAATAAGCCATTTCAGGCGACGACAACCGTTTGCTGCACGAGTCGGGCCCGAGGATGCTAACGAGTTTTGCTGATTTCGCGACTGAGCATCGAATGTTCCTGTCTGCGATTTATGAACATCGCGGCGACAGCCTATTCAGTGCAAACTACCGGGGCTCAAATTTGTCAACTGCGTGCTTGAGTTTGTGGGGCACTGCGGCTAAAGTTCGGCTCCAGTTCGTTGATACTGCAAGCAGACTATCGCGATCCACGATCGTGAACTTCAGCTAAGTATTACACGCAACATCTTGTGTATGTTGTTCACCGTGTTTTTTCAACAAGGAATGTTGGAGCGGTTGAGCGATCTTGTTTTTGGACTCGATCCTGTGTTTCATGGAGGAACCACAATGAACAGCTTTCGCCTGCGTTTGTTTTCGCCAAACGAAGATGCTCTTGGCAACGTGCAATCGGCGCGCAAGAATGTGCCGCAGAACCGTCTTCCCGATGGTGCATTTGAAGACATCATTCCGATCGATCGCGCTCGTCGATCCGTGGTAATCAGTGGTCGGTTCATGGAACCCGCAGACCGGGCGCGCATCATTCAACAGAACAACTGCTGTCCAGCGTGCGCGCTCCACGATATTGAGCCACTGGAGTTAGCAGATGCTCTCATCAGCCCCAAAAATCGGCTTCCAGTTCCCGGTACGGCGACCATCGTGGGTTTTCATTGCAACGACTGCGGAACCGAATGGCCTGTGTATGAACTGTCCCGCCGCAAAGTCTAATTACTTGAGGTAGTCGACAGCGACAACATTTGACATGCGTTGAATCACGCTTTGGCTTTGTTCGTACGGCTGTGTGGTCAGAATCACACACCATCGGGAAGTCTCCGGTTCGATCCACATCATGGTACCGGTGGCCCCCCAGTGTCCAAACGCATCGGCAGAGAGAAAGTCGCTGAACGTAGCTGAGTGATCCAGCCAATTTTTGCGCCAGCCTAATCCCCACGCGCGCTGCACGCGATCGACTTCAGGGAGTCCCGCGATGTGCTGTGTCTGATTCGACAGGCAGGCCCGCACGACGGCGCTCTTCCAGATAACGTTTGGCGCTGAACCCCGCGATTCAGCTTCACCATCGTTGAGCAGACACGTTGCCAGTCGCCCCAGATCTTCTGCGGTTGAGATCATGCCTCCCCATGCCGCGCCTAAAGTTCGCCAGTAACGACTGTTCCAGCTCCAAGCGGAACTTGCCGTCTGCCAAATCGGCAAGTCACAGGGAAGCACGGTCGGGAGGAGTTCATCGACGGTTTCGGATGGCAGGCCAAGCCATGTATTGTACATTGCGGCGGGTTGCAACACCTTGCGCAGCAGATGGTCGGCACACGTTGTGTGAGTGATCGATTCAATGATCGCGGCAAGAACAGCGAATCCCATGCTGGAGTATTGGCAGCCCGTACCTGCCGCAAAGTCGGGTGTTATTTCCCCTGTGGCATTCGCGAAATCCTGCGTCGTGGCGGCAGCGGCTCGGAGTTCCGTATTTTGCGGCAGCATGTCGGGCAAGCCGGACGTGTGAGTCAGCAGATGTCGAATCGTAATGGGACGCAGAGGGCCACGTTGAAATCCCGGCAGGTGATCACGCACGGCATCGTTGAGGGCGAAATGCCCTTCGGCCGCTAGTTGCACGGCGCTCATAGCCACGATGGGCTTTGTGATTGAAGCAATCAGATACCGCCTATCCGGTAGTTCGTCAGCCAGCAGTGGCAAACCGCTATCGGCAATCACGCCTGAGCCGTGGGCTGTGTACTTCATGCGCAACTTCAAGCCGCCGGCATCACCAGCTGCAACGTCTGCGTACGTCAAGCTTGATTTCGCGGCGATGTCTCGAAGTATCTGTTCGATGTTCATGACTTCTAAGTTCTTAGAGTTTTCTTGCACGTTGATCTTCCCTTCGTTGTAAAGCGTAGCAGGCACAATCTGAATTCATGCCGCACCGAGCGTCTTGATGCGAGAAATTCCATTCAATTATCCCTCGCAAAGTTCGGCTTGAGATATTTTGCTGGAACCATATTCGTCAGAACTCGACATGAATTAGGCCCACCTCTGAATTCTTGCTAATCCGCCTACGGGCCACTTTTTGCCGCGCGGGAATAAGCCTACTCAATCGTGCCGCGACCCCGATTTCCACGAGGGGATTGCAGTCCATCGTGGTGAGCCGCACCTCGGTCACAATGTCTCCTCGCAATAGCCGCGTGCGATCACGGAGAATCGCTGGAGTTGGTCGACCTGCCATTCGGCACTTTGTTTCAATTCTTGTTGCATGAGTTCTCCGACAAACGCGGCCGATTCCAACGCGGCGTGGGCATCGAGAAACAAGGCTCGCGTTCGTCGCGCGAGGACATCTTCGATGGTTTGGGCCATCTCATGTCTGGCCGCCCATATGACTTCAGCTGCGCGGTATGGCAACCGAGGATGCAATCGCGTTGCGAGGGTCGGGCTTTCGTGAATCAAGGCATCAATCTGATGCGCGTCGGTGCCATACACGTTCCCTGACGTAGCCTCAGAGGCATCATCGATCGAGGGACATGCATGCAATTTGAGCGAAGCCGTGCGCGACTCTTTGCGGGGAAGTCCCGCGCTGAGTTCCGCCTGATCAATGAGTTGTTCACCCATGTGGCGATACGTTGTCCATTTTCCTCCAATCACGGTGATCAGCCCGCTCGATGCTGTAAAAATTTCATGTTCCCGCGACAGCGTGGCCGTGGCGTTGGAACCAGATCTTGCGCCGACCAATGGGCGCAGACCAGCGAAACACGCACGAATATCCGATTTGGTAGGACAACGCTGCAAATAGCGGCCTGCATGTTCCAAGAGATACTCGATTTCCAAGGGCAGAGGGCGAGGTTCATGCGTCACACGTTTGACAGACAGATCGGTCGTACCCAGTAACACTTTGCCATGCCACGGAATCGCGAACAGGACTCGTCCGTCATCGGTTTCCGGGATCATCAATGCTGTCGTTCCTGGCAGAAACGACGCATCCACGACAATGTGCGATCCTTGGCTCAGAACGACTTTGGGATGTTCTTTCGTTGCGGGCGACACTGGCTGTTGATGCGTGTCCATACTCAGGATGTCTTCCGCAAAGACCCCAGTTGCGTTGAGCACTGCTCGGCCACGCAACTCAAGTTCATTTCCTGATTCGGAATCGCGTACGATCACCCCCGCGACGCGTTGCTGATTTTTGACAAGGCGCACGACCGACATGTAATTTACCACCACAGCGCCCAGATCGACGGCCGTCGCCGCAAGTGTCATCGCGAGACGCGCATCGTCGAACTGTCCATCGGTGTACAAAACCCCTCCACGCACGCCTTCGGCGCGCAATGTGGAGATGCGGTCGCAAGTTTCGCTTCGCGACAAAAGTTGGGCGCGTCCGGAAATCCATTGCCCTGCCAGCAAGTCGTAAGTCTTGAGGCCAGCATAGTAGATCGCCCTAGCTCCCCAGCGGTAGGTCGGCAAAACAAAATTCAGCGGATGCACGATATGCGGCGCATTCTGTAAAAGACGTTCACGTTCACGCAGTGACTGACGTACCATGCCGATCCGGCCTTGCCGCAGGTAACGCACACCGCCGTGAATCAGTTTTGTCGATCGACTCGACGTGCCCTTGGCAAAATCTTCGGCTTCGACGAGTAACGTGCGGTGGCCCCGCGCTGCGGCTTCGACGGCTGCCCCAAGTCCTGTTGCGCCACCTCCAATGACGATCACATCCCACAGGATATTGCGATCTTCCATCACCGCCAACATCTCGCTGCGTTTCATAATCACCCGCGGTTTTAGAGAGACAAATTCGGACGGCACATTGAGATCACGATGAACTTCGACATCTGCATCGAGATTTGGAAAATCGGATTTTTGTGTCGCATCTAGTCCACGACTGTGTTTCCCGCGTGTGATAGACGCTGGCACGAATCTTGGCAGCTTACGTGCGGGCAGCCTTGCCTATATTATCGAGTTACGGTTTCATGTGAAGGGCGAAAAACGAGATCTTCGTGATCGAACCTCAGGGTTGTTTGAGATAAGCATTTGCCATTTCCGCGCCCAGCAGCAACGTTCCGGTGGTGCCAAAGTGGTGCAGAGCATGAGGCAAGTGGGAGGTCTTAATGATTGTAATTCGAGAATCGGAGACTGCCATCTCGTTCAGCCCCGCGTTTACGATGTCTAGGTTTCCCCATGGGGCATCTTTATGTTGCTCAGTAATGAACCATGGAAGATCGGGGCGTTTCAGGTCGAGACCCACTTGATCGATCAGTTGGTGCATCCACTTCGCATAATTCTGCGAGTAAGGCCCGAAGTACGCATCGTTCTCGCCTGAGTGCCAAAAAACGCCATCGATGCTACACTCGTAACCCTGGCGCGTCAGGTCGTCCTGTGCGCTCCGGATCATGGCGATGAAACGCGGATATAGATCACGATGAGATTCCGGTGATCCAGCAGGCATCCAATCTGGCATCTGGGCTCCGCTGTGCGTGAATTTGACGATGGCCACTCCGTCGTCTGATGCAATTGACTTCCGCAGTCGGGCACCGAAGCTGAGTTCCGGACCGAAGTTGCCGAGAAACCCCGTCGGCCCCAGTGGCTCCCAGTCCCCTGACACGGCGACTCCGCCACCCAGCGAATAACGATAAAGCACCTCAGCCTGGTCGTGGATTAGCCATTCGAAAGTTGGATCTGCGGGGATCTCGGAAACAAAAGAATCTTCGCCTTCCATGTTTCGCTGGCCAGCAAGCACAAATAACCGAATACGTCCCTTCTTTGCCAGTGGGAGGTCAGGCTTGAAGCGGCGGTCGATCGGAGTGGGCCCCTGACCAATTTCGCGGAGATAAGCGTCAGCAAATGCCTCACCCAATTGCAGTTGCCCCTGCGTGCCGAAGTGATAATGCGGCTGGCCACTTCCCATGACTTCAAACGCCAGATGCGATGTCGGTACCCAACGCAGCAGCGGGTCCGCTTTCAAGACCTGCTGTTGCTGCTCGTGAAGGATCCCAAGGTTACTCCGGTGGTCCATTCCCCAGATTCCCTTTTCACTGACCTCAGCGATGTACCATTTCAGTTCCGGTGCGTTCAAATCATGCCGCAGCCGCACAATCAACTTCGTCAATCCTGCCGCGTATTGGCTATGCAAATTGCGATCGAGCATATCGTTTTCGCCTTGATGCCACAGCACACCTTCGAGACGATAACGTAGGCCACGTTTATCGAGTTCCTGCAGTGACTCGCGAATAAGTTGCAGCGTGCGCGGATACAACTTCTGCCCTTTATCTGGCGCGTCGGGATTCCAATCAAAGGCCACCGTCGTTCCTCCGACTGCCGATTTAATGATGGCGATCGGGCATTGAAGCTGCTCGCTGACTCGGCGGGCAAATGTGATCTCCGGCCCGAAAGACTCCCGTAGTTGCAACGGTCCCCAGCCCTTGGAGACCTGATCATCAGCGTCGAGAAGGTCTGTATACAGGACGTCGTTTTGCGGAGCTCCGGCACCTCGAAATTCTGGGAATTCGTCGATCCGATCTGCGTGCGCGTCTGCTCCAACCATGTTGGATTGACCGGCGAACAGAAAAACGCGAACTACGTCATCAGCGGAGGCCGCATGCCCCACAACGCCTTCACAGGCTGCCAAGCAGAGAGCCGCTGCGATCATTTTTCGAAGAAACCAATTCATAATTGTTCCTGAGTCTGAAATGGATACCGGTCGCGTGGATGTAAATTTTAGCGGCAACGACTGAAGCCAGATCTCCCGCCTCTGCCACGCGTTTTGCAGGTTTAGTTAGCAGAGTCCAGTTACGTCACGGCGTTGGATTCGGGATGAGATTTTCCAGTGTCAATAATTCTGGGCTGAAGACGTAAAGATGATGTTTGGGAAACGCTTGCGTGAGTTCATCGACGATGGCTGTGTCTTCAGGCAGGCGGCAGACAATGACATCGCCAGACAAGTCGGGTGGGTTGACAATGTAGCTGAGTTGCTGATTAGTGCCACGTTCATCGACAAGAACTAAGGCGGGATGCCGAACCTGCTCAGACGCTGTCAGCCGTCGAAAATACTCAAAGCGAACACGCGAAAAGGCTTGTTCGTCAAATGCTGTTGTGACTCTTGACTGTCCCCAGAATGTATCTGCGTCAATCCAGTTCGGGATCAGGGATGCCAAGATCAGCAACGTCAACCAGAGTGTGGATAATTTTGGGCCAAGTCGCGATTGAAGAGTCCGGCAGGCAACGCGCAGTCCGCATGTGGCCAGCAAGATCAGCAACGGTGCGGTTTCAAACACATAGTGCCAATGCATAATCCCGTCGTACCAATATGGAATATGAACGGCATGCAAAGTCAGCACAGCACAAAGCAGCAAGAGCGGACGACGGTCCTGCCCGTCAAGGCAGGCGGCTAATGCAGCAATGATGCAGAAAGTTAGCGCCGCGATACCTAGCGTCCATCGCAGACTGTAAAGCGTGCGTTGGGCGACATTTGACTGTGCTTTGGCGATCGTCAGGTTTTCCGCCCAGTTGTCGTATGCTTGCAGGACTTTTGATTCCGGCAATGCCGGATCGACATTGGCATTGTCGAAACCGTAGCGATGCCGTGGCGTCCAAGTGTCAGTGTAAAGTTGGTACGCCGACTTCAACCAACTGCCCGTAATCGCATGATTCATGAATGCGAGGACGCCACATCCCAAGAGCAGCGGGATGCCGATTCCCGCAAGAACTCGCATGGGCGACCACTTCGCAGCCGATGATTTTGTGTCAGGCCCGAAGTGTTGCCTAGCCATTGAGACGAAGAGCCAGATTCCGAATGGAAACGCAAAGCCAGCGGCGGTCATTGGTCGGCTGAGCATTGCGAGCGACAAAGCGGCCCCGGCGACCACAATGTCCCGGACGCGCTCGTGATCCATAAACCGCAGGAAAGCCCACAGAAACACGGCAAGTGCCATCATCGTCGGGTGATGTGCCAGCAACAAATTACTGAACGCTGCGAGTCCCGGACTCACGGCAATTAAAACGCCTCCCACCATCGCCCACCGAAATTCCATCAGACGACAAAGGCAGCGATGAAAAATCACGCAAGCAATGGCACCAGCTAGCCAATGTCCGAAATAGGGATGCTCCACCGTGACGAATGGAGCCATCCAAAATCCAGTCCAAGGGAAATAGCGACTCGCAGTCGTAGGTTGATTAAGTACATGCACCTGATGAAATAAGTCTGGCTGCACGGTCATTGCAGGCCATGCCACGCGTCCCGCGAGGAACGTTCTGGCCTGAAGCAGATAACTGAATTCGTCATGATACGCTGGTGGCAGTTCGTGGAATCGAATTTGGGCAACCGGATTGGTCTGTCGAGGGAGCGGAACCAACGATAGGGTGCGAAATCCAATGGACATGCTACTGAGCAGTGAAAGTAAAAATAAGGCAACACTTGTCACTGCTTGCACCCGCGAGGAAGTGCGTGCTTGGCATGGTCCTGATAGTACCGACTTGCGTGGCTCCAATTTAAATTTTCCAACTCGCGCCGCAACGAGCATCATGGGAAGAGTCAATAATACAAGCACCGCCAGTGACCAGTCCGCGTCCATCCCATAAAACCAACTGAACATACCTGCTGGCGATTCGGCAGCTGTCATGAACCGGGGAATTTCATGGCATAGGGCGAGAGTTGTGGTGACCAGCCACGCCACACAGACACACGCCATCCAAATTCGGTCAGAAGCCGTGGTGTGACATGCAGGAGGATCTAGTTGTTTGTGCATGGGCATCAAATAGGAGACTAGAAATCATTGCGGAAAGGGAAACGGTCGCTGTTTGTAAGTCAAATCGTGGTGACCTGTTGGTTGACTGTGACCGGCCCGCATTTCAGGCAAGCGGTCACCTCGAAACTGCAACTGAAGGGGATTTCCGAAGCTCCGGGGCGCTGCCGTGACAAGCATCACCTCCCCAAGCATAGTATAGTGCATCCCTCAAGATCCCGCGAATACCGCTCCGGGGCCAAGTTTTCCAGATGGCCTTGCGAAACCTGTGGCGGGCGGAAACAATACTGCTCAGATTACAGGACTTTTCTATGCCGCGCCTCATCCTCAACTTTTGCCTGTCACTTTTTTTCAGTCTGTCGTCCTGCGGCATGTCACTGGGCGATGACCTTGCGCCACCTGCTGAAGCTACGGATTCCGTCCTGAGTCTGACGACGCAACAGGTACACGACGCGATTGCCCAGTTACGATCTCCGGAATTTTCCGTGCGGCAGAAATCGTTTCAGGCGTTACAGGCTGTGACTGCGGAACAGATCGACCTTCTGACGCAAGCCATCCAGACGAGCACACAAAACGAAGTCGCGCGCCGTTGCGTGGACTTGCTGGAACGCAGTTACGCGGCTGGTGAACGAGATTCGGCGGTCGTGCGTCAAGCGTCGGAAGCGTTGGAATCTGCAGCAAAGTCGGATCGCTGGTTCGTCGCTGAAGCTGCTCGTGATTCGCTGGAACGTCACTGGAAAAGGCGCGTGGAAATCACCCTGCTCGAATTGCAGAAACTAGGGGCCGGGATGTCGCCCAAAGCTCCCGAAAAATTATGGGAAAACAGTCGCGAAGATTCCGGTCCGTTTACAAGGCAGGATCCCACAAGCGACGATCATTTAAAACTTTTTATTGATGAACATTGGAAAGCTGACGCAAAGGGATTTGAATTACTCCGGCGACTCTTGCCTCTCGTTAGTCATGATTTCATGACCGGTCCCAGCAGGGTTTCCGTTGTCCTCATCGCTGGTCATACTCAGTTGGCGGAAGAAGAGGCTGAACTCAAGGCGATTTTCGGTGATACCCGCGTATCCTCACGTGGACCAGTCTGTCTGGGGATTTCGCATCAGCCGCAGGACGCCAGTCTGAGCGGTGTGGAAGTCAGTAATGTCCAGCGTGATTCATCAGCAGACAAAGCCGAGATTCAAGCCACTGATATCTTGCTAAAGTTCAATGGCAAGTCGCTGAAAGATTTCGATGAATTGATCGAATCGCTTAAGGCATTCCGGCCCGGCGATGAAGTCACGTTTCTGGTTCGGCGTTATGGTGGGCGCACGCCGTTCGATGTCAAAGTTAAGCTTCAGGGATGGTATGAGCGGTGATGGAGTCAGCTATTTCCGGTCGCAGACGTAGTACAATTCGCCAACTCAGTTGCATCGTTTCCGGGGGCCAGACCGGGGTCGATCGCGCCGCGTTAGATGCCGCCGTGGCTGCTGGGCTTGAAATCAGTGGCTGGTGCCCGCGTGATCGACGAGCCGAAGACGGAACCATACCTTCGCATTATCCGCTTCGTGAAACGGCGTCGCGATCTTATGCTGTGCGGACAGAATGGAACGTACGAGATTCTGATGCGACGCTCATTTTGGTTCTAGACCGGATCTCCAGCGGCACGCGTCTGACGGCCGATTCTGCAAAATCGCAAGGTCAGCTTCTAAGGATTGAATATCTGTGTCAAAGTTCAAATCCAGGATTGCTGACTGAAGAATTGTCCCTAGAACACCGCGTTGCCGACGTCAGCGCTTGGATTCGACGAGAAAAGATTCAGACACTGAACGTTGCCGGTCCGCGGGGAAGTTCACGAAAAGATGTTTATCAGAAAGCGTTCGAATTCCTGTCACTGCTCTTTGCCAATTTTTCAGCACAGCGCAAAGTGAAAAGGGCGAAACACCAGTAGCAGATCTGGAATTCGAATGGGACAGATTTCAATCTGTTTTGACAAATGACAACTTCACAACCCGAATCATTCAAAAACTTTTCCATCATCACGCCGTCGGACGACAACCGCGATCGACTGGTCTGTGGTGACTGTGGTTGGATTCACTACGAGAATCCGCGTGTCATTGTTGGTGCGGTGGTACGTGTTGGGAAGAACCTGCTTTTCTGCCGCCGCGCGATTCGGCCACGATACGGTTATTGGACGATCCCAGGCGGATTTATGGAATTGGGTGAGTCACCAGAAGATGGAGCGAAACGCGAGGTGTACGAAGAAGCTGGTGCCGCGGTTGAAATTCGTGCATTGCTCGGTATTTACGCGGTCCCACGAATCGGGCAAGTGCATCTGGTTTATCTGGCCGATCTGGTTGGGAGCGAATTCCATGCGGGAACAGAGAGTCTAGATGTTCAGTTGTTTCCGGCAACGCAGGCGGCCATTCCTTGGGAGGAATTGGCGTTTCCGGTGAATCACTGGACTTTACGCGATTTTTTGTCGCTTGACGGTAAAGATGTGACGCAACCATTTATAGCAACGGCAGAAGATCTGCTGCAAAGAATGTCGAAGGTTGATTACCATCCGCAGTTCCCACCCCTTGATGGGGTGCACGATATAAGCTGATTGCGACACGGAGTTTGCAAAAAGATGAAACAACCGATTTCCTGCGGATTTCTGATCGTACGCGGTAACCCCATTGAATCTTTCCTGCTAATGAAGCATTTCCGGCGTTGGGACTTGCCGAAGGGACATACAGACGAAGGCGAAACCGAATTGGAGTGCGCTCTGCGCGAACTTCGTGAGGAAACGGGAATTGTGGCTGAAGACATCGAAATTGACCCAACGTTTAGCTACGAAAACCGTTACATGGTCAATCAGAAACGCTATGGTGGCAAAGGCTTCGTCGAAAAAAAACTGCTGATTTATCTGGCGACGCTGAAAAATCCAGTGAAGATTCAAGTTACGGAACATGACGGCTATCGCTGGTTCAGCTGGAACCCCCCGCATCGCATTCAGGATCTGACCATCGATTCACTGTTGGAGACGCTTGAACGGCATCTTCAACGACAGACATAAATGGAGAGTTCTGTGTTGATGTTCCAGCGGATTGGCTTGATTCTCCTGTCTGAACTGCTGCTGAATTTTTCCGCCGGCGACGTGTGCGGCCAACTGCAGCTCATTGCGACGCAACAGAAGAAACCACAGCCAGGCACGGTCCAATTCAAGAATGGCCTGCAGTTGTCCGGCATGTGCTCTAAAGAAGGCCTGCTGAATCCCGACGCTCCTGGCATGCCACTGGAATTGCGGATGGTAGATCAACGTGCGCGGCAGATTTTTTCATCGAATCGCCAAGCGGATGTTCCAGTCGTCGATCAGACTCAATGGCCCGTGCTGACGTTCGCCATTCCGCAGAAATCCGTGTCCCATGATGCATTGCCCAAAGGCTTGCCTCAAATGGGTGCGTTTGACGCACACGGCATCGCACACGGCATCATCCGATTGCCGGACGGTGAGGAGGAAAAGATTACCGTAGGAATTGTTTCTGTAAACGAAATGTATGCTGAAGTTCGGTCGTTAACGCATCGCTGGAACTATGCGATTTCGTTTGAGGCAATTCCCAATGACAAGCTCGTCAGCATTCTACAACAGGTACCAGAATTTAAAACCAATGCATACCGGAGGCTGGAGTTGATCCGGATGCTGCTCAAAGGGAAACGCATTTTGGAAGCCGCTGAGGTTCTGCAGTCGATGCAGGAGGACTTTCCTGAACTGAAGGACCAACAGGCAGAATATCAGCAAGCAATTCGCGAAGAACTGGCACGGCAGATTGCTACTAGTATTGAAAAACGCAGCGTAGGCGGACAGCATCGCACGGCTGCCGAGTACGCGCGGCGGTACCCTCAGGAAAATTTGACGCCGGAAACCTTGGTGCGCATTGGGCAACTGACAAAGCTTTATGACGACATCGATCGCCGCATCGCCTCCGTCCGACTGGCATTGCCGGAACTGGCCGGTTCAATTGATGACGAGATGCTGCGAACACGGGCGCAACAGGCAGGTCGAAACGTCGTCGACCATCTTGATGCTGACACCATCGATCGCTGCGCAGCTTATGAACTTATCGCGAATACGGAGGACTTTCCGCCCGCAAACAAACTGGCGATGGCCCTGTCTGGCTGGTTAATGGGTGCGGAATACTCGATTCAAAATCTCCCGGAAGTACTATTACTGTTTGAAGGACAGCTTCTCTTGATTGACTTTCTGACGACAGACGAAGACGAGGTCGATGAACGTCGCAGCCTTCTCGATCGTTTGATCAAGCTGGAAGGTATGAGTGCCAATCGTGTTGCCGCGATTGTGCGTAACGTGTCGTCTCCACTCCCGATCACAGTGGCGGTCGATACGGAAGGGGCGATTGGTCGCTTTCGGATTCCGGCGACCGCAGATTCCGCCGGGGCCCTTGGTTTTGTGCCACCGGAGTACCATGAATCTCGTCAGTACCCATTGGTGATCGCTTTTCCCGGGGAATTTGCGACGCAGGAAAATTATCTGGCTTGGTGGCAGTCGCAGGCTGAACAGTCCGGCACAATCATTGTGTTGCCGCAACTCTCAGAGGACGGAGCGATCGCGTATGGCGCATCCGCTGCAGAGCATACCCGCTTCCTGAACTTCCTCCGCAAGTTGAAACTCGGTCTCCGAATTGATGATGATCGCGTTTTTGTGGCGGGTCATGGGATTGGCGGGGAGATCGCCATGGATCTGGTCACGTCGCACCCTGATCTGTTTGCGGGAGTGGTGTCAATCTGTGGACTGGGCCGAAAACATTTGCAGTGGACCGTCTGGAATGCCGTGAACGTTCCGTGGTACGTTGTCGTGGGTGATGGTCAGGGCGGTTGGTTTGAACGGGCCGGAATCATTTTGACGAAACTGATGAAGCGTTCTGACGACAGCGGTCAATTTTGCGACGCCATGATTGTTAAGTATCTGAATCGAGGCCCGGAAAGATACTTCGAAGAAGCTGACGATGTGTTTGCCTGGATGGCCGTTCATCGTCGCGATCGATTTCCGGAAAAGATCTACGCCGACATCCTGCGCAGCACGGACTTGAGCTGGTCTTGGGTGCAGCTCGAATCTGTGCCCGCGCAGTTCACAAAATTAGACGCACCCAGTCAGGCAAGTGACGACGGCTTCCACCCCGCGCGGTTGAAAGCACGCCGCACGAGTAAATATTTTGCCGTGGAAGCCGCACCGGGAAAAGCGTGTTCCGTTCTGTTGTCTCCCGAGATGCCGGACTTCGACATCCAGCAGCCATACATCGTCAGCAAAGGCAGTAAACGTGTCACGGTCAATTACAACCCTGACATTCGCGTCCTGCTGGAACAGGTCCGTCTCACCGGCGACCGCAGCCGCCTGTGGTTTATGAAGGTCGATCTGTCAGACTAAGTACCCGTCACATAACCTCTTACTCAACATTCGCCGACTTTCGTTCGTACTTGAAATGCAACGTCGTCTCGCCGAGCGTGATGCCTTTTACGGCTTCCAGCAGATCGGTACGACTGGCCTTGCTGGCCGTCAACTTCACTTCCTGAGACAACGCAAACACTGTGATGTGATACTTCTTTACGCCGGGACCTTTTGAACACATCGGATCGTATGTGGCTCGGCGACGATCATTCAAACCTAGCGTCCCTGCTCCGCTGGAGTTCTGTTTCAGTTCACTGACGGCTGCCGGAATGTTGTAGACGACCCAATAAGACTTCTCTTGGTCCGGAGCTGTGTGCCATAGACTGACCGCAACGTATTTCGTTCCCTGCGGCAAATTATCCCATGCGACGGCGGGCGATTGGCGATCGCCATCACATGTGCATGCAACGGACAGCATTCCTTTAGAATCGAGCGAAGAACTGGTCACGTCGAACTCCGGCTCGCTCTTCGAACTCGTCGCATCTGAGTTTAAGGCACTCTTTGCCGCTTCGGATTTCTTTTTCCCCTTTTCATCGAGTGGTGGTCGATCATCACCCTGAGGTGGAGGAGAATTGTTGGGTGGTCCCGGTCGCCGCTCGTTGCCGCCCCCGCGGCGATTGGGCGAATATTCTTCCTTCGATGTCGAGCCATCTGGGCTGACAAATTGGAAGGCGACTGAGCCATTGCTCGCCAGCGTGTAACTCACCGTCCCCGTCTTGCCACGCACATTGTACGTCAGTTGATAACTTCCAGGTTTCGTCGTAATAAAGTCGGTAATTTTGGCATCCCGCATTGGACGCAGAGCAGGGCGAAGTGGTTCGGCTCGTGGTTGCGGATCCACCTGGCCCGCGCGTTCGACCACTTCACCAAAGAATCCACCGTTCAGATACGGATAGGTCTTCGTCGCGTGATAGTGGTAATTGCCGTCCTTGTCCTTGTGGCCATTCCATTTGTCGAGCGGCGAATAGTCAGTATCACCTTTCTCCTGAAATCCATAGATCGGATATCCGTCGAGTGCCCATGCTAGCGGCTTTCCTTTGCCCACGATCTTCTCCAGATGCACGGGCGGAATGTGATAATGGTAATCGTCCGCTCGACCGCAATGGCCACCAAATTCGTCCAGTTCCCCGGCTAACAACGTATCGGTTTTGCCGTCGTTCTTGATCGGATTGAAGATCGGAATCCCATTCACTGCTAACGCGATTGCACCGCGGAAAAAATGGTCTTTGGCGGACATTGGATTCTTCGCGGGCACCGGATGCAAAGGGATTCGCCATGCATTTTCGCCGGTGTAGTTCTGAGGCAGCGGCACCTGTTGTTGCCACGCCGTGATCCCGACCATCATCTTGTGGTCCGGCATCCCATTGGATTCTATATAGAAGTAATCTTCGTCCCAGCGAACTTTTGCAACTTTTCCGAACGGCGCAAAGCTGTCAGCAATTGCCGGTGCATCATCAGCCGGGGAGGCGGACTTGCCGCCCTGCCCGGTGAGCACATATTCCGGCAATGTATTCATCGCTACGATCTCAAGTTGGCGGGATTCGATCCAGAGACGATCAGCCGCAATCAGGCGGTCAATTTTCACATGCCTCACCCAGCCATCTTCTCGACGAATATGAGCCTTGCCTTCTCGGACGGAGACAAACGTTCCGGAGATTGTGGACCCCGAATCGAGCACAGTCCATATCCGCATGTTGTCATGTGGCAATACGTGAAAGTGATTATCAGGGCCGTCATGCGCAAGCGACGTTGTTTGTGACGCGAGCATTCCAGTGGCGAGCAGCATTAGAGGAGCGATAGATTTAAGCATTCGTAATGGATCCGATTTGGGCAATGTTGTGGTCGAACGAAAGATCCCGTCGGCGGAGCGATGGGGCTACCTTAGACCTGTCCCGACAATAGTGCCACCCACCTTAACAAGAGTAGCGACAATAGTGCCACCCACCTTAACAAGGGTATTGCGGAAGATTATTGTTACCGGGTCGAGATGTCAAACATTTTCTGAATGGAGGAGATTGCGATGCCACGTGTGAATCGAACGGAAATTTGTGCGACGGATGAGATTCAGGTGTTTCACCTGATTAATCGGTGTGTGCGACGTACTTTTTTGTGTGGGGAAGATGTGACGACCGGCAAGGATTACTCCCATCGCAAGGAGTGGATTCGCAGCAGGCTCGAAGAACTGGCCGGCATCTTTGCTCTGGATGTGATGAGCTTTGCGGTGCTCAGCAATCATCTGCATGCGGTCGTCAGGACTCGACCGGACATCGTGAAATCATGGTCCGATGAAGAAGTGGCTCTGCACTGGTGGCGACTATTTCCGCAGCGTCGTGATGACAGCGGCACGGCGGTGGAACCGCTGGAGTCGGAGCTAAAACACATTCTCAGCAACACGTCGGGGCTGAAAGAAAAGCGGCGGCGGTTGTGTGATATTTCGTGGTTTATGCGATGTCTGG
Source organism: Planctomycetota bacterium (assembly GCA_003670925.1). GTDB lineage: Bacteria > Planctomycetota > Planctomycetia > Planctomycetales > Planctomycetaceae > SXXK01. The sequence goes on along the minus strand of QWQG01000134.1, from coordinate 144 downwards.
CAGAACCGATTGCTCGACGCGGGAATTTTGAAGACCAGGTTTCCGGCAGATTTTGGGAGGGCAGATTCCGAGCGCAGCCGCTTCTGGATGAAACGGCGATCGTGGCGTGTATGGCGTATGTAGATTTGAATCCGATTCGAGCGG
>QWQG01000089.1 GCA_003670925.1 Planctomycetota bacterium | reverse complement strand
GTGCGTTCGCCGATTTCGAGCATTCGCGAGGCTTCTTCGCGGTTTCCGTCGGTCAGATCGAGTGCGCGCTGGATGTAGTATTTTTCCACTTCTGTCATGGATCTACCAATCAACGAATCTGCACCGGATGGCATTTCCTCATCGACATCGGGGAGTTGATCTTTGACGAGCACTGCAATTTCCGGCGGCAGTCCGTCGATATCGAGGACCCCGTCGTTGTCCAGCACTAGCATGCGTTCAATAGTGTTTCGCAATTGACGAATGTTGCCCGGCCAGTGATATGCAAACAATGCTTTGCGTGCCGCGCGGGAAAACCCTTGCGCGTCACGCCCCGTGCGTTTCGTTAGGTCTCGCAGGAAGTGTTCCATCAGGAGCGGAATATCGCCTGAGCGTTCGCGCAACGGTGGCAAATTGATCGACACGACGTTGATTCGATAATACAGGTCTTCGCGAAATTTTCCGTCCTGCACAAATTTTTGCAGGTCTGCATTGGTCGCCGCCACCAGACGTACGTTAATCGGTAGTTCGTCGTTTGCCCCCAAGCGAGTGATCTTGCGCTCTTCCAGCACACGCAGCAACTTCACCTGCGTGTCCATCGGCATTTCACCAACTTCGTCCAGAAACAACGTGCCTCCGTTGGCATGCTCGAACTTGCCGATGCGGCGCCCCATGGCGCCTGTGAAAGCGCCTGCTTCGTGGCCAAACAATTCACTTTCTAAAATACTATCCGGCAATGCCGAAATGTTGAGCGGCACGAATGGTTTATTCTTGCGGGGACTGTTCTGATGCAGCGCACGAGCAACCAGTTCTTTTCCCGTGCCGTTTTCGCCATGAATCAATACGGTGCTGTCGGTCGGCGCCACGCTCTTAAGGATATCAATGATGCTGTGCATCTGAGGACTGTTGCCGACCACGCCCTCAAAACCAAAACGTTCGTCCAGCGATTGCCGGAGTTCCGCATTGCGGCGAATCAGCCTGAGACGCGCCGATGCTTTTTCCACTGCCGATCGCAATTCGCCGATGTCGAGCGGTTTGGTGAGATACGTGTAAGCCCCGTGCTGCATCGCCGTGACGGCTGAAGCAATCGAACCGTGCCCCGTGAGCACAATCACTTCTGCTTCCGGAAGCTCTTCCTTGGTGAGCCGCAGGATCTCCAAACCGTCCACTTCACCCATTCGTAAGTCGGTGACGACGACGTCCCATGATTCCGAATGAATCAACTGAGCCCCGCGTTCGCCGGATCCCGCCACCTTACAGTCACAGTTGATTCGCGCAAGCGAATCGGCCACAGCCTGAGCGTGTCCTTCGTCATCATCGACGATCAGAACGCGGACAGGAATGGTGGAAAGATCAGCGGAATCGTGTTTAGGGTCTGTCATTGAATGCGGGAACAAATACGCACGGAATACGTTGTGGGGATGGATTCTTGATGATTTGCCTCGTGAGGGTAGTCAAGAAGCGTCCCGAATCAAAATGTGATGGCTGTTTATTGCCCAATCTGGGACTCAACGCGATGCCTATGAGGTCTGGATATGAATTTGCAGGGCAGGAACCTCCTGATTTCTGCGAATTCCCACAGAATTCCTGTCTGATGAGAGATCCGATCGAAAATTTGGACCGTAAATGCAATAATCTAAAGAATCGTCGCCCTCCGGGCCTGAAACTAAAATTAAAGGATGCATGCCATGTCTCTGAAGATTTTCTCCGCGCCCGTGGTCGTCGAAGAAGATCCACTCGATCTCATGGACGAAATTGATGCGCTCAAGAAAGAGAAGGATGCGACCATCCTGGCGCACTTTTATGTTGACGGAGAGATTCAGGACATCGCGGACTTCGCGGGCGACAGCTTGAAACTCGCCCGCGATGCCACGCGTGTCACGACCTCCACGATTGTGTTCGCCGGCGTCCACTTTATGGGCGAATCGGCGAAGATCATGAATCCGAAAAAACGTGTGCTCATGCCTGACCTGCTTGCAGGCTGTTCGCTCGCGGATAGCTGTCCTCCAGCTCAACTTGCCGCATTTCAGGCACAATTGCGGGCTCAGGGCCGTGACTTCCAGACGGTTGCCTACATCAATACGTCCGCCGCTGTGAAAAGTCTGTGCGATTGGATCGTGACCAGCGGAAACGCACGGGAGATTATCGACCGCGTGCCTAAAGATAAAGAAATCCTGTTCGTGCCCGATCAGCATCTGGGCCGTTATCTCGTGGAAATCACCGGTCGCAAGATGATTCTCTGGCCGGGTTCCTGCATGGTGCACGAGATCTTCAGTATCCAAGATTTGATCCATGCCAAAAAAAATAATCCCAGAAGTATCGTGATCGCGCATCCGGAATGTCCGCAGAACATTTTGGAGATCAGTGATGTGGTCGGTGGCACTGAGAAAATGCGACAATACGTCATGGCCTTGAAGGAGCCGACGACGTTTTTGGTCGCGACAGAAGCTGCCATGATTCATCCTCTGACGAAAGCGGCACCACAGCACACGTATCTTCCAGTTCCCGGAATTATGGCCTCGTCTGGAGAAACGTGCGCCTGCAATCGCTGCCCGCACATGGCACGCAATACACTGCACAAAGTTCGCGATTGTCTGCGGGACGGTCGTCCGGAGATCGAATGGAAGGACTATTTTCAGCAGGCCCGGGCTGTGCTGGACAAGAGTCTGCTGCAATAACACACTGCCACCTGCCACCTGCTACAAGGCAAGTGGCAGAACATTTATCGGAACGGAATTCCACCCTAAATTGCGGACGGAGAGTGATTGGTTCTATGAAAACGGAGACACAGGATCACCCATACGGCAAGGCTGTTGCCAAACTGATTGAAGAATTTGGCAACCTGCCGGGCATTGGTCGCAAGTCAGCGGAACGCCTTGCGAACCACGTCTTGTCCAGTTCCAGTGCTGAAGCCAATGCGTTAGCGGATGCGATTCGCGAGGTAAAGATCAGCGTCAAACGCTGTTCGATGTGCTTCAATCTGACGGAAGACACGCTCTGCCGAATCTGCCGCGACTCGCGCCGCGATCAGCAGGTGGTCTGCGTGGTTGAACAGCCCAAAGACGTCGTTGCGTTGGAATCCTCCGGGGCGTATTCAGGACTCTATCACGTCCTTGGAGGTCGCATCGCACCGCTCGACGGTGTCGGTCCAGAGGATCTTACGATTCAACAACTGGTGCATCGCGTTCGCAAGCAGGGAATCACCGAACTGGTTATGGCAACCAACCCGACGCTGGAAGGCGACGGCACGGCGTTGTTCATTACCAATTTACTCCAGAACGACAACGTCCGCATCACACGCCTGGCCCGCGGCATTGCTTCCGGCAGCGTTCTTGAATTCGCCAACCGTGAAATGCTCGCCGATGCACTCAAGGGTCGTCAGCAATTTTGATGTCCTTCTTCGGTTGTGACTTCTGATTCGCGCAACAGAAAAGCAGCCTAGTTTTCTTAAAAACTGGGCTGCTTTCATGAGAAATCACGAGCGTTGCCTTACGACTCAGTGCCTTGGGGCATCCACCATTCGGCTGACATACATTCTTCGGCCAGTTGCTGGATGATGTCTCCTGTTTCCGGCGTCATTGCAGCCATGACGGGATGCGTGGATCGCATTGCGATCAACTCAAAAGGCACACGAGCACTGTCGGCTGGAACATCCGAAGGACCTTCGTCGCTGGATTTGCTTGTTGCAACTTCAGTAATTGACTCGACTTGAACGTCACCGGTTGTTGGTAGCAGTGCGGCGAGCAATTCCGGGACTTCACCTGCGGGTTGGGCAACGTCAAGCGACGCAACAAAGAACGTGACAGGCTTGCTCCAAGGAAGCACGGTTCCGTCCGCTTTGACAGCTTGAACCCAGACACGGTAGGTCCCAGTCGGCAGCGGATCCGTTGGTGAAAACACGGGGGTGTCAATTCCGGTGGCATTGATATAGGCACCATTTGCGCCTGTTTGAGTGATCCAGACATTGTAAGATTTAGCCTCAACGATCGGTGTCCACGTGATTATGAGAAGTGGAGACGCGATCGTGTCCGCAACTGGGGACGTGATGATGGGACGACCTCCGGTCGCTTCAAACGTGTACGCCGCACTCCACTCTGTGAGAACACCGCGGGTGCTCACGGCTCGAACCCATACCGTGTACGTCTCGGCCTTGAGATCTTGTTCGAACTGATAAGAGGGAGTCGAGGAAGTTGTTTTCAGAAATGGCGTCTTTCCATTCCTGATTTCAACCCAGATCTCGTAGCGGGCCGCTCTGTCGATAAGCGTCCATTCCACGATCGGACGGGCAGCAGTCACAATTCGCGTGGTTTGATCACCGATTTCAACGCCGACTGGGCCGGTAATCATTGGTTTGCTGATCGTCGAAAAATTGCCCGGTAAACTCCAGAGACCAACTGTTTCCACCCGCCCCGCGACACGTCGGTGCGCGCGGACCATGAACACATAATCACCACTTTCAAGTGCTTTGGGAACTTGGTAAGACGTGCCAATGCGTTTCTGCAAATTGAAAAGGTACGTGCTTGGAGACGATGCCTTCGCCAGCGTGACGTCGTAATCGGTAGCACCCGGAACCAACTCCCATTCGAGCAATGGTGGATTGTCGAAAGTCACACCTTTCGGACGCGTGAGTATAACTGGCGGAGCGACTTCAAAATTAAACGCCGCACTCCATGCGGAAATTCTACCACCGTCGTCAAAGGATCGCATGAAGACGCGATAATTCCCCATGATCAAGTCATCGGGGATCGTATACGAGCGCACTTCTTGACGAAGAACGTCTCCCTTGCCATCGGGCTGTGTGTTGCCATCAGCATCCAAAGCAGGAATCAGGTTTTTGACAGAAATCGTCTTGGATGTCCGACTCGTCTGATCGCTGAAGAAAATCTCGAACTTGAAGGCACCCGGTGGGCTTGTCCACGTAATCGTCGGTTTCGTCGTCTCTAGTTTATTTGGCGTCTCAGGACTCAATGAATTGACAGGGCCTGTCAACACGGGAGCTACCTTCACCACAAATTCAATCGGTGTTGACCATGCCGATGGGACAGCGTTCGCAAAGTTGGCTCGTACCCAAGCCCGAGTCCGACCAAGATTCAGTTCGGCGGTCGGCGTGTAGTCCGTAGCCGTAATTCCATTCTCGATAAACTCTACCGTGCGCTGCTCAGCATCGCTCACCCAGAGATCGTAGCTTGTCGCGTTCTCGATGGGACTCCATGCGAAAGTGGGGGTCGCATCAATGACGATGGCGGGCAATGACACCATCACCGGCGCCGCAGTCATTAGGGAACGAACTTCGAGTGATTCAACAACTCCCGGGGCCTGTCTGCTGGACTTGCTGCGACGGGATCGTTGTTTACCTGAGATAGATTCAAACTTCATGGTCTGTTCTGCCCATTTGCTCGACGGACGGGTGAAGAATTCCAAAGACACGCCAAGTGCCGCAGCACCAACTACACGCCGAACGATTGTGGATGGTGCATCGGCCCTAACGAAAGCTCGTCTCATCAAGATATCGCCCGTCCGGAAAACATGTTTTGACGGAAGACGTACTACGACCGGAAAAACAAGAAAAACACGCTCCTCACGCACGGTGCAAATTGACTAACCGAAAGACGCGCAGCAGTTTTCCTGTTTTCACCGTGGTCTTCCGATCAGCAAATTTTGCCGGATTGCTGGCGAAGACGAATGGATCGCACTGTTCTAACATGCGTCTGGCTCTTTTTCAGGTCGTGACAACTCGTACAATCGATTCAGTCAGACTGTTCGGTGATAACCGCAGGCAGTTTTCGTGTGAGGTAAGAAAATCTGAAAAACGGGTTCAGAAAGGCTGCGTGAAATCGATGATCCGCTCGGGTTTCTATGTGATATAACTTACGTCACCTCGTCGGAACTTCCGTCGGGTGGCTGCATGAGGCCGCAATGCTACGATCTACTACGATCACCCAACCTTCCGTATCTCCACGGACTGCAGGTTCCGTCCAACCTGCTGAGATTTGCGTGTCCGTCTGCCTCGAAAGTGGGACGCCCATTCCCGCCCGACTGGTCGAACTGGCGTGGCTTGACCTGATGATCATTGCGGATCGGCCGCTCCGCTATGGAACCCCGGTTCAACTGGCTTTGTTTAGCGATCTGGTCACAGCTTTCACGCAGAATCGAGGTATCGTGCATTGGTGTCGACCGAGTCAACACGGGTGGCAGATTGGCATCTTCCTGACGCAGCCTCTGCCTGATCGACTGACCGAACGTGAATGGAGCGATCTCCGCAGCGGGCTGCGCTATGAATGCAACTGGAAAGCTAGGATTCAATGGGGGGGCGACGGACCACTTGAACCTGTCTGGTTTTGCAATTACTCAATCAAGGGCATTTGTCTGCTGATCCCACACTTGGTGCCACAAGGTACCAAGTTTACCCTGTTTGGGTCTGCTGGTGCGAAAGACCAGCCGGTGTTGAATGGTGAGGTTCAGTGGATTCGCCAAAATCCAGACGGCGTGCAGATCGGTTGTCGCATTCAAGGACAATATGGCCGTGATTTGCCCCGGATGTTTGGAAATCTGGACGCAGTGCATTTCGCGTCCGAAAAAGATCCAAGTGCCGTCCATCTTTCTGAGTCAATCGAAACCCAAAACTGCGAACTCTCAGCCAGCGAACAGTTTTTGGCTGTCGGTGCTGCCTATGACAGCAGTCCTTCCACCAGTTTTCCATGAACGTCTGTCAATCGATAACGCCGCCCCTGAAACTTGTAAGTCAGTCGTTCATGGTCAATTCCAAGTAGGTGCATGAGCGTTGCATGCAAGTCGTGGATGTGTAGTCCATCAGCGGCAATATTATAACCGAACTCGTCCGTGGCGCCATAAACTGAACCTGACTTGATGCCGCCGCCAGCCATCCAGATGCTGAAACAACGAGGATGGTGATCGCGTCCGAAGTTGAGAGAAATTTTCCCCTGGCAGTAATTCGTGCGTCCAAATTCCCCGCCCCACACGACCAGCGTATCCTCCAGCAGGCCGCAGCGTTTCAAATCCTTTACCAGAGCTGCAGCGGGTTGATCCGTTTCCTTGCAGATTGCCGGTAACGCCCCGGGAAGTCCGCCATGATGATCCCAGTCCTGATGATACAACTGGATGAATCGCACACCGCGCTCGGCCAGTCGGCGAGCCTGCAAACAGTTTGCCGCGAAAGTGCCGGGCGTTGACACATCCGGCCCGTAATCATCGAGCACGGACTTCGGTTCGTCGGAGATATTTGTCGCTTCCGGCACACTCGTCTGCATCGAATAAGCCATCTCGTAGTGATCGATCCGACTTTGAATTTCGCTGTCGGCAGTTCCTTCCAACTGATGCTGATGCAGTTCCTTCAGTCGATCCAGCAACATCCGACGACTGTCACTGCTGACACCATTGGGATTGCCCAGATACAGGACTGGATCTTTGGCCGCTCGAAACAATACACCCTGATGCCGTGTCGGGAGGAACCCGCTGCCCCACAAATGAGCGCCCAATGGTTGGCCGCCTTTGTCCTTGGTAATCAGCACGACAAACGACGGCAGATTGGCGTTGTCCTGTCCCAACCCATAGCTCAGCCATGCCCCCATGCTTGGCCGGCCGGCGATCTGAGTCCCCGTCTGAAGAAACGTGACACCTGGCCCATGATTGATCGCTTCGGTATACATCGAATTCACGACGCACAAGTCATCGGCAATACTGGCCGTATGCGGCAGCAATTCACTGAACCAAGCACCGGCCTGGCCATGTTGCGTGAACTTAAACGGTGAACCAACCAAAGGGATGGACGACTGATTGCCCGACATCCCTGTCAGTCGCTGAGTCCCCCGGACAGATTCCGGCAGTTGCTCACCTGTCCTCTTATTTAACAGCGGCTTATAATCCAGCAGATCTAATTGCGACGGTGCACCAGACATAAACAGATAAATGATGCGTTTGGCCTGCGGCGCGAAATGCGGCTCACCCAGCACTCCATGATCCTGTGAGTCCGCTGCGTCAGAATCCTGCGCTAACATGTCCGCCAACGCAATGCTGCCTAGTCCGATGCCTGATCCCGTGAGGAAATTTCGTCGCGTACCTGTCGTGGGGAAGAAGTTCATTGCAAAGTAATCCGTAATCACCGATTTCATAAACCAAAGAAATCTAATCGCCGGGTGGCATGCCGTCATTGCGCAACCGGTTCGAAACGACGGTCACGTAAAGCCTGAATGTACACGAATAAACACCCAGAAGAAAGAAGCCTTTTACTGCACCCCGACAACTGAGTCATGCTCACCACTCAGGATGCATACGCTTGCAGTCGATCGCGAGGTTGGGCACGTACATCGGCGACGAACCGCAGAGCACTGCATCCGCGCCGGCGTCAAAGAAGTCTGCCATGTCTCTTACGATCGAGGCTCCACCGACGGCGACCACCTCGAGTTTCAACCCGTCCGCTACAATGCACTGCTTCACCGCATGGACGACCGCGACTGATGGTTCGTGAATTGCCCGCCCCAAGACACCGGCTTGCACGAATTCAGGACCGAAAGCTGGGCGGCCATCGCGATGCAATACGGGACGGCTGATGCAGTTGACCAATGTAACGCCATTGGCCAACCCATGCATCGCGTTCAGGAATTGTCGCATCCGGATGTCATTCGAAAAAATGCCGACTTTCAACAGCAACGGAGTCGAGCCTACCGCCTCACGCATCTGGCGAACTACAGCCCGGCTTGCAGCGATATCCTGATAAAGAGTTCCCTCAGCCGAACACACGTTCGGACACGAAAGGTTAGCCTCCACAGCGTGCGCACCCGCCTCAACGGCCCACGCCGCACACTGCGCAAAGTCCGCAGCGATCTCCGACAATGAAGACGATTGCGATGGTGTCGCCACGACCGACACAATCAGTAACTGCCCATAGCCGAGTCCTGCACGCGTTTTCCGCACATCTTCACGCCAGACTTCAGGCGCAGCAGAGGGCATTCCAAAGCAAACGGCTGAGCTCACCGCAGCCGGATCGTCCCTCGCTGTCTCGACGACGAACACCGGGCCGTCGGGTGGCTCGGTGTCTTCGACGAAAACCCAATTTGGCAGTGGGTAACATGATCTGGCAACAGAACGTACGGTCTTGTATGTCAGAATATCGAAACCACGGTGCGCGTATGGCAGAACCCAGCGGCTGTTCGGCAGCAACCCCGCAGCGATTCCGATACGACTGCGGACAGGCAGGCCCAGAAATGTCTTCATGGGCGTCTCGGGCACTGCTGTGGATTCGTCCGCAAATGTGGGGCCGCATTCGCAGTTTTCTTCCCAGGTGCAATGCAGGTCATAGGTAAAGTGCATTTTTATCTCTTGGAACCACGTACCAGCAAGCTGACGCATGCGCCCGCCAGTAACCAAAACACATCACACTCAAACAGAAATTCAACAAATGTGCGATCCTCAACGAGGGGCGGGATCAGCGTTGTTACTTTTCGTCACCTTCCGGCAACTCCGGCAGAGCGGGCATTTCAACCGCGTCGCCGTGGAGACGGAATTTGGCATAGTCGAGCCAATCTTGGATTTCTTTTTCGCCCTCAAAGATTTCACGAAACCGATGAAAGATCTGTTTCGCTTCGTCTGTCTTTCCGTCCTTCAGCATCTGATTTGCAGCTGTCATGCGTTCTCTGATGAGCATGATGCGATCAGAATTGGACAGCAAAATCTGCTTGCCCGCATCACGTTTTTTTTCAGCGATGATTTTCCAGAATCGCGGCACGGAGATCATCTCATCCGCCGCATTCGTTTCAGGATCTGCCGTGCTATCAACGGCTTCCGCAGCGGCGGCTTTCACCCCCTCGTCCTGTGGCAACGATTCGATCATCGCCTGAAACATTTCGAGTGATTCAAGCAAGTTCCGCGCAGGATCGGCCGCTGCCCGCATGGCTTTCAAACACTCAGTTTCGTAGCGGTTTCGCCCATCGGCCGGGCGACGCACACGCTTGTCCAATTGCGTTTCAAGCAACGACACTTCGACATCATCCAGCCAACTTTTAATCTCAGCGGTAAACTTCCCCTGCGGAAAGCGTGCGAGGTAAGGGCGGAGGTAACGACTGCGAGCGTCAAAGTGGGCGACCGGATCAGCGGTGGACATCGCTGCTTTGGCTTTGATGTACAAAGTGTCTTCGCCCGCCGGCAGTGATAACCACACACCGGCCCCGATCAACAGTCCTAGAAATGCGAGCAGAAACCACGTCTTTTCATAAAATTGCGACTTGTCTTTTTTTTTCTTTTTTTTCTTCTTAACCGTCACATCACCAGTCGCCGGATCAATCGAGACGGACACTGAGGCAGATGCACCGGTGGACTTGAGGGCTTCCTGTGAAACATCCAAAACGAATTCATTACCGGATTTCAGAATGTGTTCCAATTCTGTATTCACAGCCAACGCGTCGAAGGGACGATCATCCTGATTCTTCTGCAGCAAGCGTTCGACAAGTTGATCGAGAGCAAGCGGACATTCGACAGCTTTTTCATGGAGATTGTACGGATAGTCATTCAGATGCATCATCAGCATCTCCGCTGGGTTGGCGCTCACGAACGGCGTTTCCCCGACAAGGAGTTCGTACAGCAGACAGCCGGTGGCGTACAAGTCTGTCTTGCCTGAAATCGGCCCATTGCCATGAATCTGTTCAGGAGCCATGTACGCGTACGTACCGACAGTCTTGCCTGCCGCCGTGAGTGCCGTCGCCTCGGTATCTCGTGCGATCCCGAAGTCACCCAGTTTGATGCGTCCATTCTTTGTGACGAACAAATTTCCTGGCTTCAGGTCACGATGAATGATGCCCGCATTGTGAGCATGTTCCAAGGCCGACGTGAGTTGCCGACCGACTTGAATCGCCTGGTCCCAAGTAAGTCGTTTACGCTTTTTCAGAATGTCGTGCAGCGAACCGCCGTCGACGTATTCCATCGCATACCAGCGTTGCCCCTGATAAGTACCACCGCCATAGTACTTGACGATATTTGGATGTTTCATCCGCTTCAGGATGCCGATTTCACGTTCAAATCGTTCCAGAAGTTTCTCATCATCTGACAGCGCCGGTGGCAAAATTTTAAGCGCAACCTGTTTTCCAGATTCAATGTGCGTCGCCAGATAAACAATTCCCATCCCGCCCGCCCCGATCTGGCGTCCAAGAATGAAAGGTCCGATCCTGCGTTCTGTCATAAATTCAACTCGGTACTTTTTCTTAGACATCCGCATGGGTCAGCAGTTCGACCCGATTTCCGGGAACATGCGCCGGTGCTTCCCAGTGTAGCAGCGCGACGCGAGACTGCGTCGAAGTGGACTGCTAAAATCTGGACACTACTTCGATCAAATTCTCGTCGGATTTGAGGTTTGGAGGAGCGGAATTAGGACGTATGCGACAGGAGTGCTCAGAATGAACGGACGAACGTGTTTATGCCTAGCTGGTTGTCTCGGTTTTCTTGCGGTCTTTTTTGGGGCTTTCGGAGCACACGGTCTGAAGGATACAAAATTTCTGACGGATAAATATGCGGATCTGCCCCCGAAAATTGTCGCTGGTTATGCGATTCCGGCAAGCTACAAGTACGCTCAGGATTTCGAAACGGGCGTCGAGTATCACTTGGTGCATGTGCTGGCGATGCTGGCCACGGGGCTGCTGCTGCTGCACCAGCCCTCACGTTGTTTGAGTGTCGCTGCTTGGTGCTTTTTCGGTGGCATCGTCTTGTTTTCCGGCGCATTGTATGTGCTCGTGATCGGCGGTCCCCGTTGGTTGGGAATTCCATGGGGCATGGTGGCTCCTATCGGTGGAATTCTGCAATTGATCGGCTGGCTGGCACTGACGAGTGGGGCGTTTCGTCTTAAGGACGTGGCATGATCTCAAATCGCTATCAACGACCACCGAAAGAAATTACCGACATTCTAGACGTGGGTCCAACACCTGGAATTTCACTCAGTCCAACTCGTGAATTTCTCTTATTGATCGAACGTGCCAATTATCCGCCAATCGAAGATCTTGCCGCACCGATGCTAAAGCTAGCCGGCTTGCGAATCAATCCGCACACAAACGGACAGCACCTCGCCCCACGCGGTACGGGATTGATTCTGCAAACTATCGCAACCGGTGAGCAGCGACGCGTTGTTGTGCCGGAAGGGGTGAACATCGGTTTTCAAGGTTGGTCACCTAATGGAAAATTACTGGCATTCACCATCACGACGGACAACGCAATTCAGTTATGGGTTGCATCTGTCATGGATATCATCGCACGCCAAATTGGGGGACTGACGATTAATGGAGCGTACGGCGTGCCCGTCCAATGGTTGCCTGACAGCTCGGGACTCCTCGTGCAGGCGATTATCCATGACCGCGGCGGGCCACCAGTCCAGCCGAAGGCTCCGTTGGGACCTGCAATTGAAGAAAGTTCCGGGCGATCTGGGCCGGTGCGGACATATCAGGATTTGCTGCAGAATACCCATGACGAAGATCTGTTGGCCTACTACGGTCGTTCCCAACTGATGACCGTCGAGCTGGCCACGATGTCGACTATGCCGCTAGGATCAGCATCGTTGTTTGCGTCGGTTGAAATTTCGCCGGATGGCGTCCACATTCTGGTGGAGCAGATTAAGACCCCATTTTCATATCTGTTTCCAGTGAATCGCTTTCCCCAGGTGATTGAAGTTTGGAATCGTCTTGGCGAATTGACGTACGTTGTAGCTGCCCTTCCCCTGCTAGACAATATTCCGATTGAAGGCGTTCCGACTGGTCCGCGTGCGGTCACATGGCAACCGAACCAACCAGCGACGCTGGTGTGGATGGAAGCTCTGGATGAAGGCGATCCACGGAATACCGTGCCCCATCGGGATCGTGTTTTAAGTCTTGCAGCACCATTTGAATCTGCTCCAACAGAACTCGTACGCACCGCCCAACGTTGCACGGGAATCCTGTGGGGGGAAAAAGATGGGCTCGCCTTTGTTCGCGACTATGATCGTGACCGTCGCTGGACGCGCACGCTGCAGATCAACACCGAGCATCCAGATGTGACTCCAACATTGATCTGGGAGCGATCAATTAACGATCGTTACGGAGATCCCGGAAATCCGATCGGCCGATTTTTGCCAAACGGTCAAAGTGTGATGTGGCAGCACGGCAATTTTCTATTTCTCCGGAGCTCCGGTGCGACACCCAAAGGTGATCGCCCGTTTCTAGATCGATTTGACCTCACGACGCACGCGACAAATCGTCTGTTCGCCTGTGATGACGAAAGCTACGAGTCGGTCGTGGCATTGCTGGCTGATGACGCTTCGCAGTTTATCACTCAACATGAATCGCCCTACGATCCTCCCAACGTGTTTCTGTACGCACCCGGTCAGGCACGTAAAGCCTTGACAAACTTTCCGGATCCGATGCCGCAACTTCGCGGCATTCACAAAGAACTTGTGACGTACGAACGCAGCGACGGTGTGCAACTCTCATTTACGTTGTACTTGCCACCCGGACATCAGAAAGGCCAACCGCTGCCGACGATTATGTGGGCATATCCGCGTGAATTCAACGATCCTTCCACCGCAGGGCAGGTGTCTGGTTCCACGAATCGTTTCACTTCGATCAGCGGCATCTCGCACCTGTTTCTGCTGACGCAGGGCTATGCCATTCTGGACGAAGCCACGATCCCGGTCGTAGGTACTCCCGAACTTGCGAACGATACATTTATCGAGCAGGTCGTCGCAAGTGCGCAGGCAGCGATCGACAAAGCTGTCGAAATGGGTGTAACCGATCGAGATCACATCGGTGTGGGTGGGCACAGTTACGGCGCTTTCATGACCGCAAATCTACTCGCCCATGCGACGATGTTTCGCACGGGTGTGGCTCGCAGCGGAGCCTACAATCGCACACTCACACCGTTCGGTTTTCAAAATGAACGCCGCACGTTTTGGGAAGCACCGCAGATTTACATGATAATGTCACCCTTCGCGGCAGCGCACAAAATCAAGACCCCGATTTTGCTTATTCATGGCGAAGCGGACAACAATCCCGGTACGTTTCCCATCCAAAGTGAACGGCTTTATCACGCCATTCGCGGCAACGGTGGCACTGTGCGCTATGTCACACTGCCGCATGAATCGCACGGCTACGTCGCCCGCGAATCCGTCGAACATACATTGTGGGAAATGGTGACGTGGTTTGACAGGTACGTGAAGCCGGCGAAGGAATCCTGAGACGCACTGTCGTCGCCCAGTTGCCAAACGCGATCACGACCCACATTCCAGAATCCAGACCGGCAGGCGGCAGGAATCTTTGAGTTGCTCAGCGACCGCCTGCGCATCAAGCCGGCTTGGAGCGACGACATACACCGTTGATCCGCTGCCAGACATGAACGCAGGGCGGCGGACGGCATGAGGGATGCGTGCAAGCAGCGCGGCCATGGCCGGATTGAGCTGCGACGCGGCGTCCGTCAAGCGATTGAAGTTGAGCGATTGCAAATTTCCGATGCCGTGCGCCACAGCGTCCGCCAGACGCTTCGAGGCACGCGGCGTTGCTGGAATCACCGTCTGCCGAAAAACGGACGCGGTGGAATTTCCGGCCCGGGGCCGCAAGGCAACAAAGAACAGTTTTCGAGTCAGCGGAATTGGTTCAATGATCTCTCCGCGACCACGGCACACAGCGGCCGACGCACCACTGAGCAGGAAATTGATGTCACTGCCCAGCGTAGCGGCGATTGCATGCAACTGGTCGTCGTGAATGTCTGCGTGCCAAAGTTGACGACATCCAAGTAGCGTGGTTGCAGCGTTGCTCGAGCCGCCGCCGAGTCCCGATTCGGGCGGGATGCGTTTGTGCAGAATGATATGAGCACCGAATGATGTGCCCGTAGATTTCTGTAACACGCGGGCAGCTTTCAAAATCAAATTTGTTTCGTCGAGCGGAATACGAGCACGCATGTCGGGCAGAGTCGCATCGCTCAGGCTGAGCGTCAATTCTGACGACGTCGTCGCCTGAAACGTCAACTGATCGCAAAATTGTGTCCGCACCATGATGGTTTCTAGTTCGTGAAAACCATCAGGCCTTTTGCCAAGCACTTCGAGAAAGATGTTGAGCTTTGCGGGGCTACTGAGCGTCAACTGGGACCCGACGTGCACAGGAGAACCGTCACAATTTATGATATGACCATCGCGGCAGGATCCCCGTAGATTTGGCTTCACTGAAATTCCTACGCAATCAATTCGTTTATTGGACTGGAAGAAAAACTGGGCCACAGAGAGCTTGCCGTGGGCTGGGTGGACAACCCAAAGCAACAAATGCAAGCAACCGTCATCGACGCTGATCTTCGCTCATCCACAGTATTTACTCCATCAGTGGAAACTAGCGTCAATTCATATTCCCCGTTCATGCGTTCCGGGATTTGCGCGCCATGCGGAGATTTTGAACGACGCGTACAGAGTAGCACAGAGGAATTGCATTGGCCACGGGTGCGTATTTTCATTGGAAGTGACTCCCTGCATTTGGATTTGCTTCGGGTCCTCTGTCGTAAAAAGTGCATTCCAAAATTGTCAGGCTGCAATTTGTGCTCGTCTGGCGGCGCGTACTTAATTTAGTAAGTCCAAACGTCTTTTTTTGGGGGGAGTTGATGGGCGATGCACTTCAGCAGAGCAACATAACCTACGTTAACAGGCCGGTGTCGGGCGAGGATGATCGGGCATAGTCCTGCATCTCCTGCAACGCTTCTTGCACGGTGCGCACTTCAATGTCATCAAACGTAGCACGGACCGGCAGTGTTGTTAGTTGATGGCTTCGCGTCTCGCGGAAACGAGTGTCGGAAATCTGAAACTGCCAGACGAGAAGCATGACCCCGCAACAGACCCCGATCCCGATCCATGTCATCCAAGGATTCATCTGTGATGCGCGGGATACAACTTTCTGAGGTGGCAGATATTGAATTCGACCGACAAGAAATAAAGCCGTCAGCCCAAGTTCACCTTCCCCCGTTTTGCCATTTGCCGCGTATCCTTCACGCTTAAAAAAATATCCTGTCATTTCGACATCGGGCGCTGCCACACCTTCTGATTCTGGATTTGGAAGACCAGCATCCGCTGAAACTGCGACGACATGCACTAACTGGTTGCCAGAATCACGTGTGGAAATCCACGCGTCGAAAACCGACTTGAGCCCGAATGATTGAGATGACTGGTCAATCGCAAACGGCGTCAGACGACGTAGTCGACCTCGTAACGTGAAAGCACGGCCACGACAGGACTGCGGAGAATCCATAAAGAGCGTGAACTGCGCTTCAGGCAACGTCTGCAAATCACTCGTCTTTAGCTTCTGTGACATTCGGAGGGTGCCGAACCAAGCAGGCATCTCGGATGACAACACACCAAGCACATCGTCGCGAATCGTGCGCGTTAACACTTGGGGAATTACGGGAACTCCAGTGACATCGGTCTGCACGCCAGATTCCATGTCGGCAATGCCTTCGCGATCCAGCAGGGACGAATACTGACTCGCAATTCCATTGGCTTCTGTCGGCACGACTCGAAATTCATCAGCGCGCAGCGTATCTGTGGCCAATAGACTTTGACTGACCGCAGGTGGCTGAGGGATTTTTACGGGAGCGTTCGAAAACAGGTCTGAGAAAAAACTCGACTTGCCAGTGGATGACACGAATAACACGACTAGGCCAATGCCAACCACGAGCAAGGTCATGCGACGTTGACTGCGAACGAGCGTCTCTCCGCCGGATTTTCCTCGTGATCGAAATCTCACCGCATGACTCCTAATGATGCATGGCAGATGTTCTGCTGCAACTCTAACCCACGGCAACCAAGACCATCCTAGCGTTGCCCTCGGGCCACTTTGAATTGTAGGCTGACTTGCGGGACAGACTCAAGCCAAGCCCCCCCCATTGTGGCTATTGTGGCAGCAAATGGACGCAGACGCGTCAGGAGATTCGTCATATACGTCCACTCAATCGTCGCGAAATGATTCCAAGAATACACGCCCGTTCTGCAACTTGAATTGTTTAGGCTTGAGTTAGCGTGCCGTGATTCAGAGAATACGTTGGGTGTTTACGGTTGTCATTGTGAGGATGCAGGATGTTGACAGTTCATGGATCCCGACTGAAATTGTGCGACGGTGTTCCCCGCCGTTCGCTGTTAAAGATCGGTGCCTTGGGATTGGGGGGGCTAAACCTTCCTCAATTGCTCAAAGCGGAATCTGCGGCGGGGGTGGGCGCATCACATAAGTCTGTCATTATGATCTTTCTGGCTGGCGGACCGCCGCACCAAGATATGGTCGACTTGAAGCCGCAGGCGCCGGTTGAGTATCGTGGAGAATTTTCCCCGATCCAGACGAACGTGGCTGGGATTGACGTGTGTGAACACCTGCCGTTGCTTGCGCAACGCATGGATCGCCTCGCTGTCATCCGGACACTCGTTGGTTCGGAAGGTGCACATTCGGCATTTCAGTGCATGCATGGACATCCGCAACTCAACCAGCCACCGGGAGGCTGGCCATGTTTTGCCGCTGCGGTGTCAAAGTTGCAGGGACCTGTGAATCTCGAGGTGCCTGCGGCAGTGAGTCTGCAACCGAAAATCGGCGGCGCATTCTGGTCAGATCCGGGACAAGGCGGGTTTGCCGGAATGCGTCATGCTCCATTTTCGGCCAATGCTCCGGGCAGCAACGACATGGTTTTGACTAACCTGACTCAGCAGACGTTGCGTCATCGACAGACTTTGCTGGGGCAGATGGATTCGCTCCGCAGGCAACTCGACACTCCGGACGTAATTGATGGCATGGATGCATTTTACCAACAGGCATTCGAGATTCTGACGTCTGGCAAACTCGTCAAAGCGTTAGACGTTGAAATGGAAGATCCGGCGTTGCGCGCACGGTATGGGCGCGGGTCGAAAGAACCCGCGGGATACGGCGACGCAGGATGGTTGCGAAATGAGGACTTTCTGGTGGCTCGCCGCCTTGTAGAAGCCGGTGCCCGCGTGGTGACGTTGTCGTTTGGCCGCTGGGACTGGCATGGTCAGCCTCACGGGACCAACTTCGACAACGCCCGGGATCATCTTCCGGCTCTGGATCAGGCATTGTCAGCGCTCCTCGACGACCTCAAGGAAAGAGGCCTTGATCGTGATACGTCCGTCGTCGTGTGGGGTGAATTCGGCCGAACTCCGAAAATTAACAACAAAGGCGGTCGGGACCACTGGCCTCAGGTGGGCTGCGCGCTGCTGGCGGGTGGCGGAATTCGAACCGGTCAGGTGATCGGGGAGACAAATGCGTTAGCCGAGTATCCAACGAAACGCCCGGTGCATTTTCAGGAAATCTTCGCGACACTTTATCACAACCTTGGACTCGACATCGATCGCGCGACGATCGACGATCTGACAGGACGACCTCAGTATCTGATCGATCACGCAAAGTATCAGCCCCTGCCAGAACTTGTTTGAAGAATGGTAATCGCCAGTGACTCTGGAACCGATCCTTACCCTGCGGCATGAAAACGCGGCGTACGCAGTGGCCTTCTCGTCAGATGGACGCCTGCTTGCGTCGGGCAGTCTTGATAAGTCAATTAAGATCTGGGAATTGCCCTCCGGCAACGAGAAGTTTCAGTTAAAAGGTCATGGCGAAGCCATTTGCACTGTTGTTTTCCAAAATGGCGACTCGTCATTATTGTCAGCAAGTCTGGATAAGACCTTGCGGACGTGGGATCTGGCATCAGGCACACTCAAGTCGACGATGTCTGGCCATGCGGCTTATCTGACGTGCATGGCTCCTTCGCTCAAAAACACGACAGCCGTTTCCGGAGCGCACGACAAGGATCTGATCCTGTGGGATGTCGCCACTGCTCGCCAAGTGGCAACTCTAAGGGGGCATTCTGACATTGTAAGCTCTGTCGCATTTTCACCAGACGGTAAATTTGTGGCCTCCGGCGGGCATGATTTTCTCATTCGAATTTGGGATATCGCATCACAAACGCAGGTTCGTGAAATTGGACCTCTTCCAAAGCCGATTCAGGGCGTAGCCTTTTCGCCAGACGGTGCAAATATCGCGACTGCTGAAGAATCACCTGTGATCCGGCTCTGGAACTTCGCTTCCGGCAAGCTTGAACGAACATTCGAGGAACACCAAGGTTCCGTGAAGACGTTGGCCTTCTCTCCCAGTGGACGACATCTGGCATCCGGCGGAAGCGACTCCTTGGTTCTCATTCGAGAAGTCTCGTCGGGGCGAAGCGTGCACATTCTCCAAGGACACCGAAACACGATCTATGGTCTCGCATGGTCGTCCGACCAATCACGTTTGGCTTCGGCAGCCTTCGATCGCACGGTGTGCGTCTGGGACACCAGACTGGGTTCATGAACACTGAGTGCTCACAAGCCGTTACGTTCGGTAATCTTGAAGGACTCATAAAAATGCAGCCTTGCGATTCATGCCCTTGTGTCTGGGGTATTTTGTTAAGTCTATGTCTGCTGACAAGCACCGTCGCTGCGGGGGCAGACCATGAATGCACGCACGCGAGCGACAAGTCGCTCGTTAAGACAACGCACGTTTACAAGACGGTCGGCGACGTGAAAATTGAGGCGGACGTGTATCGACCGGAGGGGGCAGAGAAGCGGCCGCTGGTGGTTTGGATTCACGGAGGAGCGCTGATCGTCGGCAGCCGCACGCATGTGCCAAATCAAATTCTGGAACTGTGCACGCGCGAGCGATTTATCTTAGCGTCACTCGATTATCGGTTGGCTCCGGAGGTAAAGTTACCCGAGATCGTGGGCGACATTCAGGATGCATTTCGCTGGCTGCACGCGGACGGTCCCATGCTGTTAGGTGCTGATCCCCAACGCGTCGTTGTGGCGGGTGGCTCGGCGGGCGGCTTCCTTACGATGCTGTCGGGAGCGATTGTGAAGCCTAGACCAACGGCGCTCGTGGCTTATTGGGGCTACGGCGACATCGACGGCGAATGGACTCGCGCAAAGTCCACACATCACGGAACCCCAATTCCACATGCCGAGGCATTAGCTGCCGTCGGCAAGCGAATTCTGACGAACACGAACGATCCGGCCGAAGGGAAAGCTCGTGGCGGTTACTATCGCTACTTGCGACAAACCGGCGCATGGTCGCTCGGTGTCACTGGAATCGATGCCGCAAAAGAGCCAGGCCGGCTCGACGTATTCTGCCCCGTGAAACAAATCACAAGCGACTATCCGCCGCTCCTCATGATTCACGGCACAGAAGATACCGACGTCCCCTACGCCTGCTCCGCCGATATGGCTCGCGAATTGACTCGGCACGGCGTAAAACACGAACTTCTCAGCATCCCAGGAGCCGAACACGGACTCCGTGACGGCGACCCGCGGAACGTAGCCGAAGCCAACCTGCGTGCCCTCGAGTTCATACGCGAGCAGTTGACAAAAAACTGAATCAAAACTCGCAACATGAAAGCAGTGGACATCACCGTTAGGCCGGCATTCTTCAGACGTCAATACATGATTTCACGCGAGAATTTCATGAATAATTCGGGCGGGCTCAACTCCCGTCAGTCGGTCATCTAGGCCTTGGTTTCTGAACGTGAACTGCTGGTGGTCGATACCCAAGAGTTGCAGCATGGTGGCATGCAGATCCCTGACGTGAATTACGTTGTCTGTGATGTTGTAGCCGTAGTCGTCTGTTGCACCAAGCGTAAGGCCCGGCTTTATGCCACCACCTGCCATCCAGATGGAGAAGCAGCGCGGATGGTGGTCGCGGCCGTTCAAATCATCGCCCTGTGAATACGCCGTGCGTCCGAACTCACCACCCCAGACGACAAGGGTGTCGTCGAGCATGCCGCGCATTTTAAGATCTGTGATCAAAGCGGCAGAGGCTTGATCACTGGCCTGTGTTTGCCGAGTCATGTTCTCGCGAAGACCTCCATGATGATCCCAGCCCGTATGGAAGATCTGCACAAACCGCACGTCACGTTCAGCCAGTCGTCGCGCCATCAGGCACTGATAAGCGTATGTTCCCGGTGTGGTGACATCGGGGCCATACATCTCCAGAACGCCTTTGGGTTCCGTGGAATAATCCATCAACTCAGGCACCGATGTCTGCATTTGGTAGGCCATCTCAAACGAATCAATCCGAGCCTCAATTTCGGGGTCTCCATTCGCTGCATACTGCAGAGAATTCAGTTGATTGATGGTGTTGATTATTCGTCCTCGATTGCGATGATCAATGCCGGATGGATTTGAAAGAAACAAGACTGGATCGCCTGTGGACTGAAACTGCACTCCCTGAAACCGGCTAGGCAGAAAACCGCTGTGGTAGTAGCGACTCAGGATGGGTTGGTCCGCGTTGCCACAGATCATCACAACGTACGCCGGCAGGTTTTGACTGGCATTTCCAAGCCCATAATGCATCCAAGACCCAAAAGCCGGTCTTCCCGAAATTGCCCGACCGGTCTGGATAAACGTCACGGCCGGATCGTGATTGATCGGCTCGGTCTGCAGCGACTTAATGAAGCACAGGTCGTCGACAACTTTGGCCGTATGCGGCAGAAGTTCCGTCAACCACGCGCCGCTGGATCCATGCTGCGCAAACTTAAATGGTGATGCGCACGTCCGACGTCCTTTGTCGCGTGTCATGAGAGTCACCCGCTGGGCCCCAAGCACGCTTGGCGGCATGTCTTGGCCGTGCAGATCCTTCAATAATGGTTTGTAGTCAAAAAGGTCAAGATGACTTGGACCTCCCGATTGAAACAGGTAGATGACGCGTTTTGCTTTCGGGAGTGCGTGCGTGCCTTCAAGTATCCCGGAACCCAAGACGTGCTGCTTCTCCCCTGCCTGCAATTTGTTCCCCAGCAGGTCAGACATGGCCATCAGACCAAAGCCGGATGCCGTCTGCGACAGAAACTGCCTCCGGGCATATTGCGCGTGATTTAGCATGTGTGGCATAATTCGCTTAACTTTATGTGACTAAGAAGATTGTGTTGCTGACCGTTGATTGCAGCATGCCAAGAGCCTCGCGTGCCGATGACTTGGGGGAGTGAATTCGAAGCCATCTTTGCGATTAATTTCGGGTGATCATTTCATCGAGGTTGAGCAGCACGTTGGCGGTGGCTGTCCATGCCGCGTGTTCAATAGGGCTGAGGTCACCTAAGTTAAGTGCCTGCCCGTTTGCAATGAGCGATTTGGCAGCATCTGGATTCAATTGGTAGTAAGCCAACTGTTCGTCCACAAAGTTTCGGAGCACAAGCAGTTCCGCAGAGGATGGTGGACGGGATAAACTCAAGCGATAGCCGAGCGTAATCCGGGCATCTGTCTCCGATGGTGCTTCTACCAAAAGGCGTTGCGCAAGCACACGGGCAGCTTCCACAAACTGCGGATCATTGAGCGTCACCAATGCTTGGAGCGGAGTATTTGTTCGAGGTCGCTCGAACGTGCATTCCGCGCGATCCGGCGCATCAAAGATCACAAACGTGGGATAGGGCGTTGTGCGTCGCCAAAACGTGTACAGACCCCGCCGATAAAGATCTTCACCGGGACTCATATTCCATGGCCAGCCGTTGTTTTTACCTTTGTAAAAGTCTGCGGGCTGATACGGAAATACAGGCGGACCGCCCATTTTTCGCGTCAGCAGTCCGGAGGCAGCTAAACTGTTGTCGCGGACGATTTCAGCCTGCAAACGCACTCTCGGCGCACGCCACAGGAGTTTGTTCTGGGGATCGATTTCCGCATAACGACGCGTGTCAGACGACGACTGCCGATACGTACGACTCATCACGATCTGCCGCAGTGTCTGCTTCACATCCCAGCCGGATTCGATGAAGTCCAGCGCAAGCAAGTCCAGCAGTTCCAAATGAGACGGAAACTCGCCCTGCAATCCAAAGTCTCCCATGGATCGTACAAGGCCTTCACCAAACAGCAGTTGCCAAAACCGGTTCACTTGGACTCTGGCAACCAGAGGTTGATTGGCCTGCATCAGCCAGCGCGCCAGTCCCAAGCGATTCTGGGGCAGGTCCTCTGCAAACGGCGGCAGAAAAGCGGGCACGTCTCGCGTCACAGATTCACCAGGCGTCTGGAAATCTCCCCGCATCAGAACAAACGCGGGTTTAGGCTGCGCCATCTCTACACTCACCATCTGCAGGGGCGCGTGCTGCTCATTCGTCAGCGAAGCAATTCGATCCTGCAGGATTTGCGCGTCCTGCTGCGGCTGTTTCAACGCTTCACGAGTTGCCGCGTGAATGTGCCGTAGATAATAGTCCCGGAGCAAAGCCGATTGTTCGGGAGCTCGTAGATCTCGCGGAGTTTGAATGACCGCAAGCACGGTGGCTGGGACTCCTGATGATGCAACTTCAGCCGACGCGGCAATCTCAGATTCACTGAGGGCGCGGTCATACATGCGCGCTTCGCGAATCGTTCCCGCCAGCATGTAGTTGGCTCCCGGCGGCAAAGCTCGCGCACCAAACACAATCCGCGCTGCCCCCGCTTTGAAGTTTTGTAGCTCGCTCTTACGATACGCCTGACCGTAGGGACGACCTTGGCGATAACAGCGAATAGTCCCATCCTCGTCGTAAGCAATCGCAATGTGGACAAACTGCTTGTCCGCTTCTGTCTCGGGATCGCCGGAAAACGGTTGAGTCCGGTTGAATGAATTGCTGCCCGCCATCCAGCGACCGGGCTCTCGTTCGCCAAATACGATCGCATCAAAGCTCATTCCAGAGGGGTCTTCGATCAAAGTCTGAACACCGATGACCGCACCACCGGCTTGAGTGAGATTGCTCAACCGCACCCAAGCTTCTAAGGTTTTTGCGCCGAGGTCGATGGTGATTGGCGCTGTGATGACGTGCGCCGCTTGGCCATCAAGGATTAATCCAGCCTCACCGATCGAAGCCCCCGCCAGCAAAGTCCCGTCGCGTTCCCCAAGCAGATCGTCAACACCTTTTCTGAAATCCCAACGGGCAGTCGGAATTGGTGCTGGCGGAGGCTCAAATCCAGCCACTGCAGCTTCCCATGCCAACTGTGATCCTGCCACCTCGGTTCGAGGATCTCCCGAAAAATTTGGGTCTTCCGGAGCGGCCTTCGCCACGAGCAGCGTCATGGAGGCTGTAATCTGTGCGAGTTGTTCGCTGGCCCTCGCTAGTTCTTCCTTCATCAGACGCGTCTGGACGCGGAGCACTGGTGGGACGGGTTTACCATGAAACCCGGTAACCCCCCCTGCCCCTTCTTCCTCAAGTGAATTGAAGAAGGCTGTGAGCTGATAGAATTCCTTCTGCGAGACAGGATCGTACTTGTGAGAATGACATTGCGCACAGTTCAGTGTCAGGCCGAGCCAGATTCGCCCCATCGTAATTGCGCGATCGGCTGCGTAGGCCGCGAGAAACTCAGCCGGGTCGGCGCCCCCTTCTTCATTGAATCGTACATTCCGATTAAATCCCGAAGCAATCTTTTGTTCCACCGTTACGTTCGGCAGTAAGTCGCCTCCGAGTTGCCAGATTGTGAACTGGTCAAATGGCATGTTGCTATTAAATGCATCCACGACCCAATCACGCCAAACCCAAACCGGTCGATCAGAATCTGCGTGATAGCCATTTGTGTCTCCATAGCGCGCAAGGTCCAGCCAAACCATAGCCATGCGTTCGCCAAAGTGAGGGCTCTGGAACATCCGATCCACCAGCCGTTCGTAACCGTTGTCGGATGTGTCTGCAGTGAATTCGTCGATCTCGGCGATCGTGGGCGGAAGGCCCCGTAAATCCAGTGATACGCGGCGGATCAAAGTCAGAGGATCGGCTTCCGGTGAAGGTGTCATTCCCCGCTTTTGTAATTCCGCAAAGACAATCGGGTCAATATCGTTCTTGTTCCATGCAAAATTCGATGCCGGCGCCGCACGATGCCGTTCGGGCATCAGGAATGACCAATGCTGCTTGTATTTCGCCCCTTCCAGCACCCATTTTCGCAGCACTGCCTTCTCAGACGCTTTCAATGCCTTGTGCGAATCCGGAGGCGGCATCACAACGTCCACGTCAAATGCGGTGATGCGACGAACCAGTTCACTCATTTCCGGATCGCCCGGGACAATGGCCGTCTTTCCACTTTCAGCTGGCGACGTGACACTGTCCGGCAGATCCAAACGGAGTCCGCCCTGCAAAGACGTCGCATCCGGGCCGTGACAGGCAAAGCACTTTCCCGACAAAATAGGGCGCACGTCGCGATTGAAGTCGATCTCATCACCGAAAGTCGTTGTCGAAAACAGTTGCACTGCCAGGATAAATTTCACCTGAAAATTAATGCGATGTTGCACGAGAATTCCCTAGAATTTGAGCTGTGCCCTCAAGCCGACAGGCACTCGATAAATGATCTTGACGTCTGGCGTGCATCCAAGATCTGTCATGCTGGATGGTATTGATTCACAGAAAGCAAAGAACACGTTTCGTGGCAATAAAAGCCCATCTGTGGAAAAAACTCACCCAAAGCAGGCTTGGTAGGCTTGCATTAAAGGGGGGCGGGGGATGGATAGATTGCGAGAGGGTTGTCGGCATTCTACTGACCCGCGTGTTGTTTTGGGGGGAAAAATTTCGGATGAGAATCTTCAATGGTGTTCGGTTCAGGGCATGATTTTTGAGCTTATTAGTTTGCGGTTTTTGGCAGAGTTATGCAACCGCTGGCATGATCACGTTTGAGATCGGTGGCAATCAGTTCACGATGAATTTCGTGGACATCGGCAACGCCGGCAACGCGGATGATACGACGGGGCGCCCGAATCCAGCCGGAGCAGTGGGTTACGCTTACGGATTGGGCAAGTACGAAGTGTCTGAGGATATGATCACGAAGTACAACCGTAACTATGGGACTGCCAATAGTCTCGTGATCACGAAGCACACACGCGGTGTTGCCAAGCCAGCGACTTCTGTGAGTTGGAACGAAGCGGCCCGTTTTACGAACTGGCTGAACACAAGCACAGGCGGATCTGCGGCGTACAAATTCACAACCAGCGGCGTGAACGACAACATCGCGTTGTGGGGTTCAGGCGATGCAGGTTATGACGCTTCGAATCCGTACCGTAACAGTCTTGCAACGTACGTTTTGCCGAGCATGGACGAGTGGTACAAGGCCGCGTACTACAATCCGACTACGAGTACCTATTTCGATTTTCCGAACGGCAGTAACACGGCTCCCACGGCCGTCTCCAGCGGCACTGCTGATGGCACCGCATCTGCAAGCAATCCCCCGGACAAGGCCCTGCAAACGTCACGGAGGCTGGCGGTCTCAGTCCGTACGGCATTATCGGGCTCGGTGGCAATGCGTTTGAGTGGGAAGAGACATCATTCGCCCTGAACGATAGTTCATGTTCGTCTGTTCGTGGGATCCGTGGCGGCGGCTGGTTCGTCAACTCCTTCATCTTGTCGTCGTCGACCCGGAGCGACGACGACCCCGCGGGCGAGAGCGATAGCATTGGTTTCCGTGTCGCAAGTCTTTCTTCTTCCGCATCAGTTCCGGAGCCTAGCCTGCATTGCGCACCACGCTTGTCGGCGGTTGTTGCTCGAGCCGGTCGAAATTTTGCGACACCTTGACTGGTGGGCCAGCGGATGTGTCGGGCCGCTCAAGCATGCTCCAGTCGCCTTTCCGAGGCCAATTCGGC
>QWQG01000195.1 GCA_003670925.1 Planctomycetota bacterium | reverse complement strand
GTTTCCGCCTTGGCCAGCGTTTCCGCCTTGGCCAGCGTTTCCGCCTTGGCCAGCGTTTCCGCCTTGGCCAGCGTTTCCGCCTTGGCCAGCGTTTCCGCCTTGGCCAGCGTTTCCGCCTTGGCCAGCGTTGCTGCCTTGGCCAGCGTTTCCGCCTTGGCCAGCGTTGCTGCCTTGGCCAGCGTTTCCGCCTTGGCCAGCGTTTCCGCCTTGGCCAGCGTTGTGAACGGAGTCACGTGGCCCGCAACTTCCGAGAGGCGAGTTACGGACTGGTACGGCACAGTCGGCGACCATCTTGCCGCCGTCACCGCAGCCTGTGTGTGAGTGACTGACATGCTGGATTGGGCCTGAAGGGCGTGCTTGTATTTTTACGACCCCGACATTGGCGGACAATCTGTGTGATCGATCCGCCATCCGCACGACGCCGTCCTGTCCGACGGAAAGTCCCGCCGTTAAGATCGTACACAGCATCGCCGCGGTACGAAGGGCTTTTGAATAGGAGATCATTTTGGCTTCTACCTGATCAAAAAGGCTGAGTGATCGAAGTGGCGTCGGCGAGCAGAAAATGACCGCCGTCCAATGTTATTTTTACTGACGTCCCATCGAGGTCGTCACCCGCATCAACGGCTAAAGGGGGGATGAAACAAAGCGAACGGACTGATGTGCGATTTGTATTTGACATCAACCTTCGTACCCTCTAGTTTCCAATCTTCATGAGACCAGACTCCGAACGGCGTGACCATGAATCCACCATTGACTTTGTAGTAATAGGGCGGATACATCGCGTGGTATTCATGCGCATAAAGCATTTCATGCGGATGGAAAGCTTGATTCATAATGGCCGCTCCGCCCATCTGCTGCGGAATCCCGGGAACCGGTGACGGATACAGAGCCGCACCCGTTTGGGGATACTGGCCTTGTGAAGACATCGGGTAATATCCGCCTTGCGTTTGCGGAGTCATCATGCCTCCACTGTTGTGCGCAGGTCCAGCGGGACTTGTCGAACTCCCCGGATAAGAATACAGGCCCTGCGAGACATTTTGAATCTGCGTCGGAGCCTGATATGTTTGCCAGTTTGAGCCTGGATAAACAGGAATCGTGTTTGACGATCCTGCGGGCATCGCACTGAAATACTGCGGGCCTGAGACTGTAGAAATGTTCGGCAGCACCGGAGCCATTTCAATTGGGACAGGTTGCAGTTCTGCCTGCAACGGGACTGGAGATCCCTGAGCAGATTTCCCCTGAGAGTCCTGCGGACTTCCGGATGTCTGACG
Source organism: Planctomycetota bacterium (assembly GCA_003670925.1). Taxonomy (GTDB): domain Bacteria; phylum Planctomycetota; class Planctomycetia; order Planctomycetales; family Planctomycetaceae; genus SXXK01. The sequence continues at coordinate 25,434 of QWQG01000195.1, read as the reverse complement.
CACGGCTATAGCCTGGCGCTCAGCATCCTGCACCACGGCTCGTTCAATCCCACCAAGCTTAGATTTTGATTTTGGCAGTACGTTATGCGCCTGAGCCGGTTTTGAAACCCCGGCCGCCTGATGATGGCCCGAGATTTTATGCTTCCACCAGCCAGCCAGACCCGTTGGTGCTGAAGTCGGCTTTCGTGGTGTCGAATCAGCGGCAACCGCGCTGCCGGCGCAAATGACACCCATCATCAGCGCTACTAATCCCTTGCGTAGCATTTCAGCCCCCTCCATGGAATCCGCGGATCGTCCGGTGGTCCGCATTGGCGGCAGGTTGACAGCAACCTAAACACGCCGTTTATTCAGAATTCGAATGCAGCCGCAGATTCACACTGAATCCGTCTGCGTGCTGTCAGGTTTCAGCCTCGCTCACTTTCCAGCCCAATCGCCAGCCGTTGTGCAAAGCCGAAAATACTCCCGACAGTCATATTGTTCGGCTAAGATCGATCCTGCGGATGACTCATTCCGCACCGGTAGAATCAATGAGATAGGCATCAGAACAGGCTCGCGCGAATGACTCTTCTCAATCCAGAAAAACATCGCGATCAGTTTCTTTTACCCTATTTACCCAGCATAAATGCCTGCCGCAGCAAGTGGTTGTGCACTACACTCCTTTCTTTACGTGCCCTTGCTGGCGAGGATTGGTTCAGGTTCGGCTCTGCAGCGAACCGAACGTGCACAATTTGCGTCTTCTAAGGAATTGACAGGATGCTCTTACGGCAAAGGACGCCCGAGTGGCTCGACGGAAATCTTCGAATCGAAAAGACAGTTCACTCTTTGACGAGAACGCTGGACCGGACGCGAACGTGCAGTTTGTGCCGATCAGTGATGAGACCCGCCGACGTTACCTCAACTACGCCCTGTCTGTCATTACATCCCGCGCGCTACCGGATGTGCGTGACGGCCTAAAGCCGGTTCAACGCCGCATCCTGTATGTGATGTATGATCGTTTGCGACTCACGGCTGATGGCAAGACACGAAAGTGTGCCAAGATCTGTGGGGACACGACAGGCTCGTTCCATCCGCATGGCGACATTGCCGTCTATGAAGCGCTAGCGCGGATGGCACAGGATTTTACGCTTCGCTATCCGCTGGTCATTGGACAGGGCAACTTTGGTTCGATCATGGGTCTCCGAGCGGCAGCTTCTCGATACACCGAGGCCAAAGTATCACGACTTGCCGAAAATCTGATGACAGAGTTGCGATTTCAGACAGTCGAAATGCGTCCGACCTATGACGCTGCCGACGAAGAACCCGTGGTGGTGCCCGCGCGTTACCCGGCGTTGCTGGTGAATGGCTCATCCGGCATCGCAGTCGGGATGGCGACCAACATGCCGCCGCACAATCTTGGTGAAGTGATTAAGGCGAGCGTGCATCTGATTGAGCATCCTGATGCTTCGGTGGCTCAGTTGATGCGTTTCGTAAAGGGTCCCGACTTTCCGCTCGGCGGCCGCATCATGACGGATCGGACGGCCCTGAAGGACATGTACGAAACCGGACGTGGCTCGATCAAAGTTCGCGGGGAATGGCGATTCGATCAGCAAGGAAAAAAGCAGGACACGAGTCGGATCATCATCTATTCGATTCCTTATGGCGCGACGACCGGCCCGCTCATGGCCGAGATTGGCGAACTGATTGCCGCTCGCAAACTGCCTCAACTGGAAGGTGTTAACGATGAGACTAACGAAGAAAACGGTCTCCGGATTGCCGTTGATTTGAAATCCGGAGCCGACTCAGTCGCCGTCATGGCGTACCTCTTTAAGCACACCTCTCTAGAGCAAAACTTCGGCTACAATGCCACGTGCCTCGTGCCTGCGGATCGTGGTTCTACGGTGCCGCGGGTGCTGAACCTTAAGGAACTCCTGCAGCACTTTCTGGATTTTCGCTATGAGACCGTGCGCCGGCGTTTGGAGTATCAACTTGCTCAGCTTCGCAAACGCATTCATATCCTCGAAGGCTTCGCGATCGTGTTTGATGGGCTTGATCGCGCCCTGAAAATCATCCGTGCGAGCGCCGGGAAGAAGGATGCTGCTAAACGGCTGATGACCGAGTTTCCGCTCGATGAAATCCAGACCGATGCCATTCTAGAATTGCAGTTATACCGACTTTCAATGCTGGAGATCGGTCAGATTCGCGAAGAACTGGCAGCCAAGAAGTCCGAAGCCGCAGCCTTGGAAGCAATCCTGAAATCAAAGACGAAAATGTGGAAGCTGATCACGACGGAACTGGAACAAGTTGCGGCAGACTTCGCTGACAATCGACGCAGCGAACTTGGTTCAGCGGAAGAAATTGTGGAATACGATCCGCAAGCTTACATCGTCAAAGAAAACACAAATGTTGTTGTCACAAAAGATGGATGGATCAAGCGTGTCGGCCACATGAGCAGTGTGTCGAAGACGCGTGTGCGCGAAGGGGATTCGGTGCTGACCGTGGTTCCCGGGAGTACACTCGATCATGTCGTCTTCTTCTGCAACGATGGGATCGCATACACATTACCGATCGATCAGTTGCCGGTGTCATCCGGTTACGGGGAACCACTGGCGAAACGGGCAAAAATGAAAGACGGTGTCAGTGTCATCGGCGCACTGACGACCGATGCACGCTTTGTTGCGAATTTGGAAGAAGTCGGCGATGGTGTCGGACTGACTCTGTTAATCGCCACGAAAGCCGGACAAGTCATGCGTCTGCCGTTCGAAGCGTTTCGCACAGCTTCAACAAAATCAGGACGCAAGTTCTGCCGGCTCGGGAAAACCGACCAAGTCGCCTACGTGGATCTGGTCCGTGATGCTGAGACCATGTTTATGGCTTCGAAGAAAGCCCGGATCTTACACTTCGGCATTGCAGATGTGCCGGTGCTCGGCAATGCAGGGAAGGGCGTGCGGGGCATCAAATTGGAGGCCGGTGACGAACTGCTTGGCGTCGTGCAACTCGCGCGTCCCAGCGATGCCCTTCGAGTCCGCAACGACAACGACAGTGTGCTCAGTTTTGGTCAGACCAAGTACCAGGTCACATCCCGTGGCGGTCGGGGAGTCAAAACCAGTTCGCGGACCGGTTTCGTGGAACTCATTCAACCCGACATTCAGTTGATTGATTGGAGCGAACTCGGCGGCGTCGGGGAAGGTTAAATCATCACGTAAATTCATGCTTCCGGCCTGCTGCCTGTAAGCCATATGGCGTTCACCGTGTACAAAGTTTGTCAGGAAACTCTCTCATGGCATCACCCCAAAAATCCAATTCCAGCTATACCGGCGAAGACATTGAAGTCCTCGAAGGCCTTGAACCTGTTCGCCGCCGACCGTCGATGTATATCGGCGGCGTGGATTCACGAGGACTGCATCATCTGCTGTGGGAAATCGTGGACAACTCCGTCGATGAATTCCTCGCCGGCGAATGTGATCGCATCACCGTCACGCTCCACAAAGATGGCAGTTCCTGTACGGTGGAGGATAACGGTCGCGGCATCCCCGTCGATAAACATCCGAAGATGAAGAAATCAACCCTCGAAGTGATCCTGACGACACTGCACGCAGGCGGAAAATTCAGCGACAAGAATTATACCCGCAGCGGTGGTTTGCATGGCGTTGGCTCATCCGTCGTCAACGCCTTATCATCTGAGTTGATCGCGACCGTGCATCGCGACGGATTCGAATGGGCCCAGACGTTTCACCGCGGGAAGCCCAATGGTCCTGTCCAAAAAGTGAAACCGTTTCGTGGACGAGGCACCTCAATCTTCTTCCGGCCTGACGACGACATTTTTCGCCGCACGCTGTTCAACGGTGACACGATTCGGCAGCATCTGGAAGATATTTCGTACATTCACGGCGGCCTCACCATTGTCTTTCATGACGAACAAAAGAAAGAGACACATGAATTGCATCATCCTGACGGCATCGTAGCGTATATTGAAAAGGTCACGACAGACACAGGCAAGAAGCCATCACACGAACAGTTGTTTTTTGTGACAAGGGACGACAAAGATGCAAAAGTTGAAGTTGTGCTGCGGTGGACGGATTCGACCGAAGAAAACATTCGCAGCTACGTCAACGGAATTCGCACACATGCCGGCGGTACGCACGAGAATGGCCTTAAATCTGGCGTCAACAAGGCGGTCCGGAATTACATGGATGTGCATGGATTCAAACCACGTGGCGTGACGATTTCAGCAGAAGATATCCGCGAAGGCATCGTGTGTGTCCTGAGTATCTTTATCGGCGACCCGATGTTTCAGGGGCAGACTAAGGAACGCCTCAACAATCCTGAAACGTCGTCTACAGTAGATGGCGTCGTACGGCCAGCGTTGGAAAACTGGCTCAACAATAATCCGTCTCTGGCGGATGTCATTTTGGGTCGCATGGTTCTTTCCGCCCGTGCACGACAGGCCAGTCGTGAAGCCGTCTCTGAGGTACGACGCAAGACTGTCGGTGGTCGCAAAACCAATCTGCCGGGCAAGCTGGTCGATTGTCAGTCTAAGAATCCAGCGGAATCGGAACTATTCATCGTCGAAGGCGATTCGGCTGGTGGCACAGCCGTGATGGGTCGCAAGGCGGCAACTCAGGCCGTGCTGCCGCTGCGTGGAAAAATCCTTAATACCGAATCGCTTACCATGTCGAAGATCATGGAGAGCAACGAAATCCGCGACATCGTCGAAACACTGGGGGCAGGCGTCGGTTCAAATTTCGAAGTGAATCAACTGCGTTATGGCCGCATCATCCTGCTTATGGATGCCGACAGCGATGGCTATCATATTTCCACGCTCCTGCTGACGTTTTTCTTTCGACACATGACCGAACTAATTCGCCAAGGGAAACTGTTCATCGCGCAACCTCCGCTGTATCGCATCGAAGTTGGCAAAGATGTGATGTATGCTCGGCATGATGTGGAAAAGGAAGAGATCCTCGCTTCACTGCCCGCCAATCGCACTGCTGTCGTACTTCGCTTTAAAGGACTAGGTGAAATGAATGCCGCGCAGTTACGCGACACAACGCTTGATCCCCGTGCCCGTGTGTTATTGCGTGTGAACATCGAAAGCCAACTGGAGGCCGACGCTACATTCCATCAACTGTTGGGAAAAGACGCCAGTGAGAGATATCGCATCATCATGGAAGACGCCAGTTTCGCCGACGACGTCGATTTGTAATGTCTGCGTTACCTCCTCATCAAGATGATCCGGCGGCCGCAAGCTTGCCGTTCGCTTGAACGCCACACAGCGAGTTGCCTGTCATAGCACTGCAAGTCAGACTTCATGCGGTGTTAGGGAAACGACGAATTGTACTCACAGCCACATGCCTCCGATTGAACTAGTGCATAGTGTGAGTTTTCGCGGTCACGGGATTCGGGTGCGGCCTGACAAATAGAGGGGGGACGTCGACGAACACGGGGCCGGCTTCGCCCCTGGGGATGAGACAGGCATATCTCGCACGGCCCTGCCGGGACTTACCGCAGAGCGTCGTGCAGAATTCGCGAGACAACCGTATCAAACGTTAGCCCGGCCTGTGCGACCGCTGCCGCGAAACCGGCGTCGGGGGACAGACAGGGGTTCGCGTTGATTTCCAAAATCCATGGCTGACCGTCTGCATCGACTCGAAAATCCACGCGCGCATAACCCCGCAGGCCAAACACGTCCCAGCACCGACGGGCCAGCGATTGCAGTTCGTCCAGCAACGGTTGGTCGCCATGGGTGAACGTAAATCGCCGGGGCGTATTGATGTATTCCGCCGTGTGTTCGTTCCACTTGGCATCATGCCCAACGATCTTTGGTTTGTCGTCGGGAAAATCCGTGAACTCAATTTCCGCTGATGGCAGAACACACGGGCCGGAGTCGGTCGCGACGACACTCAGATTGAATTCTCGGCCATCAATGTAGTCTTCCGCAAAGTGCGGAGTTCCAAGCTCGGCCGCTTTACGGGCAATCAGATTCGCTAGGCCCGCCTCAACAGATTTGCCACCAACGCGCAGATCTGCCAACCGCACGACACTGTCATCATTCATTCCGAGTGAAGCATGTTCGGCCACGGCTTTAATAATCGCGGTCGTAGGAATCGCGTCAGGATTGCGTAGACCTTGCCAGCCGGAGTCCTGATCCGTCATCCATGCTGGTGTGGGAAGTCCAAACATCAGCAGATGTCGCTTGGCCTCCAGTTTCTGAGTGGTCTTTAACATCGCGAGTGTAGATGCACCAGTGAACGGTAACTGCATCGATTCTAGCAGCAACGTGGCCAGCGGCATCAACTGATCCGTGCCGCCTAACGACTCGACCAAATTGAACACGATATCCGGCTGTTCCATCTTCAGCACCGACCGCACATCATCCAATCTTAACTGACAACTCACTCGTACCGACGAGTGTCCGAGGCGCGTCAACGACTGTTCCACCGCGACCACCTGCTTTAGAACGTCGAGATCCCCCGCTGAGTCATGCAGTGAAACACGGTTGTAGAGAAGAACGACATGCATAGCGTGCGGAGTTTGATTTCAAGAATGCCTGAATAGAAAAATCCCGGTGGACATACTGCACGCGGCTGGAAATGAGTCTGGCGAGCCGAGCGGCGTGAGCCCTCCGGTACCTCGTTTTTGTACCGGCAAGCTGACGCATGCCGCTCGCCAATGGTCTCACTCATGTTCGCACGGAGTATCGCTATGAAGTATGACTCCCTTCAGGCCACAGCTGCAAGGGTGAGGACCGCCGCAGAAACGAGGTTCATCGACAAATTACGCGGCGCCTTTGCGAAACGGAATGATCATCCGAGGATCTGGGTTGGTTTTTGCGGGATTGGCGGGATTGGCGTCAATCAGTCGCAGCAACAGATCCGCCGTGCGTTTCGTTGCTCCTGTGGTCGTCGCGTGGCCAGCGAGTCGTGCCAAGGTTTCCTTCTGTGCTGCGACCACTTCCGGCTTCGAAACCCATTCTGTCAGCAGATTCGTGATTTTCCAAATGTCGGATTCTGGATCGCCATGGGAAATGAATTCGGGCATCACTTTCTGATTGGCAATCAGATTCGGAAGTGTGATGAAGCGACAGTTCATCAGAAACCGCGATACGAAGCGACCGATTGTGGGGGCTCGATACAGCACGATCCCAGGTGTTTTTCGTGCCAAAAGTTCGAGACTAATAGAACCGCTTACCATTAGGCAGCAATCACCGGATTCAATGACTTCGGAAGTCCTATTAATGAAGTATTCGATCGGAACAGATACGTTCGATGCGATCTGCATATCACGACAGCGTGCAAGTTGTTGCGGACGATAACTGCCCACAATCCAGCGGACCGAGGGGACGTTTCCGGACACGCGTTTGATGATTTCCAGCATCACCGGCCAGTTCTTTTCGATCTCATGATTTCTGGAACCAGGCAGCACTGCCACTGTACATCGTGTATGCGGGTGCGGAGTCAACTGCCGCATGGTCTCAACATTGAGCGTCCGTTCGGCCACTTCGTCAAAGAACGGATGCCCAACCCAAGTGGCCTGCACGCCACGGGACTTGTACCAGTCATATTCAAACGGCAACGCGCAGATGACATGATCCACCCATTTGCGAACGCGTTTGATCCGCCACGGTGCCCAACCCCAAAGTTGTGGAGGCAAATAGTAATAGACCGGAATGCCACGTTTCTTTGCCGCCCGCGCAATCCACCAGTTGAAGCCGGGGAAATCCACCAACACGACGGCATCGGGCGGATTCGTAGTGAAATGAGCCTCCGCCTGCTGCACCAAGCGCCAAAACTTTGCGAGCATGGGAATGACACGCAGAAAACCCATGACCGCCAGCTCTGTCAACTCAAAATACAAATGGCAGCCAGCCACCTGCATATGTGGGCCGCCAAAGCCTTCCGCGACAAATTTGGGACGCCGGACCCGCAATTCCTGAATCAAATGGGAGGCATGCTGGTCACCGCTAGGTTCACCAGCGGAAAAAAAAATCTTCATCAGTGGAATCCGTTCACTTCGCCAATCGGACGTGGGACAGCCGTTCCGCCACACGCTGACTTTCCCTCTGCAAATGTTGATTTTGACAGGAACTACCGAAACGGTCTAGACTTCCCTGTGCAAGGCGGGTTTGGAATCTCGCCGTTCGCTCAAACAAGGATGTCTGGCATGAAAATCGTTGGAATTATCCCCGCACGACTGCATTCGACCCGTCTGCCACGCAAGCTGCTGTTGAAAGCCACGGGCAAGCCCTTAATCCAGTACGTCTGGGAAACGGCATGCCAGTGCCCTGAATTGCATGATGTCGTCGTCGCCACGGATAGTCAGGAAATCGCCGATGTCGTCGCGGCGTTCGGTGGTCGAGCCGAAATGACGGGAGAACACAACAGCGGCACGGATCGCATCGCAGAACTCACCCGCCGCAGATTTTCGGATGCCGATGTGATTGTCAATCTGCAGGGCGACGAGCCGGAACTTGACCCAAAGGTTGTGGCTTCATTAGTTCACGAATTGAGATCATCCAACAGTCAGATGGCGACCGTGGCTTCACCAATCACGTCGCCCGATGTTGTGCGGGATCCTAGTTGTGTCAAGGTTGTGACAGATGTGAATGGTCGCGCGATGTACTTCAGCCGCTCGCCGATTCCGTTCAGCCGCGATCAGGCGATCGACGCTTACTTTCGCGATGGTGAACCGTCGCCGTGGCTGCTGCACGTTGGATTGTATGCGTATCGCCGCGACTTCCTGCTGAAGCTGACCTCCATGCCGCCATCGCCGCTGGAACAAATGGAAAAGCTGGAACAGCTTCGAGCTCTGCAGAGCGGTGCTTCGATCGCTGTGTCCATCGTCAATCACGCGGCAGCGGGAATCGATACACCCGAAGACTACGCCGCGTTCGTGCAGCGACAGTCACAACGACAAATGCGTCGCGTGGCGTAGTGCTTTGTCAACAATGTAACGGGCCTGCAAAAGAGGTCTGTCCCAATACAACAAAACTGTGAGCCGCAAGGCGGTAGCCGCGGGTAATTCATCGACAAAAACCGGCGGCTAGCGCCTTGCCGCTCACGATGCACTCAAAGATGACCTGTTGGAATTTGTCCGCCTACACCTCGACTATTTCCAGACAGCAGCATTAGTCGCGCATGGGCCGTATGGGGGTGACCTGATCATCGGCGGTCGATTCGCCGAAGAGAAAATCGAAGGGATTCTGTTCTTTCGCGATCCACTGACGGCTCAGCCGCATGAACCGGACGTATCGGCCCTCATGCGCGTTTGTGACGTCCACAGCGTGCCGCTGGCCACAAACAAACCCACCGCCGCTGCCGTTGTCGCATGGCTGCGGATTCAGTAGCTTGACTCTTCGAGTCGAGTGCGTGTGACGCAAATGATTCAAAAGTCGCCCAAAGGATCGTTTGCCGTGGAATTGGAGTTTTGATAGGCTCTGGTTCGACTTTTGATGATCCTGATTCCCAGAGGCCTGCGACCTCAAACTGAATTGGAATGACTGAAATGTTATGCAGCAATGCCCGACAGTCTCCCTCAGTTCAGGCCCCTTCTGGAACGAAATGCTGCTCACCGTGACCATCGTTTTGACCATCGTGTTGGCGTCAATCCTGTGCCGGTTGGCGTCAATCCTATGGCGCTGGTGGACGTGGCCGGCTCTCGATGAATGGATATGTCGGAATGTGAAGTGGAGGGGAGTTTCCGTCAATCATCGCGCGGCGCTCCAGATGCACAAGTCGGCGGTGAGTCGCGCGATCAATCGGTACAACACGGCAAGTGGCGAGAACGTGGAATTCCTCCATCTTGCCAAGCCACCGTTACTGCTGTTTCTTCGACGGTTCACGATTCTCCGCAGCAGCACCTGGGCTCTGGTCAGGACGGCGTCCGGCGCGAAGCTGATATTCCTGAAAGGTTGGTTCACGTCTGACTCGGCGGTCCCCGAGTTCTTCGACATCTGAGAAATGGCACGGCAACTTGTTGCCTCGTCGGCAACGCCGACTGGTAGAAGCCTAGGCAGAACTTCATCAGGAAGAGCTTGTAACCGTCTGGGCACGATTGCAGGCAGGGCAAGCTCCACTACCGATTGCGCCGCTGGAGTAAACAAACATGACTCATCGCATTTGTCGCGTACGGGATTTTCAGATAGTGGGCTATCACAGGCTTCGTATCGTGTTCGACGATGGAAGCGACCGAACTATCGATTTCGGTCCGATACTTGCTGGAGAATTATTTGGACCATTACAGGACTTAAGTCTTTTCAATCAGGTGAGTATTGACCCTGAGGTACACACCTTGGTCTGGCCAAACGGCGCGGATTTTGATCCAGCGACGTTATATGACTGGCCGCAACACGCGGATGTATTGGCAAGTCAAGCACAAAGTTGGAATCCGCAACCGGCTACACTCGAACATCTCGAGGCCAAGGCATCTGTTCAAGAAGTCCGGTAGAGGCGAGCGTTCGGCGGCGTATCGGAAACGCATTCGCGGAACACTGCGTTTCAGGCCAGTCGATGGCGCGATGGCATAGTCAGTGATCGGCATCATCCGGTTTGGGCCAAAATGCTTCACTCGATGGTGATTTCACCAGTTCGATAGCTGATGTGCAGATCCAGCCCCACTAACAGTCCAACACCCAGTAACGGGTATTCGCCGCTGTTCGCGACGACCTCAAGTTCACGTTCCGTGCCAAACCATTCCACAAGACAAAGGTATCGCTGCAGCGTTACGACGGAGCCGTCAGCAAGTGCTGCCTTCACGGTCCCGGAAGCAGGCAACTCCAAATCGTCAATTGTCTGCTGCGGCAGCACCAGGTCGCCGTTGAATCCAGTATCGATCCACACTTGAATGCCGTGCGGTGTCGCAACGTCTGATGCTCGCAGGTGGATCATGATGAACGCATGACCGTGACGATCGACAAATCCTTTCATTGAATGTGCATACCCAGGTGAAGCGCAGTTTTGTGTCCCACCCGCATCACATGTGTCAACCGGCCCGGATGCAATAAACGAGCAGCCCTCGCGGCGTCATTCAATGTTTTTCCAAGAAAATACTCACCTGATTCCGGCTCAATCGCAACAAACTCGTTCTCATGTTCCGGCTCCAGAAGTGCCTGTAGACGCGCTTCGTAAATCATTTCTGCTTTTTGTACAAATGCCGTAACGTCGTCGATTGCCATTTATTGCTCCTGAAAATGATCGTTCTTCGGCATCATAGCGGAGTTTGGCAACATGCGGCAATCCCTCAGTGTCGCCAGATCGAGGCGAGCGGCAGGGCGTCAGCTTGCCGGTACGTTGCGATTTCTCTGCGTTCGCGAGTCACGACGGACAAGAATGTCCATCCTACGGAATCGCAATGGACCGGTGGGCTGACGCCACACCGCTCGCCGACAATGGCTCGCCTCAGTCCCGTGTGAATCATTCACACGTTAAACAGGAAGTGACAAATATCACCATCTTGCATGACGTACGTCTTGCCTTCTACCCTTAGCTTGCCAGCAGCGCGGATATCTTTTTCGGTCTTGTGGGTTTCCAGATCAGGCAGCGTGTAAACCTCACAGCGAATGAAGCCGCGTTCGAAGTCACTGTGAATCACGCCAGCCGCCTGCGGTGCCGTTGCCCCGACTGGAATCGTCCATGCACGAACTTCTTTCTCGCCAGCAGTAAAGTAACTCTGCAAGCCGAGCGTCTTGTAAGTGGCCCGCGCGAGTGGTCCAAGTGCAGGCTCTGTCAAACCAACAGACTCCAGCATTTCTTGGCGATCTGCGGCATCTAGTTCGGCCAATTCCGCTTCCAACTTAGCGCAGACCGGTACGACTGACGCACCATGTTCGGCAGCGTACTTGCGGACCTGATCAACAAGCGGACTCTTGCCTTCCAGATCGTCTTCCGCTACGTTCGCGACGAACAGAATTGGTTTCGCAGTCATCAGCCCAATGGCCCGCACGACCTTCAGTTCCTCGTCGTTGAATTCAGCACTTCGCAGAGGCTTACCGGCATTGACAATTTCCAGACATTTTTCCATCACGACGGCACGTTGTTTTGCGTCCTTGTCGCCGCTTTTGGCCGATCGCTGAGCCTTTGGTAGTGAGTTTTCCAATGTCTGCATGTCCGCCAACATCAATTCCATTTCGATGACCTCGATGTCCGACAACGGATTGACGCCGCCACCAACGTGCGTCACATCTTCGTCGATAAAACATCGCACGACCTGCAGAATAGCGTCCACTTCACGAATATGGCTGAGGAACTTATTGCCAAGTCCTTCGCCTTCGCTGGCCCCTTTCACAATGCCGGCAATATCCACCAGTTTCAGGATCGCAGGAATCACTTTCTGGGGCGGGATGAATTCGGTGATTCGATTCAACCTCGCATCGGGCACGCTGACGATCCCTTCGTTCGGCTCAATCGTACAGAACGGATAGTTCGCACTTTGGGCGGCTGTGGATGAGGTCAGGGCGTTAAACAGTGTGCTCTTGCCGACATTCGGCAGGCCGACAATTCCGGCTTCCATCGACGATCTTTCAGGTTCGGTAACGACACGGCAGGTGACGGTTCAAGGTCACAAGAATTCGAAGTGCCGGATTGTATCCACCCACGCCCCCGCGCCAAATGGTGGATTTGCAGTGACACGACAATGGGAATTGGCCGCGGCGACGCAAAAAACGAACGACACGAAACGTCAAGGACACGCCATTCACTTCATTACGCCGCACCGAAAAGTTAAGCTCCAGCATGCCGCGGGCGAAGATTCCAGGAGTCTTCTCATCAAAACGATGCAGTCTTAGGATTACCTTCATGTCAAATCTATTTCCTGCTTCTCAAGCATTTCCCGGTGTTGATCCGACAGGTTCCGGAGAATTCCGCAGAATATCAGCGAGACCCATTGAACGCCTGACAGCAGCAAAAGCCATGCTGGGTGATCAATATTGGCTGTTCGTCGGGATTTGTCTGGTTGGGATTCTGATCGGGTCCATTGTCCCTATGTGCATTATGTTGGGACCCATGATGTGCGGCATGTACCTGTGTTTTCGGTATCGCATGAACGGCATTCAGGTTCGGTTCGAAACTTTGTTCAAGGGTTTCGACGTCTTCGTGAACGCGCTGCTGGCCATGCTGATTCCGCTCGCCTGTTCGATGGCCGTCATGCTTCCTCTGATCATCATCATGATGATCGGAATTGCCACGGCCGGTAATAACGAGGCGCAGGTGTTCGCTACGTTCTTCACGATGTACCCATTAATCCTTGTGTTGTCATTGCTGATTTACATGCCATTCCTGTTTGTGTTTCCACTGATCGTTGATCGTGGAACCGGACCATGGGAATCGGTCAAGCTCAGTGCTCGAGCAGTATGGCATAATCTTGGTCCATTGTGCGGTATGTTGTTTGTGCATTATCTGTTGGCAATGCTTGGAGTCTGTGCCTGTTACGTCGGTGCCTTCCTGGTAATGCCCTTGACGTTTGGTGCACTTTTCACGGTCTATCATGAGATCTTTAACAGCCCCGTGAATGTGCCGCCCGCAACCTGTAATCCCACAATGCCGATGCCAACTCAACAGACGCAGGAACGTTGGTAGCGGAATTTTCAAAAATTCAGACCCTGCCTGAATTCTTGCGAATTCAACTACGCAAATTCCGTGACGATTCACGGGATCACTTTCAATAATTCCGACAGATCTTTCGCGATGAGTTTGCCTGCGGTTTCGTGCCCCAACTCATTCCAGTGACCCGCGCAGGGGGATGCGTTTGAGAAACCGTGGAAGCAGACCTTGTCCCTGCGAGCGATGTCCCGCATCCGCTGAAGAAGACGGATCACAGGGAAACCATAGCGGTCGCCGCTTGCGATCAGTTGCCGTTGTGGTTCCTCCAGATCGCTGACACCGAGTTTCACGGCAAGAGACGCCGTGACTTCCGGATCGGGATGAACTTCCACTGAATTATTCAGGATCACAACGACGAATTTCGCGCCCATCGCTTCCGAGTCCCGCTGGATTGCATCGAGAACCCGATCGGTGATCTGCCATGCTTCAGTCCACTCAGCATTCATGGGAGGCGCGAAGACAGCGTTGTCGATTCCTCCTTCTTCCGCACCGAAAGACGCCGCATTCGCCTTCCGGGCACGCCAGTCTTCGAGTGCTCGATAGATCAGATGAACCACCCGTGATCGGCGGATGGCCTGATCTTTGCAAGCCGACCATGTCAGTTCGCGAAACCGTTTCTCCATCGGATCGTCTTGAAACGAAACATCAAGCTGCAATTCCCCGTCGTGCAGCCGGGCATAGGGGCGTCGATGGTCCGATTCCAGTTGCCGTGAATTATTCCGGACGTCGTTACCTGGAAGAAAAGCCAGCAAAACCAGATCCGGAGAGTAATCACGAGCGTAGTGCTCAAGCATCTGCCATTCCTGAATCGTGCCGAATCCGGAGACACCGAAGTTGATCACTTCAACGGTTTGATCACGGTACTCCGGCATCGCCTGCAGTTCCCGTTCCAGCACAGCCCAGAATGTCTTGTCCTGTGAGACCTGGAATGCTTCGCTGAAGGAATCTCCCAGGATCGCGATCCGAAACGTGCCTGCAGGCTTCTCAAGTGACTGCTCGCGGTCCCGCAGTCCGCGAGAATTGATCACATTCGATGAATATCCTTCGGACCGAAAGACAAAGCGCTGCTTGGGTCGGAGTCGGGTCCCGGTGAATTCATCATAAATATACGGAGAGCGCGTGTCAGAAACGAACAGCCGCAAGGCAATTTCTGCCAGAATTAATGCTATCGTCGAGGCGATGGCGACGGCTAGGACGCGAAACATCCAAGGACGACACAAGACCAACCGGCGGACAATAGCCGTCCTAGGTTGCGGCAGATCGGAAGTCATCTCGAGTCGCTCTCCCTTCACCGTTTCCTGCCGCTAATCCGTCTCACAAGGATCTGCTTTCAGACATCGCGAGCTTTCAAATCAATTCTTCTGAAGTCAAAGCAGTGGCAGCATGCTGTACTTCAGCTATTTCCCAGGCGATTTCAAATCGCCAGCTGTCTGGACACCGGTGATCTCGCTCGCCCGGAGCTGGTTGCGATCACGGTAGTATTCAAACTGCTGTCCGCTTAGGGTTTCTGGGGCAGCACCGGGCGTTCGCCGATACGACACCGTGGCTTGGCGACCCTTATCGGCACGGAGAATGAATTGCTGTTTTGACGAATCGTACGTAATTTTGTCGGCATCGCCAGAGATTTCGTTTGACTCCAAGTGACAGGGTGCATGCGTTCCATCAGCTCCGTCCGAAGTATTCGATTCAGCCACCATCGAAAATTGTGCTGCGTCTTCGCGGTCACCGGATTCGATCTGCGAAAACGCCAGATTTTCGCAACGCATCGAACCGGTATTCGGCGGCAATTCATTGACATTCAGTTCATCTAGCACGATCCGATCACCCATCTCACGCACCGGTCCAAAAACTCCCCGAACATGCTGTTTCAATTGGACAAACCGCTGCTTGTAGTTGCCATCAATGCTGCCAATAAATCGCGCCTGCACAAACACAAACGCATCGGAGGGCGTAGAAACTGCGATATTGGCGCGGGCCACGGCGCGGGGCGCAGCGCGCGGTGTGTCTTTCGAATTCGGATGTGTGGATTCGATGATTCCAGAACTACCGGAACCCGTTGCGTCAAACACGCCCGTGATCATGTTGACTGTCAGATCAGAAAACTCCGCATGGTTTCGCGATTCAACAATACCATCTTTCATCTGATCAATATCCACGACAACCTTGCTGTTACATTCAATCAGTTCAATCGGACCATGCTCCTCGTCACTCGATGCACTGGCAGCCTGGAGCACGTTTTTCTGCCGCTTTTCGGACTGAATCTGCAGATCCTGAATGAAGCGGATTTTCATGCTGGCACAGGTCAGTACGACTTTGTGATCAACACCATTCGTCATCACCGCACGGATGTTGCCGATGAATGACGCCGTCCGATCGGAATACGTCATCGAATCAGTCCAATAGATTTCAACTAACGAAGGCGTCTGCAAGGGCTTGCCATCCAGACCATTCTCGTTGAGAAACCGGATACTCCCACTCCCAACCACTGCAGCCTGGCGTTCAACGCCCGTCGCTCCGTTTAAGAGTTCACGCAGGTCAATGCGCGGTCCTTCGATGCGCCGAGAAGCCAGTCTCGCCTCAGCTGGATCGCCAAATAGGCTGATTTCACCAATCTCCGAGAAACCTGACTTCGCTGAAAGCGCATTGCCTTCCGCAGCAAAGTCACTGTCCTTTTTGACACCCGTGTGGGCAATCTTCACTTTGCCAAACAGCCACACATCCTTCCACGCTCCATGCGCCTTATGCTCAACATCCCTCCCAAAACTAATGTTGGCTTTGGCGGTGTCGCAAAAGAACTCCGTCACTCCCTCTGCCTCTGACGAATCAGCCTGATTCTTCGTTTGGCTGACCATCCGCACCTTGTCCGCCGAGCCACTGTCGGCCGCTTCTTCAGCAAAACTCACGGTGAGTTTTTGTCGAACATGGCCTGTCACGCCTTTGTGAGTCAGCACCACGTTCCCGGCGGCCGTCATTTCTTTCGGATTAATACGACTCAGATCCATTCCTGACTCGTGCTCCGGACTCTGTAAACGGCCCACAGCCGGCACACTGTCTGCCACTTGCGTTCCGGTCATTTCAATCAAGTCACCGCTCAAACGCATCCTCGGTGTCGCCTCCTCCGGGTCCGCCTGGGAAATTTTTGCCGCGCCTTTCAACGTGATTTTCTGTTCAGGCGATTGACGAATGATCAACAACTCCGTCCACTCCGCGTCAAGCGAATCTGCCTCTTGAGCAGGAACCTCTGCAGACCGCAGATCGGATGGTTCAATCCGTCCAGCCCCGAGACACTGAACCGTATGAATCTTATTATGGGCATCATGCAAGGCATTGACTTGCGTGGCCGTCAACATCCTACTTTTCTGATAGATTCGAACAGGCTTGAGGCGACCAGTGGAAGGCGTATGGCCGCCAGATAATTTCATCTCTCGTTTTTCGAGATCGTATATAAGCTTATTCATAGTAGCCGTCACGGCTTGTTCCAGCGAGTTGAAGATCACCTTGGGACCTTCGGCCTGAATACTTGTCAGTTGCAATTTTGGAGAACCCTGTTGTTCAGCCCCAACTTCCTGGACCTCGGGTTGAAACTGCAATGTCAGCGTGGAACAAAAGAGCCGGTCTAGCCCACCTGAGATCGTTGGTCGTTCAATCAGAACTTGGTTATCTTTCAATAGTTTCTGATTGGTCACACCGCGAAACGTCGCTTGGTGCGTTGGGACGAAAAATTCAAAGCCGCCAGCAGCACTGATCTTAAGTTGGACAGCTTCGCTGCTCCGGTCTTTGGCTTGGAAGAACAAATCACACTCAACCCTGCCCAGCAGGCGAATTCGTTCCACATCGGTGATTGACATCAAACCCTGGGTTTTAACATCACCGGACGACAAGAGGTCAATTTCTGCGCCGCTTTGCGCGATTCCGCTGTGCTCACCCCACCAGAACTTGATCGGCTGGCTGGTGGTCAACTTTAACGCATTGGCCGACACGGTAAATGTACGACCTTCGATTCGCAATCCATCGGGACCGGTAATGCGCACATCTCCGAGTAACTGCCCGCTGCTGATCTGACCAAATTCATTGGTATCCAGTCTGAATTTTGTGGACGCGTCAAGTTGGGCCGATGTGGCGGTCAGCGTGTACGGAACATCGGACTTGTCCACATCCCATAACATGGCAATGGGGTCCACTTTGATCGAACGATCTTCATTGAATAATTCATGATTTTGAAAGTACATGAACCGGGAACCGCCACCAAATCGTGCGTTCGCATGTTGGACCCACGGATCTTCCTTGAACCACATCTTGGCGCGTTCCAAGAAGACTGGTGAGTTCTCCGGTGCGGACGAGGACCCCACCCTTGGCTGCTGTTTGTGTTCAATCTTTAACCATGGCGCGGTCAATGCAGAATACCCGACGTACAACGTCACAAGGGCAATGCCAACTAGGATCGTGCGAGGGCCTCGAGGTATCGTGGACAGCGACATGAGGGGCATTCTAAAGGGCTTCTTGCTCAGAGGAAGATGCACGACTAACGCTTTCGCACGAAGCACGGTCACGCTGTTCGCAGAATTCTTCGTGACTCGAATGCTGGAGGAGTGCCGCTGCCGTGTTCCGCCACATCCACTTTCTGGAGCACGTCAGTGATGTCCAGCATCCCGATTGGATTGCGGTCCTTGTCGATCACCGGCACTTCACTCAATTTACGTTCGGACATGAGATGAATTGCTTCAGGCAGTAACACGTCCGGACCGATGGTGATCGGATTGCAGGTCATCACCTGTCGAATTGGCTGATCTAATTGTTCGTCACGGCGGGTTTCAAACATCCGCGCAAGGTCACTGTCGGTGAAGAGTCCTGTCAAGCGGCCTGTTTCGTTCGTCAGAATTACAGCTCCCGTGCGCCGACCTGGATTGCTGTGATGAATCATGACTTCGCGCACGGTTTCATTTTCTGACGCGATGCGCAACTGGTTGCCGGAACGCATGACCTCCTTCACGGGACACAATTGGCGGCCCAGACTTCCTGCCGGATGATACACGGCAAAGTCCCGCGCTGTGAATCCTTTTGACTGACTGAGCACTAACGCCAAGGAATCCCCCAAGGCCAACATCGCAGTTGTGGAACACGACGGCGCTAATCCGAGTTCTCCAGCTTCCTGATGCTGCCCGATCTGCACGACAACGTCCGCCTGCCGAGCCAGTGAGTTCTGATCGTCGCGCGTGATCGCGATGATGGGAACGCGCAGCGATTTTAAGACCGGAATCAGTGTGACAAGTTCTTCCGTCTCTCCGCTGTTGGAAAGAATCAACGCGATATCGTCAGATCCAATACATCCCAAATCTCCATGCCGTGCTTCAGTCGGGTGCAGGAAGTGCGCACGAGTTCCTGTACTTGCCAGCGTGGCGACAATCTTCTGGCCAATCAAGCCAGCCTTGCCAATCCCGGTGACGATCACACACCCTGTCGCCGCTCGGATCGCCCGCACGGCATCGCAGAAACTTGGGTCAAGGCTGTCCGCTAGGCGCCCGAGCGCATCGGCTTCTTGGCGAATAATTCTCCGGGCTTCACGCAATTGTTCCACGTCGCCAAAAGAAATGACGTCGCGCGGAGATTGACCAGCACTCATGGAGTCGTCCCTGACTTATGGAATTCACACGGCAAATCCATCTGCCGTCGTTGACCTGAAATACTCCGAGAAGTGTACCGCCAGCGACAATTCCCCGTCAATCGCGACGTGACCGTGTTTTGTAGGCCACACAACGCGAGTCGCCGATGTTTTGTCCATAAAAACACACGAAATCATCCATTTCCGGCTGGGCCACTGCACTCCGGCTCTTCTCGATGGACTGACGCCCAACCGCTCAGCGGGGGTGCATTCAGCTCAAACATGCTTTTTTGCGAGTGCCTTTCGCAGCTCACATTTGCTCGGTGGAACAGCAAACCCGGCGCGATATTCTCGCAAAAGTTGGCGAGATTGTTCCGCCAGCATGCGGCGAACTTCGCGACGTTCACCCTTGATCCGCGCAATCTTCATCTCATCGTAGACTGTAGTTTGATGCCGCATCCAAGCAATCACCGCTGCTTCGGCACGACGTTCCACAGGGATCTGTTTCGTCCGCGCGACGGTCCCACTTCCAACTGGCGTGGCGTGTGCCGCGACGGCGTCGGCAAGTTGCGCGGCGAGTTCCGCGTGGATCGGAGCAAATGCCAGAAATTCAAACACGGCATCGCGAAACGTGGTCACATACTCAGTCTGAGTTTTCTCACGACGCTGGGCACTAGCAGCTTGACGTTTGGCATAAGACTCCGTCGAACGCTCGACCTCAAGCTGTTTCATCGCGGCAGCGATCTGGGCCTGAGGCGCCCACACACCCTGAGAAAATGTCTTGCGCCCTCGTTTCTCCTGAACCGTCCACGACGGTCCCGCAGCTTTTACGCGACGAGTCAGCCCGGGATCTCCGGGCAGTAGGAGCGACCAGTCAGCCGGTGGTGCAAGTATCTCCTTCGTCGCAGTCAGCACCGTCTCTGGACGCGGACCGGGCGATACGACACGAGTCTGATTCGGCATCCAATGTGTTCCTACACGACGGCTCTGAATTCAAACAATGAAAACACAAAGTGCACGAACAGCACAAAAAGCGTCGCCCACAGAATCGTGCGCGTCACGCCTTGGCTGATTTCGGCACCCGACAATTTTGGCGCCACTCCGCAACGCCACGAAATCATGGCGACACCAAGTCCGCAAAAGACGAGTTTCGCAATCAGCCATGCGCTACCCCGATACAGGATCGACGCTGGCTGCACTAGTTCTTTGTGAAAATGTGCATCCCAGAACGCGATCCCGAGATTCTGATGACTGATTAGAAACGCAAAAGCCGCCGTCAACGCCGCAACTGAGTAGCTCAATAACGCAAGAAACGGCGTGCCCAGTAAAAACGCATACAAGATCGGCGTCCGCAACGCGCGTACGGGATTCATGCCAATGGTCTTCATCGCATCCAATTGATTTCCGTAAACTTTGCTGCCGACATCTGCTGATACGGCCGCACCGGAACGAGCTGCGATCAGGATCGTGGACAGAATCGGCACGAGAAACCTAAAGAGCGAAAAGCCAGTGGCATTGAGCAGATTTTCGGTCAATAACGGTTCCGTAAACTGACGAAACGGCAAGTAACGAAATACAAAATCTTGCGCCACATAACCGAGAATCATGCCCGCGACGGCAATGTAGATACAGGCGGATGGACCAGCCACAAGACGCATGTAATACAGGGTATATCGCAATCCCCAACGCCAACTTCGCCACAGAGGCAGTAGGGAAAACGGCAGCAACAAAACTTCTTCCACGAGGATTCCCGAACGCGTCAAAAAAGTCAAACTTGCCTGCCTGAGCCGACTCGTCTTCGAGTGCGGAATCACATCAGTCGCAGCTCGAGGCGGAGTGCCAAGGGCTGCGGGAAGATGAGACCATTCCGCTTTAGGCAATTCGACTAGGCTGAGATTCGTATGATCCAGCAGGATAATTCGATCGGCGATTCGACTCAGCGTTTCATAATCGTGAGTCACCAATATCGATGTGCGTCGATACCGCTGCTGCGTTTCGAGAATCAGGTCCGCGACCTGTTGAGCCGTTCTGGCATCCAGCCCAGACGTTGGTTCGTCATACAGCACAATATCTGAATTCGGAGCGATTGCGCGGGCGATCGCGAGTCGTTGCTGTTGGCCGCCACTCAACACTGCCGTAGCGCGGTCGGTGGGAACTTGCAGCACGGCTAACAATTCAGAAGCACGCGACCTTGCGTCTCGATGCCGGCTCTGAGCATGATCAAGGGCGATCTGCACATTCTGCACGGGCGACAATTCGTCCAACAACGCGAAGTTCTGGAAGACAACCGCGACTGGATGCGAGGCATCCGAAACACCTCGTCTGTTTCCATCGGCAGCAATGAAGGCGATGTCACCGCTGTGTTGAATGCCGGCATGCGCATCGTCAACTAGTCCAGCCAAGATCTTCAGCAGAACAGACTTGCCGACACCACTGCAACCCAGTAACAAAACAACTTCACCAGCGGGAAATTCGCAGTTTGCAGCAGCCAGCAACGGGCGTTCGCCCGCCCGCACTGTCAGATTGCGGATCTCGATGCGCGTCCCTGTCGCCGCTGCTTCTGCAGGCTTGACGACGCGTGATTTTGAAGTGGGTTTTGCGTCAGCCATTAAGGGTTCACCAGTTCGGGAGCGGATGAAATTTCCGGAGCCAGCGGCGTAAGCGGACTTTGTGCCGCACCTGCAAATTCGAGCGGAAACTCTATCGATTCCTCCGCCATAAAAATCTGTAAATCGTGCTTGGAGTGACGACTATCTTCACGCAGTTTGCGACCATCTGTGCCCAGCGGAACTAACATCAACCAACGGCGATCCTTGAGCAAGATTTGACTCCGCAGCACACGCGCAAACTCCGGAGTGACACCTTTTTCGCGGCTGCCAAAAATCGCGTCACCAATAGCCCGCGCCGTAGGCTCGAAACGCACGTTCGCAACCTGCAGTGCGTCCTGAACTTCAATACTCTTCCAATAGTCACGTAGTGACGTTTTCAGACTTTTATTCTGCACAATTGATTCCTGCACGACGCTCCAGATAATCGCCTGCAGCTCTGGATCGGACGAAACTTTCCGCAGATTTTCACGAATCACACTGCGGACGCGGTCATGCCTGCTCACCCGAGAAATAATCCGCTGAGTGATCGTGACGAACTGGTCTGAGCGGGCTTCTACGTGCGGGCGGACTTCCTGTTCAAGGAACCGTTCAAATTCTGTTTTCACCGCGTTCTTCTCAGGCAACGGTGACACGTCATAGAGATAGCGCCATGTAAACGACCACAATGAAACCCGATCCCAGAGCTCCTGACCCAGTTCCCTAGCCACGGGACCGATCTCTTCTTCGACGATCGGCAAAATCTCTTTGCGGACAAGTGGTACGATCTGCTTGCGGATAATCTCTGCTTGGTAGCGATCAGCCAACTGACCAAACTCATTGCGATGACCCTCAATAATCGCAGGGATCTCCGCTTCAATTGCGGTCACCGCGCAGGACAGACTCTTCTCTAAGACGGGCTGCAATTGCGTCAGAACTTCTTCCCGATGCGATTTCCAGTCGTCAGCAATCAGCTGCGCAATTTCCTGCTGTCGCTCCGGTGGTACCATCGTGCGAACAACCCAGTCGAGGGACATTGGTGTCGTATGGTATTCGAGCACAAAACCGGGGTGAGAATGAGTCGCCGCCGTGTCGTAGAAGACGACTGACACTTGATTCGTCCACGCCTCTTTGGGTTCGTGAGAAAAATGGTTCCGGACACGTCCCACTTGGCGAAAAGTCCCGTCGGCTTGCCGCATGAGCAGCGGATCACCCGGGCATAGCACAATTTGTGTCTCTGACCACGCGACTCGTTCCAATGTCGATCCTGCCACCCATTGTCCGATCCCGCCAACAACATCCGCGACTGCTCTCTGTTTTTTCGCATTCGTCCCGCGCACAGCCATCCACGTGGAAACGCCAATTGTAATCCATGCGACGGTCCCCAAAATCAGCTGACGGTGTTTCATAAGAAGAACCAATTGTGCTCGGAACAATCCAACGGCGGAATCGTACGACGAAACTCACGGCACGCAAACCCTGTTCTCGGCCTGCCAAGTAGTTCGTTCACGACACACGGTATTTGACGCGATTTTCAAGATTTCGTGAGATCCACGACCAGTTTTGCGATGATGACACGAGCCGGGTGCGTAAGCCCGAGCGAAAGGCTGTCGAAGGACTCTGCTCTGCCGCTAATCTTTCCGGAGATGGACCCGGCTCTCGAGAATCCTGCGACCTTACCCGAGGCTCACAGCTGAATAGCGGCCTGTCTGGCTGACCAGATCGCGCGACGTTGCAACAAGCGTACGATGTGGGCAGCGACGATCAACGCATTGACTATTCCCAACCATGCCAGCCATCGTTGTCTGCCGATATTTAAGCGTGGCTGGGACAGTTGGTGGAACAGACGCAACGAAAACTGTTGGACTGACGCGCGTGCTCCCCAAAAGCGAACATGGCCAAGTCAATAGACTTGGCCATGTTTCAAAGCAGTTGCGATTGCTGGCAGCATAAACTAAGCAGCGCGACGGAACATCTCGTTCATCGGAAGAATGTCTGCCGGAGCGGCTTCCTTGGCTGCAGCATCGATGAAAGCTTCAAAGATCTGCAGGTCCAATGCAGACGCGGTGTTGCTTTCCGGATGCCATTGAACTCCTAGGCAGAACCAGTCGTCCTCGATCGACTCGTAGGCTTCGATCACGCCGTCCGGACATGTGGCACTCACACGAAAGCGTGACGACAAATCTTTAACCGCCATATGGTGTGCACTATTGACGCGGACTTCACCAGGTCCGTAGATCGCGTCCAGACGTGTTCCCGGCACAATCTCGAGGACATGTCGCAAATTTTGCTCAACGGGATCGCGATGATGCAGAGCACGCGGAACTTCTTCCGGGATATGCTGGTAAAGCGTGCCGCCGCACAACGCATTCACCAGTTGCATTCCAGAACCGATTGCGAGGATCGGTAGACGACGTTTAATGGCCATTTCTGCAACGCGACGATCGAAGTCTTCGCGGCGCTTCGGCATCACTTTCACGGACGGATGAATGTGCATCTTCATCCGCGTAGGATCCAGATCAAGATTACAGCCTGACACGACAACGCCAGTCACATTTTCCATCATCCGCTGCAGATCATCATCGTTTTCAAGCGGCGGGAGTAACATCGGAATACCACCAGCAGCGCTCACGCTGTCGTAATAACCCGTGTTAAACCACGTGAGTGCTGCACCGTTGTAGCGCTCCGGACGAAAATCCCCGGTAATGCCTACCATTGGTTTCTGAATGCTCATGAACAGGTTCCCTCCCAGGTTGAGCAGATCGACTGGACACAGCGAATTGCTGCGTCTCAGGTGCAAAGCGGGCCGGAAGCGAATTGAGCGCTGCAGCAAAGACCGGCGATGCACGAATTTATCCATCGTGGGAGGATGGAAAATATGACAGGCATGACAGAATCCTTTCCGGAGTACACAACCGATTCCATTCGGTTGACTGATATCATTCGGCAATGAGCGAGAATTGAAATCAGAAATCCTAAATAGCCCCCTTCGGACTAATTCACCGCTGACCAAATTCCACTGGCTCAGCAAGCGACGGGCGGGAGGTTAGTCCAGACCATTTCAATTGTAAATCAAATCGCCGATTTTGTGCTAAAGTTTCTCTTCCATCACTACATCTTGTATGTCAATCGAATTATTCTCGATCATTAATCTCCATCGTTGAGTCGGTAATCCCCAGCACAGCACTGGCATCTTTCCGGATGCTTTCCAAATACTTGCTCAGCCGTGCGTGGATATCGGAAGCAAACTGCTCGGCTTTCGCGACAGACGACATCTGATCGAACATCGTCTGATCGCTGACGACGTCCGCATCCAACTTTTTACTGGACAAACGCAGTTCAGATAGCTTTGGCAGAAATGCTTGCTGGAGATGTTCGCACAACTCGCGTGCGAAGTACTCCGCCTTATTAATACGTTCTACAAGCGGCAGATTGTTCGGATCTTCAATTTCCACGCTGACCTCCTGTCGGCCCTCAAAAATTATCCGAGGGCCAAACTCAAAGTGATCGCTAATCCAACGTCGCATTAGAGCAATATTCGTACAGTGGCGTCAAACATAGTTAGTGCGCGTCGGGAAATGGGTGTTGAGCTGAAAACGGCTGTCGTTTGGGATCGGTTTTTCGGTGAAGATATAAGGGTGCGCGGTGACTTGCGTCGCGCAGACGGCGATTTGTGTGT
>QWQG01000254.1 GCA_003670925.1 Planctomycetota bacterium | reverse complement strand
CTCCAGATCATTCACACCACGACCAACTCTGTCGACCAGGGATTTCCAAATCTCCCCCGCGATTTCCGCCTGCCAGACTATCAGAAAACGACTTCCGGCCACTTCCGCCGATCTCTGACTTGTGTGGTACGATGAGGCGGACGGGGGGGGGCGTTGGATTGCCGCACCCGTGTTATTCCAGAGTTTCCCTTCGGGCTGGTTTCACAATCACCGCGGCCTACGATTCGTCAGAAACTTTTCGGTAACAGTGGCGACAGGGCGAGACCGCGTTACCATTTCCGGGCAGGAAATGTTTTGCGAGGACAATTTGAAATTTGGAGATGACGCACGTGGAGAAATCGGTGGTGTTGGCGTATAGCGGCGGACTGGATACGTCGGTTCTGGTGGGATGGTTGCAGGACGAAGGTTACGACGTGCATTGTCTGTACGTGGACCTTGGTCAGCCGTGTGAAGACCGCGCGGCCATCATGCAGAAGGCCCGCGATATCGGGGCGAAGTCGGCCGAGCTAGTCGATGTCCGCGAAGAATTGTGCAGTGACTTTGCCTTCCCGGTACTGCAATGGCAGGCGCGGTATGAAAATATCTATCTGCTGGGCACAAGTATCGCGCGGCCTCTCATTGCAAAAGCCTGTCTGCAACGCGGTCGCGAGGTCGGCGCGGAGGCGTTTGTGCACGGGGCCACGGGTAAGGGAAACGATCAATGTCGCTTTCAACTAGCCGCGGAAGCACTGGAGCCGGGGATTCACATCATCGCTCCGTGGCGCATCCAGAGGTTCCGCGATATGTTTCCCGGCCGCACGGAGATGCTGGCTTACTGCGCGGAAAAGAACATCCCGGTAAAAGCCACGGCGCGAAAGCCCTATTCCAGTGACGAAAATTGTCTGCACATCAGTTACGAAGCTGGTGACCTTGAAGATCCAACCGTGGATGGGCAGAGCGTTATCGACTTCGGCATGACCGTATCTCCTCAGGATGCTCCGGACAAGGAAGAAAGCGTTACGATCGCGTTTGAATCCGGCGTGCCCATTGCAGTCAACGGTAAGAAGCTGAGCGCAGCAGCGGTGGTTGAGGAACTAAACAGGATTGGTGGACGCAACGGCTGCGGTCGGATCGACATTGTAGAAAACCGCTTTGTCGGCATGAAAAGTCGGGGGGTTTACGAAGCGCCGGGCATGACGCTGCTGTATGCGGCTCATCAGGGGCTGGAGCAGTTGACGCTCGATCGTGACCTGACACACTTGCGAGATTCGTTGAGTCCCCAAGTAGCGGAAATGGTTTACTATGGTTTTTGGTACTGTGCAAAAATGGACGCCTTGATGGCATTTATTCGCGAGACGCAGAAACCTGTCACCGGCAACATTCAGCTGACACTCTATAAAGGGAACGTGCGGGTCAGCAGCCGCACGTCGCCGAACAGTTTGTATAAAGCGGACATCGCCAGCATGGAAAGCGGTGGTTCGTATGATCAGACGGACGCGGAAGGATTCCTCCGGATTATGGGCTTGCCCGTTCGCGTCCAAGGTAACGTGCGACCACGGCCGTATTAAAGGCCCTTACTTTTCGAAACATGTTCTAGATAAACCAGGCTTTGGTTGCGCTTGAGGAACGGTCGCATGGAGGATGGACATTCTTGTCCGTCGGATGGCCAGAAAACACGGTCGAAACAAAGATTATTGTGCAATGACAGCCGTTCTACAATGCGTCAGTTTCTGGCGAAAACCTCGGACATGAATGTCCAAGCTACAGGAATCGCAGCGGAACTTGAAAACTTGCCGCAGGGCGCAAGAAAAGAGCGAGCTTCCGGGGGAAAGCTCGCTCTTTTCAGGAGGGAGGGAGACGTACTTTTCGTTGGATCGATCAAGCCGCTTTGCGTTGTTCGCCGATTGTTCCGGCGATCATGCGTTTGATGTTTGAACCGGGGCCGCCACGTGGAGGGTAGCCGTATTCTCTCAGTTTTCCGGACAGAGTTCGCAGCCCAATCTGCAGGATCTGAGCGGTCTTTTCGCGGTTGCCGTTGCAACGGGCGAAGGTGGACTCGATGAGTTTGCGTTCCATTTCGGCCAAGGTCATGCCGACGCATTCGGCACCGTCATTGATCGCGTCGTTCTGCAGCCAAGGTCGCAGATCTTCGGGACCAATCATTTCTGTCACATCGACTGTGCAGCAGCGTTCAATCACGTTCTGAAGTTCACGCACGTTGCCAGGCCACGGATGACCTTCGAGGACGTGCACAGCTTCGGCACTGATCTGTCGGGGCGGTCGACCTTCCTTCAGTGAGATCTGGCTGATGAAGTGTTCCACCAGCAAAGGGATGTCGTTGCCGCGAACTCGCAGCGGTGGCGATTGCAGGGTGATACCGCTAAGGTGTTGCAGCAAGTCGTCACGGAATCGGCCGTCCATCGCTAGTCGATTCAGGTCACCGTGGGTAGCCGCGATGAATCGAATGTTTGCACCTTCCTGCCCACCATGCAACACGGAGGCTGCTCGTTGTTCTAGCAGTTGAGCCAAGCGTTTCTGGAATGGCAAAGCCACTGTATCAACGTTGTCCAACAAGATCGATCCGCCGTCGGCCATCTTCAGATAGCCAGGGAAACCGTCCGGAGCATTGTCGCCGAAGAGCTGGTGTTCCAGCGTTTCAACGGAATGCAGACTACAATCAATTCGCAAGAACGGCTGGGTGGACCGACGACTGCAGCGATGCAGGCCTTCGGCGATCAGCGTTGTGCCGCTTCCTGGTTCGCCGCGAACAAGGACCGTGCGGTCATCGTCGGCTGCGATGCGAATGGACTCTCGCAAAGACTGCATAGATGGAGTGCTGCCAACCAGATCCATCAGGTTGCGGTTCAATAACTGACGTCGCAGTTTTTCGTTTTCACGGATCAGTTCGCCGCGTCGGAGTGCGTTGAGTAACGCAGCTCCAAAACGTGATGCTGAATAAGGGCGTTCTAGGACTTCGCATTCGAAAGTTGGCACTGTTTCACGACCCCAGCGGGAGTCTTCGCCGACGATGCAAATGACCTGCGCGGCTTTCGAATGATTTCGAATAGCTGCGTTTACCTCCTGAATCCGGGAGACTGTGTCCGCATCATCAATGATGCAGCAACAGAATTCCTGTCGACTTAGGTGAAACAACATCGCATCCGGGCTGTCTGTTTCACAGACCTGCATGCCACGCTTACGGACATCGTCCGCAAGCAACTGGCGTGCACCGGGACGTGGCGAAAAGACCAGCACAGTGCGTGTGGTCGATTCCGTTTCCGGTGGAATAGATTTGGTTTCGGAAGGCGCGGCCTGGTTAGGCTGGGGGAACCGCAGGATCTGCGGCTCATGATGAGCGCCGTTTGGGAACTCGTTCATGATTTCCTCAATCTGGGAGCTGAGTGGAGAGTCGAGAGGGGGAGACGAGCGGAGGGACGAACAGTTCGTAAAAATGAGTTGTTCAGCTTTTGATGAGATTCAAAAGATGAGCAATTCAAAGGCTGCGAACATGCTCTGACTTCCGGATGTGATACCGGAAGGGGGAGAAGGGAGGAGAACAGAAGGGAGATTTTGGATTCAGGAATCGAATCCGGGTTGAGAGACGGAGTGATATCGCCGGTGGGGCTTCAGTGTCAACACGTGTTCTCAAGGATTCCGCCCAAAACTTTGGGGCATTTCAAAGAAATCACCGTAATGCCACTTTTGATGAGATCTTCGCGCATGGGGGTCGGCATTTTTTGCCGGAGTCAGATCGTTGGGGTAATCTTGGCAGTTTTCACTGTTGGCAGGATTCCTCGGCACGATGCTCGCGATTGGTGGTCCGGCGGGATATCCTTTGCGGTTTACTTCCGAACCACTGATTTCGAGTGCCGCTGTGCCATTTTTGAGTCGTGAACTTCTTATCGCACCCAGTTCCGCGTTGATTCGCGGACGAATTGATCGCTGTGTACAAGAACTGGCTGGCGGATCGCGTTCGCACGTGACGGGTTTGTTCGATCACGACTGCGTCGTATTGAACGGACGGGTGGAAACAAATCCCGGTTGCACATTGAGTGCGGGCGATCAGGTGCATGTGCGGTTCGAAGAGAATCGTCGCTATTCGCCGCGACGTCGCCCGCAGCAACAACAGCATCGTGGTTTCTCAATCGTATTTGAGGACCGGCATGTGATCGTTGTTGAAAAATCGGCAGACCTGCTCACCGTTCCAACCGATGGTCGCGAACCACACACGTTGTTGTATCGCGTCAACGAGCATGTGAAATATGAAGGCCGGGGCCGAGGTGCGTTTGTCGTGCATCGGCTAGATCGTGGCGTCTCAGGCCTCCTGATGTTCGGCAAGACAAAAGAAGATGCCAAGTTGATGCAGAATCAGTTTCGACAGCGGAAGCCCGAACGTCAATACGATGCTCTAGTTTCCGGAATTATCCCGCAAGACAGCGGTGAATTTCGGAGCTTCCTCGCGACCGGAAAAAACCTGACGCGCTATTCCACAGATGACGAAGATGATGGCCAGCTGGCAGTAACGCATTACCAAGTCGTGGAACGACTGCCTGATACAACGCATGTGACGGTGCAGCTCGAGACCGGACGACGCAATCAGATCCGGGTGCATTTTGCTGAAGCGCAGCATCCGGTGCTGGGAGACAATCGCTATCGATCAGATCTTTGGAAAGAAATCCCGTGGGCTCACAAAAGATTTGCGTTGCACGCATCGACGCTCGGGTTCACGCATCCGATGTCCGGGGCACCCATGCGATTCAGTTCGCCGTTGCCTGCTGAAATCACGAACTTCATGAAGTTCAGCAAGCGACTCGACAAAGTCATCCAGCAGGATCTTCGCGTTCCGCGTTCGGATGCAGCAAAAGCCAAGGCGAAAGATCGCAAGCAGAAACGTCGCCGAGGCTAAGTGTGCAGCCTAAGGACCAGTGTTTAACGCGATACGGATGCGGATTCTTCTCCGATCAGTGCCTCTGTCAACGAATCGCTCGCCACCCGCAAACGCAGGCGTTGGTTGCCCTCACGCGTACAGCGCCCATGGATCACGAATTTCACATCAGTTGCCAGATTGATTGTCGGAATCGATCGGAAGATTAGGACGCCATGTTCGGCGATGTGTTTCGTAGGGCCTTCAGCATCGATAAATTCAAACCCCGCGGGCAATTCGCACGACACGCCAACGCTGGTTGCTTCACGAGTTCCTATGTTCCGAATCTGCACTTCCCAACGAATTTCCTCCCCGACGCGGAGTTCACGATGGTCAGCGACAATCTTCATATCCAGTGCTGCTGTGCCAATCACAACGGACGACAACTCGCAGGTTGTCACTTGGCCATGTTCTGAAATGACTCCGGCTTGATGAGCCACTTCACCGGTTTCGTGCGCCTGCATCACCACCACAAAGTTACTAGAATCATTCGGCTGCAACGTCCCCACGAACCATTCTACGGCGTTATCAGTCTCAATGAACTTACCCCCGCGATCAGCCGACACAAAACTGAATCCATCTGGAATAATGTACTTTGCACGCACGTTGGTCGATTGCACGTTGCCGCCGTTGCTGACGGTCAGCGTGTAGTCTTCTGAGCGTCCCGCGATTTGCTCCGGTGGTCCCACAAGTGCGATGGCCAACTGTGGTTCGGCCACGACGATTGCCGTGGTTGTCTGATCCGATAGTCCGCCATCCGCAAGGACACGCACAGCCAGTTGCTGATCTCCCCCCTGCACGGCAGTGAGGCTAAGCCGAGCCTGCCGCGATTCGCCGGGATTGAGCGTCCCGATTTCAATCGTGAGCAAACTCCCGTTTCGGTGCTCCAAGCCTTCCGGAACCGCAGCCTGGATCACAACATTGTTCGCCAGTCCGGTGCCTGGATTGCTGACGCGCACGATGTAACCTACCTGCTGGCCGATTTCGACGCTTTCCGGACCGGAAACAACTACGCCAATGATTGGCTCTTGGACTGCAAACTGAGATGAGGATGTTCCGGTCAGACGAACATAGGCCTCTAGCCGTACATCGTCGCGCGTTTGCGGAATGACTTTGAGCATCACGGACCGCGATTGGCCAGGCTGCAATTCACCAAACGTCCATGTCGGCATTTCGGAGTCTTCGACGGCTGCTGGTCGCGCCTCGACAAACTCCACATTTGCCGGAATCACGGCCTCCGCCATCACGCTGCGGACAACCGTCTGGCTGGTATTTTTGACAACAAGCTCGACGTCACATTCCTGTCCGACGTTGAATCCACCGTGCTTGACCCATTGAACCGTGACACCCGGCGACTGCGGGCCACTGTTCTCACTGGACATCGCTGCAGGTGCCTCAGTGTCATCCGCCGCAACGACACCGAATTCTCCAGCTTCACTCGCGGGTGTCGCGAATGCACTTGGCAAATCATCGTCGAGCCGTGGTAGCGAGGATGGATCGCTAGCGTCATGGCCTAACTCAACACGCGGAACCGTGTTTTCCGTTTCGGCACTTGCCGTGTCAAGGAATTCTTCAAATGGGTTTGTGCCGGCGGTTGGATTCGGAGGGGCCGTGCCGACCCTCACCTTATTTGTGGAAGACTGATCAGCGTCAGGGGAAAACGCTGCTGTGTCCACGCCGTTCGGGGGTGCAACAGCAGAGTCGTTTGGGGTAAAAGCAACAGTCGAAACCTTATCCGAACCTGTTTTCGCAGTAGCCGTCAGAACAGCCGGATGCGGGGCAACCGGATGCGGGGCGCTGCCTAGGTTTAGGGCCTTGTCTGGCGGCGATGCGGCAGGAAGTTGGGCAACGTCGAGTCGTTTTTTGGATTTTTCCCGCATCGGAATTGCGGCGGGGGCGTCAGACTTTGCTGAAACGGCGCTGCCAGACGCATCGACCGTCGGCGAGAAATATGTCACCGAGGATTTGCCTAGGGGGCTCACCGCGGACTTTGCCGAGTATTTCAGAGGACTTCTCTGCCCCATCGTTCGCTGTTGTTCGCGATTCAATTCGCTAAACGGATCCTTTTCCTGAGCGACACTGGGACTCGCACCAAACATAGCAAGGCAAAGGACTGTCAACAGAGATTTACGAAGTGGCATGATTCTTCTCCGGGGAGCGCAGGGCTCACACAGTGTGTTCAATGTGGAGTTGAGAATGGCTGGCAGAACCTCCACTCATCAATTCTTCGACCGGATTGAAGATACGGCTTGATGCAATTCCGTAAGATGTAACGATTGTGACGTTTCTTGTGATTATGACGCTCGCCGCAGATCAGCAGATAGTGCCGAAATCGGTCGGTACACCGGAGCGAGAATTAGTGGCTACTCGAGGGGTGCTGTAAGCACGACTCCCACAAGCAGGTCGTAGGCAGCGTGACAGCCGACTGTAATGCCAAAACCGCGGAGCAGGAAAATGCTCGCAAAAAAAAGTCCGGCGGCGGCGCGGAAGGAGAACGCAAACAGATTCAAGGCTTCGGCAGACGGACCAACGTGATGGGCCAATGCAAACAAAAAGCTGGTACAGATCGCGGCCATGATAGCTGCCCATTTTGCCGGAAATTCAAACATCCGAAAGAGGATGAATGCTGCAGGAACCAGCAATAGGCGAAACATCACCTCTTCGTAGACGCCAGCCCCGATGAATGAGACGGCCCGCGTCATCGGCCCTACCGAATTCAGCAACGCAGGAGGACCAGCAGCAGCCACATCGGACTTGGTCAACAGTTGAAACAGAAGATCGTGGCACTGGCCGACAGCCACCAAACAGATTGCGAGCAGCAAACTCTCGGCCAGCATGCCGAACTGAGTCTCGAAGCGAACGTGCCACGGGTTCTTGCGGAGAATGTGCCAGATCAATAGCATTGTAACGACAATCCCGGGCAGCAGCAGTCCCTCCCCAAAACCCAGTTGCGACAATACTGACCGCATCCAGAAATCCGCACCGTTCCGCACGATATCCGGTTGATCTTGCCCCATCACGCGGACGCCGAATTCGTAGACCACAATCCACGGAATCAGAAATAACAGGCTGGACAGCGGCGTCCGCGCGTCGCTCCAGTAGTCAGTCACTGCCGGTTGAAAATTGTGATCGGACATAAGGGGAGTTATCGGTTGTTTTGCAGCGCCGGTGATGGAAGTCACGCATGAACCTTTTTAGACACGCACGGAGATCGGCAGCAAACCGGTAGAAACTGCCGCCGCCTATTTTTCTTCGCGCGCGAACAGCACGAGTGATCCTGCGGGCGAATTGGATGCTGCAAAATGTGGACGCTTCATGCGGGCCCGGGTTGACTGCAATGGTTCGGCGAATTCGTCCGTTGTGCCATTGTGCCAGCGGAGTTTGTGGGTCAACACAATGGCCGCATCGTCGATTGACTGCCGTCCGACAACACGTGGCAGAGGACTCGTAAACGGCAGACCCAGCGCCTCGCAAATAGCCTGGGCCAATTCTAGATCTTGTGCCGGAATTGAGTCGGCTGCGATCGCCACGGAAAGCCCTCCGTAGAATTCCTCAATCGCCGGTGGCGCGACACGATCTACGGCGGTCTGAGATAACGTATCGGTCGCAGTTAAAACTGTCCCAGCAAGCTTGATGAGACGCACCACGTCTTGAGGTGCACCAGCAATCGCCGCACGCCGCATCCAGAGCGGTTCCGCAAACACCGACATCTCGCGATCCCGCCCGGCAAACTCCAGCAGCTCTGCCGAGGCGGCGTGGAGCGCTTGCGCGACAATGTCCGCTCCACGTACCTCCGGCAGCAGCGTCACGCCAGAAAAAACGGCCAGTCGCGCCTGTTCCACCGACCAGGATACCCGTGACGACAGGTGATCAGGCGCCAGCAGGACTCGATGACCAGGTTCTGGCAATAGGAATAAACCGGACGGCAGCGCCTGAGTTTCCCGCGCGATGACTTCGCAAAGTTCCCACAGAAGATCGTTCCCCGGCGACCGATCCAGCAGCAGGCGCTGCAGGCGGCGCATCAGCGATGCTTGTGATTCCAGACGCCAGATCTGGTTTTCGAGGCGATCAGTCCAGCGTTGCTGAGTCTGCAGCAGGCATCGAAGATCAGCACACAATTCGTTGACGCGGTGCACGCCCGCTGCTTCAGCATTCAGCATGACAGCATCAGCAACGCGCGAGACGTCTCGAATCTGGTCCCGAAGTTTTGTCAATGAGCCGCGCGTCGCAAACGGATGGCTAAACGGCCCGCTTGCGCGACGGTTGGCCACTTGCAACTGATCTTGCAGGACTGCAAGTCGCCGCGATTGACGTATGGTCTCAGGCGTCTGAAGGAGTTCTTCCGTTAGGCGAAAACTAGGTGCTTCGGTCACTGGCAATCTCAGAAAAAGTATGTTTTCACTGCGACGTCTGTCCGCTTGAGTCGCAGCGAAATCCAATGCATGGGCCGCCGTTCCCAACTCCCCTGTTCGGCAATCGTTGCCGGACTGTTTGAGAGATTTCTGAAGAAATAGTTTTGGCAGGATAGAAGGCAGTTTGACGGCATTGCCTGTTGCATGAGCTAAGTCGAATGAACCTCCTGAGTCGCGTAAAGCAAATGCAGCTGTTGTGCCAAGGATGCAGAACTCCCCGCAGATGTGCCGATGCACTTAGCGAGGTCACTTCCCCGAATCTTTATCGAGCCACCTCCATGCGCGACGTCGCTGCTGAACTGCGAACATTGGACCAGATTGCCACCCTGTTGCTGGAGCAGCAGGGGTGTTGTCCAACTGCCAGCGATGCTGCGCCGCTGCCTTCCGTGAATGGCGTGATGTCTATTGTTCGCAATCTGCGGAGTCTGTTGTTTCCGGGAGTGCATGCGACTGATGGCGTGAGTTCAATGCCCGGCGTAAATGGTGTCCGACTGCAACTGTTTCCAATTCAGACGGGGCTGAAACGTGAAATCGCAAGGGCCTTGGAACATTCGCGGCAGGCTCAGTTACGCATTCACAATACAGAAGCCCAACAATCCAGCGGTGCCGGCAACCATATCACCAAAGCGACATTGCTCACAGGGGCATTCTTAAGTCGTCTCCCTGAACTGCAGCGAACCTTGGCGAGCGATGTCGCCGCGGCTTTCAACGGAGATCCGGCGGCAAAGACGCAGGAAGAAATTGTGCTGTGCTATCCGGGGATCGAAGCCATCACCGTCTACCGTATCGCCCATGAGCTGTTGGCCCTCGGTGTTCCGTATCTGCCCCGCATCATGACGGAGTGGGCGCATCGCGAAACAGGGATTGATATTCATCCCGGCGCAAAAATTGGCGGCTCGTTCTTCGTGGACCACGGAACCGGGGTTGTCATTGGAGAAACGTGTGAGATTGGCTCCCAGGTCACGTTGTATCAGGGCGTGACTCTCGGAGCTTGGTCATTTCCGCGAGATGACGACGGGAACCTGATTCGCGGGACGAAGCGGCACCCAACGCTGGAAGATCGCGTCACCGTTTACAGTAACGCGACGATTCTAGGTGGCACCACTGTGGTTGGGGCTGGCTCGCTCATCGGTTCCAGCGTATCACTGAATCGCAGTGTACCTCCGAATACAATCGTCACGATTGAAAAACCATCATTGAAGTTTCGCGAGGCCGCGTAGCCCGCGACAAGGGATGCGACACGCCATTCCATCTCCTTGGAATAGGTCCGGCATCCTCTGCGGCGAATGCCGGGCATTTGCCAAATTGTCAATCTCAATTCCGCATGATCGGCAGAATTCGGGTTGCTGATCGCGTCTTTCTGCATTCGATGCTTGACACCCGCTGCGGAGAAAATACCCTGCAGCAGTACCAACCGTTCAGCAGCGACGGAATCCCCTTCCGTTTCGGACTAGTTTTCGCTGAACTCGACCACCATCGATCGACATGACGTCGATTCCCCCCTTGCAGGAGTGACCGCATGAAGTTCGCTCAGTGTTCTGTTGCGTTGATTTTGTTCTGCGCTGCGTTGTGTGTTCCCAGTTCATCTAATGCCGCCGCTGCGCGGATTGACATCAGTCCGGTGGGCGAAGGCGAGACGATCGCGATTCGTAGCCGTGATGCACGACAGCAGTTGATTGTGACTGCAACAGACGAAGGTGGCAAACAAACGGATGCGACGCGGGATGCAGTTTGGGTCTTGTCCGATCCCACAGTACTCCTGATTGATCCCACCGGGATGGCGATCCCATCCAAGGATGGCGACATCATGGTCACCGCAACGGTCGGTGACAAGACGGCGACTGCACATGTCACAGTAAGCGGATTTGCTCAGCCCTTGCCCATCAATTTCCAAAACCAGATCGTGCCAATCTTCACGAAGTTGGGCTGCAACGGCGGTGGCTGTCACGGCAAGTCGGGTGGTCAGAATGGTTTCAAACTATCGCTCTTGGGATTCTATCCTGCCGACGATTTCGAATTCCTCCGCAAAGAATCTCGCGGACGCCGCATCTTCCCCGCAATTCCGGGTGAAAGTCTGCTGCTGAAGAAAGCCGTGGGACGCAGTCCGCATGGGGGCGGCAAACGCATGGAAACAGGGAACAACGAATACAACCTCTTGGTGCAATGGATTGAACAAGGCATGCCATACGGTGCCGATACCGACCCTTACGTCGTCGGCATTCGCTGTGTTCCTGAGACGCGTACGATGACGCAGAAGTCCCAGCAACAGATTGCTGTTATCGCCACCTACAGTAATGGCACCAGCGAGGATGTCACACGCATGGCGTTGTTTGAGCCTAACGAAGCCGAGATGGCTGAGTGTTCCACAACGGGTTTAGTGAGTACGCTCGATCTGTCTGGCCAAGTTGCCATTATGGCTCGTTATCAGGGACAGGTTGCCACCTTTCGGGCCACTATTCCCCTGGGTGCTGACACGTCAAAGATGCCGGAACCCACGAACCTAGTGGATACGGCCGTCTTTGGAAAACTCAAGCAACTCGGTATTCCAACATCAGAAGTCTGTGATGACGCTACCTTTCTGCGGCGTGTGTCCTTGGACATTGCCGGCACATTGCCATCCGATGAGGAAGTCCGCACGTTCCTCGCCGATGCTACGGCTGATAAACGCGATCGTTTGATCGACCGCTTGCTAGAGAGTCCGGCCTATGCCGATCAATTCGCAAACAAGTGGAACTTCGTGTTGCGAAACCACAAAGAGAACGGCGAAGACACTCCCGGTACGATGCTCTTTCATCAATGGCTTTGGAACAAGATGTATGACAACACGCCATACGATCAGTTCGTACGAGAAATTGTCACGGCATCTGGTGATCCGCAAATCAACCCGGCCGTGACGTGGTTTCGTGATGTGGACAGCAGCGAAGAACAAGTCGAAGACACAGCTCAGTTGTTTCTTGGCCTGCGGATTCAGTGCGCACGTTGCCACCATCATCCGTTTGAAAAATGGAGTCAGGACGATTACTACGGGATGGCCGCGTTTTATGGTCGCGTGGGCAAAAAAACGATTCCGAACGCCTCGGCTGCGTTGCGGGATCGTCGCGTTTTCCATAACGAAGGTGTGGCGACAGCCAGCAATCCACGTTCAGGCAAGGCACTGAAACCCGCAGGGCTGGGCACGCCGGCGTATGACATCCCAGCCGATATTGATCCGCGCGTCAAACTTGCGGACTGGATGAGTGATCCGCAGAATCCGTTCTTCGCCAAATCACTGGTCAATCGTTACTGGAAACATTTCTTCAGTCGCGGCATCGTTGAGCCAGAAGATGACATGCGAGCGACAAATCCTCCTTCAAATCCGGAACTTCTAGACGGGTTAGCAGCACACTTCATTCAGTCGGGCTTTGACCTGAAAGATCTCGTGCGGACAATTTGCAAATCAAGAACGTATCAACTGAGTGCGTTGCCGAATGAGTTTAATGGCAACGACAAGCAGAATTTTTCGCGGTACTACCCGCGTCGTTTAAGTGCCGAAGTCTTGTACGATGCATTCCATCAGGTGACTGACACCGCTGAGGGTTTTGGTGGCATGCCAGCCGGAACAAGAGCTTTACAGCTAGCGGATGCATCAAATTCGACTTACTTTCTGCAGGTCTTCGGACAGCCAAAAGGCGACACTGCCTGTGAATGCGAACGGAGCATGGATGCGAATCTAGCGCAAAGTTTGCATCTCCTCAATGGTAAGGAAATTCAAGACAAAATCTCCCGTGAAGGGGCCCGCACAGCACGGTTTGCCGCTGAAACAGAACGCGGCAATGAAGATCGGGTAAAAGAACTTTATCGCTGGGTATTCGCCCGTGAACCCAACGTCGAAGAACTGGAAGTCGCAACAGGTTATCTCAAGAGCCACGAAGCCAACGTTCGCGGCGGTTATGAAGATATCGTTTGGGCGTTGATCAACACCAAAGAGTTTCAGTTTAATCATTGATGTTCACGGTCACGATCAGCCAAAACACCTACTCTCCACCCATCCCGCCTCATCACATTCATTGGATACCCGCTCGATGACTGGGCTTCGATTTTTGCTAGCCGCCGCTGTAACATTGACAGCTCAACAAACATTCGCACAGCTTCCGCAAACTCGCATTACGTCTGTGTTTCCACCAGGCGGACAGCAAGGCACTACCGTCGATCTGACGCTTGGTGGCGGGACGGATCTGGATGAGCTTGACCAGATGGTCTTCGCTCATCCAGGGATCACCGCAGTCCAGAAACTGGATGCAAATGGAAATCCTGTGGTGAATACGTTTGCAGTCACTGTAGCGGCGGATGTACCGGCGGGGTTATACGATGTGCGTGTTCGCGGCTTATTCGGGATCAGTAATCCGCGGATATTCAGGGTAGATGCGCTGCCAGAAGTGGCGGAAATTGAGCCAAACAACACCCTCATTCAGGCGACACCCGTGACGATGGGAACCATCATCAACGGGCGAAGCAATGCTGCCACGGATGTAGATTTCTTTCGAGTCTCAGTGAAGGCCGGACAGACCTTGGTGTTGCGTTCAGAAGCTGAGAAAATTGATTCGCCGCTGCAACCGATGATCCAACTTTTTAATGCGTCGGGTCGCCGCCTTGGAGAGTCTCGCAGGATTCTTGCCCAAGAAGCGGCAATTGTGTTTACTGCCGTGCAGGACGAAGAGTTGGTTGTCCGCGTCCAAGATGCGGTGTATGGCGGTGGCGATCAATTTGTGTATCGCTTGTCATTTGATTCCCGACCGCTCGTGGATTG
Source organism: Planctomycetota bacterium (assembly GCA_003670925.1). GTDB lineage: Bacteria > Planctomycetota > Planctomycetia > Planctomycetales > Planctomycetaceae > SXXK01. The sequence goes on along the minus strand of QWQG01000254.1, from coordinate 61,617 downwards.
GGTAAGCCCCGCATTGGTTGTTGCCAGTGAGCCAACTTCCGTAACCGTTTACGGCCGGCATTTGACAAATGGACTCCCAACGGAACGCAAGCTGAACGGGCAACCAGTGTTTCAGCAACAAACGACAATCGTCCCCGGGAGCAACCACAATCCAGTCGGAGCAGGCGCGACGGCTGCGTTTGCAGATTCATTCTGGTGGAATGGAATCGAGGGCAATCTAGTGCGGATAGGCCGAACTGAACGTGGGCCAATTGCCGAGGCCTCAGAAACCGCAGATCAGCCCACGACACTGCCGTTCGAAGCAACAGGCGCCTTTGCCGAGCGATCCGACGACGACATTTTTCGTTTCGATGCAAAAAAGGGCGAAGCATGGGTGATAGAAGTGTTCGCTCAGCGACTGGGTTCGATCGCCGATCCACTCCTGTTTGTCGAACGCGTGATTACCAATGCAGACGGAACGGTGACATACAACCGTCTCGCCACCGAAGATGATGACAAACAGAATCCGGGCGGAGTGGATCTACCAACGCTCAGTGATGATCCATCTTTTCGTTTGGACGTCCCGGAAGATGGTACATATCGCATTCGGCTGCGTGACCGGTACGGCGACACCCGTGGCGATCCGAGGCTCAATTATCGACTATCCGTGAGAGCACCAAAAGCCGACTTCAGCCTTGTGGTATTTGATGCGTTTCCATCTGCTGACGGGAAATTACCGGTAACCACTGGCGCGGTGAGTCTCCGCAAAGGCGGAAGCTACGATTTGGCTGTCTATGCATATCGGCGTGATGGCCATACGGCTGCCATTCAACTGACAGCGGAAAATCTTCCCGCAGGAATCACTTGCCGACCGTCGGTGATTGGGCCCGGCCAGACAACGGCAAAGCTCGTCTTAACGGCAGCGGTTGACGCAGCGGAACAGTTGGTACCGATCAATATCGTGGGTCAGAGCGGCAACGCTGACACTGCGATCAAGCATGCCGCACAGGTAGCAACATTGATTCACGATCCAGTTAACGGGCTGCCACGTACGGCCCGTTTGACTGAATTACTGGTTGCCGGCGTAATGAAAGACGAGCAGCCATTTACGCTTGTGGTTGATGCGACAAATGCGGAATTCGGTCAAGATCAGCAGTTAATGGTACCCGTTCGAATTGAGAAACGTAACGGCTTTGACGGCAAAGTCGATCTGAGTTTTTACGGGATTCCGGGTGAAGTTGATGCCCCGAACTTTGCGATCGAACCCGGACAGACACGGATCGTTGCCAGAATTTACTTCAAGGAAAACGCCCCACCGTCAACCAATACAATTTTGGTGCAAGGAACTGCGGCTGTACCCTATCGCCGGAATCCGTGGCAGTCTGAACGCGCAAAAATTAAGGTCACAGAAGCCGATGCCACCGTTGTTACCCAACAAGCTGCTGTGGCGACAGCCGACGTGGGATTGAAGGACGCCCAACAACAAGTAGTTACGTTAACCGAGCAGGTAAAAACTCTCGCCGGCGAACTAGCGGCTTATACGACGCAGCAGTTAAAACTGCGAGACGACTTTGCAAAGGCTGTGGCTGAGCAGCAAACATCCATTGATGCACTTGCTGCGGTCCAGATTAAACTGGCAAGCGTCAATGCAACAGTGAACAGTTCAGTGGATGAAATTAACGTGGCGATTCTGGCTGTTAAAGAGGTGGCGGCAGCAGCCGATGAAGTGGCAAAGAAACTGGACACATTCAATCAAGGAGCCGCAGAGCTCGCCAAGCTGGTCGCTACGACAAAGGAAATGGAGGCCACGAAGGCAAACGAAAAGACGGTCGCAGAATCAGAAGTGCTCAATAAAACAAAAGACGTCGAAGCATCTCAGGCCGCCTTGGCAGTGGCTCAGAAAGCGGTGGAAACGGCCACCCAAGCTAAAGCCGCAGCTGACGAAGTTTTGAAGAAGGCTGATGAGGCATCGAAGCCGAACAATGTCAACGTACGAGTCATCTCGGAACCACTGGTGCTCACGATTCATGCGGCTCCTGCGAAATTGACGGCAGCCGTTCCCGATGCGGGTGTGATTAAACGCGGTGCCTCGGTTCCTGTTAAGGTAACAATCGTCCGCAAGAATAGTTTTGCTGCTAATCTGAAACTGACGCTCGTGCTGCCGGAAGGTATTACCGGGCTGACGGCGGAACCTGTTGACGTTGCTGCTGATCAAGCCGAAGGGACACTCACGATCGCTGCTGCCGCTGATGCCACTGTTGGCGATTTGGCAAATATCGTGATCCGCGCTACGGGCGATTTTAATGGGCGAATGGCGTCAACCGATGTTCCAATCGCGGTAAAGGTTGTTGAATAGACCTTCGTCGAGGTTGGACATTCTTTGTCCAATAAATGATTCCCATAAAACTGACGGAACGTGCAGGACTTCTCGTAGATTGCGATCTCAACTTAATCTGCTGTGCGCATGACCGCGAATTCAAATAAAGAAAAAGAATCCTAATGATGAAATCAAAAATAACCTCGAGCTTTGTCGTTCTCGTTTGCTGTGCCACGACCTTTGGCGATGAATTCAAGCCCATTGTTCCCGCCGAGATTGCTTTAGGGCGTCCGGTAGAGTTTGAACGGGATGTCTATCCGATTCTCGAAGCCAACTGCATTGCTTGTCACAACGTAACCGTTTCCGAAGGCGACCTAATCCTTGAAAATATGAATTCTATTTTGAAAGGTGGTGCCAGTGGACCGGTGGTTGTGCCAGAAAAACCCGACGAAAGTCTGATCTATAAACTCGCACGTCGTGGCGAAGATCCAGTCATGCCGCCCATGCCCAACGATCGACAGGCAAAAGAACTAAACCCAAATGAGTTGGGCATCTTGCGGCAATGGATTATTGAAGGCGCGAAAGCCGGCGCTGTGACTTCGGTCAAAGTCATGAACTGGCAACCTATAAACTCGCGTTTGCAGGGAGTTTACTCACTGGATATCGATAACGCCGGACGTTTCATTGCTGCCGGACGCGCGAATCATGTAAGCATTTACGACATGGCGCGGCGTGATGCGGTCGGTTCCCTGATTGATCCTTCGATTGTTTCCTCGGGAAGTGCCGCGTCTGCCGGCATGGCTCATCGTGACTATGTTCACGCAATTGCGTTTCATCCGACTGAGCCGATGATCGCGACTTCTGGTTATCGCAATGTCAAACTGTGGCGACGGAACGTGGAGGCTAATTTAGGATCGTGGTCGATACCGGCCGATGTGCAGGTATGGACATCAACAGCGGATGGCCTCGAAGTCGGGATGGTTAGCCCATCGAAGGGGCTCGTCGTCGCAAATTCGTTCACCGGTGCCGAACGCGGTACAGTCTCATTCGACGGGCAGGCGGCGTCAGCAATCAGCTTTTTCCAAGCCGAACCCAAATGGATTGTCGTGGCGACGGCGGATTCAAGAATCGTCGTCGTGCGTAATACTGACTTACAAATTGCCCACAAGTCCGAGCCTTTCCCGGCCGCCATCACAATGTTGAGTGGCGAGCTGGCTGGTGGAAAGATAGCCGCGTTGCTGGCTGACGGGAGCGTGCGTCTGCTGACAATTGCGGCGGACACAGGCGTTATCGCTGTCGCGGCTGAGCTCAAATCAGATGCTGGTGCGATCCTGAAAATCAGCGGCCACGGTTCAGTGCTGTTGACAGTGGCGGGGACGCGCACGGTGCAGAACTGGAAGGTCGACGATGCGACTCAGGTGAATCGCTTTGATTTGCCCGCTGACATTGTGACTCTGGATGTCAATTCTGCTACAGATCGAGCCGTGTTTGTGCTGGTCGACAACACGGTGTCACTGTGGTCACCGAAGGATGCGAAGCTAATTGTCGCCTTAACGGCGGATCTGAGTGCCCAGCGGCAGCTGAAGCAGGCCGAACAGAGGAAAGCGATTCTGGATGCGCGAGTGAACGTATTCAAGGCACAGATCGACGAAAACGATAAAGAAGTGGTCGCTCAGAAGGAAGCGGAAACCAAAGCGAAAGCAGAAGTCGATAAGTTCACTCCGCCACAAGCAGAGGCAAAGACAAAATTCGATGCGGCTGTTGCCGTCACCGCGGCCGCTAAGACGGCACTCGCAGCCAAGACCGATGATGAAGCTCTGAAGACCGCCGTTACGGAAGCCGAAAAGTTGGAGGTTGCCGCAAAGGATGCTCTGACAAAGGCCGATTCGGACCTCAACATCGCTAAGAAGTCTGTCGATTTTGCGACGCAGGCAATCGTACGTGCCGAACAACGGGCTATCGAGCGAAAGCAACAGCACGAAGCCGCAACCGCAGAAGCGACGGCGGCAAATGCCGTCACTGAAGAACGTAAAGCCCCAGCAGCAGCTGTCGTCGTGACTCCATTTGCGGGAATGGTTGGGGACGGACGTTACGTGGTGACCACTGATGCCTCCGGCACAACTCGAATCTGGAACGCCGTCGATGGGGCGGCGATTGACGTTCTTCCCGGCACGCAACTCGGTTCAACCGTGGCTAGCATGAAAACCGGAGCCACAACTGTCCTGATCGCCACAGCTGATCACCGGATTGTTGCACGATCTGCCTTCCCTGAATGGCAAATGACAGCGACCCTCGGTGGTTCTGAAGATGGCGGTGACTCGGTGTTTGTTGATCGCGTCGTCTCATTGGCATTCTCACCGGACGGCAGCTTGCTGGCGACTGGTGGCGGTGAAGCATCTCGCTCCGGGCAGATCATCATCTGGAACGTTGCTGACGCAAAACTGATGCGAGAGTTTTTGGATGCTCACAGTGACACGGTGTACGGGCTTGAATTTTCAGCTGACGGCAAATTCTTGGCATCTGCTGCTGCCGACAAGTTTGTGAAAGTATTTAACGTCGTTACTGGCGCATTTATCCGCGCATTTGAAGGTCACACACACCATGTCATGGACGTGTCATGGAAAGGTGACGGGACGGCGCTCGCCAGTGCAGGTGCTGACAATGCAATCAAGGTCTGGAATGCAGAAACGGGTGAGCAGTCTCAAACAATTGCAACCTACACACGACAGGTGACGTCTCTCCAGTATGTGGGGTTGCAGGATCTATTTGTGAGCAGCAGTGGCGATAAACGCGTGTTCTTTCACACGGCGAGCAATGGCCAGCCTGCACGTGAATTCAAAGGCAGTACGGATTACGTCTATCGCGCTGCCACGACACCCGATGGCACGCTTGTCGTTTCCGGTGGCGAAGATGGTGCCGTTCGCGTTTGGAACGCAGCTGACGCCGTTGAAATCATTACCTTCGCGCCGCAGCCGTAGCGGTAGTCGTAGTCGTCGCGGGAAGGGCCTCGAGCTTGGAGGGCTGGTGATGTCCCGTTGAATTCCGGAGGCAAAAGTCGCTGCTTCAGGGGGGCCATCACCCCCCCATGTTTTCGCCAGGTTTCAGATAAAACTGTTTCAGATCGATCCCGCCCTTGGATTCACTTTCCACAATTTTCAGACGCTGCTCGAGCTTAACGAGGCGTGCCTCCAGAAATGCGGGCAGTTTCTGCGTGTCATCGACACGCTGAGACCGAGGCACCGCTGGGTAGTCCAATTGACGTTGGAGCGCCGCGAAGAAGTACAATGGATCTCGCCCAATGTTCGCCTTGGCGATGCGGCCTTCCTGATCACCAAACAGCATTTTCGGAGCGGGCAAGGTTTCAGCTTCCGACGCAACCGCTTTCTGGATGCCGCGTGTCGTGCGGCGATTGTGGAAATGCTGCGATGCCAGATAAACGACCTCAGACAGTTCCTTGCTACCGAGTTCATTACTGAGACGCACAATCCAGTGCGTCCAGTCGTCGGAGTACAGTGGGTCCTGCGCCATCGCTCTCAGGCCTTCTGTATACCCAAGGCGGTTTCGGGCAATGCACTCAAACTGGTACACGAACATCCCGGAGGGTGTTGGGGTGCGGGCACGATAAGCAGCTTCACTCTCTAGGATTTTCAACGCAATGACCTGTTCGAAGCGGGACACATCATCTTCAGCCCGCTGAATGACAAAAGTCTGAAACGGAGCGAAATAGTGGGGCAGCCGCAGCATCGCATCACTGATGCGACCGCTGTGCAAAATCTCCGTCCGCAGGAAATCGATGGCCATTGGCAACCGCGTGGTTGCCAAGATTTCTTCCTGAATGGTCTGCAGGACCTCTTGAGATGGCACATTTTCCTGCAGTCGTTCGCGATACACCCGGAAAAAATATGCCTGTTCGATATATTCTTCGCGATCAAGAATCGGAGCACGCATTCACTGACTCTTTTGCAAAACATGGAAACCCAAGATGGCTACGGTGACGGTGAGTGTAGTCGGTTTGCAAACAAGTTGATGCCTGCCGCCTTCGTTTTCTCTCGTACCCTGGACGTTCCGCGAGCAAAAATCTCGGGAGAAACGCGGAGTTATGCCAAGCCGGGCGACATCTGGTCACCACTCTCCTGCGTGTGTTTTTTTCAGCGTGGAGACAGGAATGGGAATCGGGTGGAGGACATCGCCGGCGAAAACACGGCTCGAACTGCCGCTTTCTTCGGAAAATCGCAAGGATTGACCGATGATGGAATGACCCTGCCACCCCAGCACGATACCTTGCCCCGAGATAAACATGGTTAAAATTCACAGGTCGATCTCGTCAGAACTGAAAGCACAGCATCATGGGAATTCCGAAAGTGGCGATCGTCGGTCGCCCCAACGTCGGAAAAAGCTCGCTGCTGAACTGGCTGGCAGAAAGACTGATTTCCGTTGTCGATCCGACCGCTGGGGTTACCCGCGACCGCGTCACATGGATCATGCACAAGCATGATCGTTATTTCGAACTTGTTGATACCGGCGGGATTGGCATCGTGGACAGCGACGATCTGTCTGCAGACATCGAACGCCAGATCCAAACTGGACTCGACGAATGCGACTTGATGTTGTTCGTGGTTGATGCCAAAGCCGGGCTAACGCCACTGGACGAACAAGTCGCTGACCGGCTACGACGCATGAGTAAACCTACGCTGCTGGTCGTCAACAAGTGCGATTCGACAAAGCTGGATCTAGAGGCTGCGTCTTATTTGCAACTCTGTAATGTGCCGATCATCACGACCAGCGTCAAAGCCAATCGGAATCGTTATGAACTTGTGGAGAAAATTGTCGAGCTACTGCCTGCCGCGGCAGAGACAGAAACGGCCGAAGGCGATCAACTGCTGAAACCTGCTGACATGCGAATCGCGGTCGTGGGACGCAGAAATGTTGGTAAGAGCACGTTTATCAATCAACTGGCTCAAAGTGAACGTGTGATTGTCAGCGAGATCGCGGGCACGACGCGCGACAGCATCGACATTCGTTTCGAAGTCGATGGCAAAGCGTTTGTCGCGATTGACACGCCCGGCGTACGCAAGAAAAAGAGCCTCGCAAACGACATCGAATTTTACGGACTTGTCCGGGCCCAGCGAAGCATTCGGCGGGCCGATCTGGTGCTGATGTTTTTTGATGCGATGGAGACGATTTCAAAAGTCGACAAGCAATTGGTCGAAGAAATCAGCGAGCATTATAAACCGTGCATCTTCGTGATTAACAAGTGGGATGCCGCTCTGGAACAGGAAATGACCACTGACAAATGGTCGAAGTACCTCACCACCGCGTTCGTTTCCATGCGACATGTGCCCATCGCAATTATCACTGCGAAAGATGGCAAGAACGTTCGCAAACTGTTGAATCTCGCAAGGTCTGTGTACAAGCAGGCGAATGCCCGAATCAGCACTGGGCGACTCAACAAGGCCGTGCGTCAGGCGATTGACAGAAATCCTCCTTGTATTCGATCTAATCGCCGTCCCAAGATTTTCTTCGCGTCACAAGTCGCCGGCGCACCGCCTACGATTGTGCTCAAATGCAACGAGCCCGCGTTGCTAGACGAGTCCTGGAAGCGTTATTTGCTAGGGTATCTGCGGGAGGTCACCCCGTTTCAGGAAGTGCCCATTCGTTTGATCCTGCGTGGTCGCAATGAGGTCAACGACGATTTGGGTGCGACGTCGCGTCACGAAGAAGTCGAACCTCCGGAACTCACCGAACTTACCGACGATCAGATGCTTGATCCGACGGAAGATGTCAATGCGCTCGAATTTGCGTTGGACGACCTTGAATCGGACGACCTGCTTACGCTGGAAGACGAAGCAAATGAGGACGACGAGGACGATGAGGACGACGATGACTAAAATGAGGCAATGGACGATGCAATCTTCCCGTGCCGAACGTCATGGATGAACAGCCCTCCGATCGGCGATTGATAGCCCGCCGTGGCGAGTCGCGTTGCCTGTTGAGAATCCCCCGCATCGGTGGGCTGACACCCGCGGGGAACAACAGCACGGCCCCTGAGATTAAGCATTTGGGGGGGAAATACGCATTTGCCATTGAGGGCCTCGGGCCTCGGGGGGTGCGGAAAATTGCCCTCGGAAAACATTTGATCGCCTGCTATAACCCTCGCACATGGATGGTGTTCCGCAACGATGCAGAACAATAAGCAGTGAATCGTGTTAACCAGAATTGTCGAAGCTGAGCCCTTAAGGATCAAGCGCATCATGCAAGCACCCGTCGAACGTCGCCCCATTCCGGGAGAACAACTGCAAACCCAGACCTCCGATGCGGTCATCGCGGACAACAATCGAGTCAACGCTGAATCGATGGCGTGGTGTCTAAAAGCCTACGGAGGCTTTCGAAACGTCACAGCAGTATCAACTTCGGCCGAACTACTGCAGACGATTCGGAGTCAACGTCCGCAGGTTGTCTTGGTTGGTGAGCGTCTGATCCTCGCAGGATTGCGGGATATTTTTTTGGATCTTGCCGTACGGCTTGGTGAAACAAAAATTGCTGTCTTTGCAGATGCGCTCACCGACCGCCAATTGGACTTGATCGCGAACAACCGGGTCACCGGCATGCTGTCACGGGCGGATACCGTGAAAAAAATTAGTGAACAGTTAAGCCAGATTGGGGCGGGAACGGCAGTTCTTTCCGAGCACTTGAATGTGCGACTGCAACTGTTGAAAGACGGCGTTTTTCGATGCGTTGCCAGTGCGCAGATGCAAAAACTCACTGACCGACAATGGGACGTGCTGCTAAATATCGCCGAAGGTCGCCGCGTCTCTGAAGTGGCTGAAGCCCTGTCGATTTCACAAAAAGCCGTTGAAAGCCACAAATACCGCATCATGCGCGTGATCGGAGCTACTGATCGTGTCGATCTTTGCCGCTGGGCAATTCGCGAAGGGTTGATCGAAGCATAGCCTTCGCGCTGGTTTGCTTGCGATTTTTTGTTGTCGCTGGATTCAACAGAATTCGGCCATGGATCATGCACACCTCCGAATTCTGGCGACACGCCACTGACTCCCGCGCCGGGTATCATTCAATGCGTGCCACCGGGGGGGGGAGTTTGAGGTCGGCAAGATGGATGATCTCGGCCAAAGTTAGTCAATTCTCCTCATCCGCCCGCTGCCTATGTGGCCTTTGCGGCAAGTCGAGATATTCGTAGGTGACGGTCGTAATGTGCCGTGGCAACCTGCAGACCGTCGGGATGGAGATCCATATCGCGGGCGAGGCTAGGAAGTGGGAAGCGGTGATAATCCTTCTCGGTCTCTGGTTTCCAGAATACCAAAAATCCGCCGCTGCCACCTCCACTGAGTCCCATGATTGAGCCGTCACTCAGCCACTTCAGACGCCAGATGACTCCCTGCGTAATGCCTTCTGCGATCAGTTGTTTTTCGAGCTTTTGAGTTTCCCAGTCGAAGAGCAGCACAAGCGGTTCATGTACGGCCCCGAGCGGGTTCGTCGCTTTGTACAAACCACCGGCAACTAGCCATTTCCCATCAGGACTGACGGCGAGTGCGCGAATGCCACCAAAATCTACCTGTTGCCCGCCGTTGTAAGAATGCAGCGGCGTGGCCTCAAATGTTCGGACTTCTTTGCCCGTTGCGATTTCCCATTGCTTGAGTCCGCCAGTGAGGTCACCGCTGAGGAGAAACTGGCCCTGCGGGTGAAAAATCACGCAATAGACGTTTCTGGTGTGCCCGCTAAATTCACGGATCAGACTTCCGTCGTTGATGTTCCATAACCGCACGACATTATCGTTGCCTCCGCTGACCAACAGCGTCCCATCCGGGCTAACGTCGAGTGATCGGATCCAGCCTTTGTGAGCATCAATGCTGCGAAGCGGTTTAGGCTCTGCCGCTGCTGATTCCCACCATGTGATTTTTCCATCACATCCACCGCTAATGGCATGAACTCCATCCAGTGAACACGCGATCGCACAGACCCATGTCTGATGACCGCCGTTAATGACCGAGCGAACTCCATCCGCCAGATTAAATCTTTCCACAGCCGCATCTTCAGAACCACTGAAGACAAATCGACCGACGGGGTCAAATCGACACGCATTTAACGGCCGATCGTGTGGCCACTGCGAAACCACGTGCGCCAGTTTGGGATCGAATCCTGCGGGAATAGCCATACGTTTACAACCCTTTTACGTGCCAATTTATTTCGGCGAGCGGATCGGCGTCCGCCCTCCGAGTACCGAGCATTTAGGCGAGGGGCAGGAAGTTTCTTACCAGACATGTAGCTGAATTCACAAGAATTCAGTTCTTTGAGCAAGAGGTCTGAATTCTTGCGAATTCCGCTACGGCAGATTCATTGCTGCCGCGCGCCTTAGGTCAATAATTGTGAAACAGCGCCGGTCGCTGGATCGGCGATCGGGATGTCGCGACCGTCGATGTCAAACGATCCAGTTGAATCCACTCCCGCGGCCTGCAGATACGTGTGAAACAATGCCCCGTGATCGACCTGACCATCTTCGACCTCCGTCCCGTTTGCATTTGTCTTTCCGTAAACGCTGCCGCGGGGAATGCGGCACCCGGCAAGGCAAACAGACCATGCCTTCGACCAGTGATCGCGTCCGTAGTACTGATTAATATTGGGAGTCCGTCCGAATTCCGACAACACAACAAGCAGCGTGGTTTCGAGCATTCCGCGTGCTGCAAGATCGGCGACAAAGCAAGAGAATGAGCGGTCAAACTCGCCCATCTGCTCAATGTGGAAGTTGAAATTTTCGTTATGCGTGTCGTAATTTGAATGCGACAACTGCACACAAGTGATCCCCTGCTCCAGCAATCGCCGAGCCAACAGACAATGCCGTCCAAAATCGTGAGTGCCGTAGCGTTCGAGGTCCGTGGCTGGCTCCTTTGTCACATCGAACACATCGCGCTGCCGCATCAACTGCTCAGCCTGTTCGTAGGAATAAGCAAAGGCTTCTGTCACGGCTGTCCGACGACGATTCAGAAATCGATCGTTCACTTTGCGTCGAAAATCTTGCCGCGCAGTATCCGAAGTCTCGGCCATGTTTTCCGGCCGGATCGTATTCTGCGGCGGGTTTCCATTGCCTAACTGGACGCTGGAATACTTCGGCCCAAGATAGGCTGAATCATTCCCGCGTCCGCCACTGCCGCCGGGGGTAATCAGAATGTGGCCCGGCAAAGCACTCGCGACCGGTGTCAGTGCTTTTGCCGCGACAGCACCGAGTTGAGGAAAGTTGCCAGCAGGAGTCTGACGACGTCCCGTCAGCATCATGTAGGCTCCCTTCCCATGATCGTCCTCGCTCGTGTTGACACCGCGGACCAGACACAAATGATGCATCTGCTGTGCCGTCTGCGGAAGCAGTTCACTGACGTGGATCCCTGGCACTGATGTGGGAATTGCCAGAAACGGTCCGCCGGTATCCGTCCCCGGTTTGGGATCCCAACTTTCCAGCTGACTCAACCCGCCATGCATGTTGAAAACGACAATGCGTTTCTGATCCGAGCGTAACTGCGCAGCAATTGCCGGGTTTGAAAAGACACCCAACCCTCCGGCCATTATGCCGGCCCCTGTCGCCGCCATTGAACCCAGAAAATGTCGTCGAGCGATGCCGTGGTCAGCTGAACCGCAGGCGTAATTAATCTTCATGACGGTGTTCTCCTGATATTCTCGTTTGATCCGATATCTGACAAAGTACTCAATGTCGACAAGGTTCGCCATGGGCACGTGTCACACCAACATAACCACACATCTCATCAACGTTTCCCGCCGCATTGCTAGCGCACATTCCTAATGATTGAAACGAAATTCCGCTGAATTCAAAACAGCCCAAACAAGTTCCTCAGCCGCCAAGTTTCTGTCGGCAACCCGACTATTCAGATAGCTGGTGACTTCCCTAACTTCATCTTCTGTAGGGATCCGCGTAAGAATACCGACGTACAATTCATGAGCGGCCAATCGCGAATCTGGCTGCTTAATAATGCGTTCTGTTACATTGTCTGAGGCAGGCACAACCCAGCCATTCAAAGATCCGCTATTGGCGGCAAACAACGCTTGATCTGCTGTTGAAAAGAAATCTCCCTGTGGCTGGCCCGCTGCCGCGCCGTAGAACGTCACAAAGGTGCCGATATTGCTCTTCAGTTTTTCATATGTCTTCTGTTCAAGTTCGACGTTGCGATTTGCCACCACAGCTGCGTCCTGCTTTTGCGCTTCGGTCAGCGGACTGACTTTGTCCAATTCAGTGACTTCAGCCTGCCACGAGCGATCGTAAACACCCGTCACGCGAAAGACGCTCCAGCAGAGCTGTTCGGGAGTCAGCGGCTTCAGCGACGCAGTCGTGAAATTGTTGATCAGACGATTTTCAAGCTCTGACACTGATACTTGCATGTCTGCCTGTCTTGCTGCAAGATCGATTTGGGCCGTCGACATGGCATTGGTTGCCTCCGTTATTAGCTGCTGGCGGCGCATCTGTTCAGTCGAGGATTCATCACTAGATTTCTGAGCGGCCGCGAGCAATTCTGTTGCCGAACTCATGGTTGTCGCAGCAGCGTTTACGAGCGACGCAGCGGCATCTACCGCCGACTGTGCGACAGTCACTCGTGCCTTAAGTCTTATCACCACTTCGGCAAGTTCAACGTCGTCGCCAGCCTTCTGGAGAGCGGACTCAGCGGATGCCAGCGCCGCTGCAATGGCGTTGGCCAAATCATTTTCCCTTGTCTGTTCCGCAGCTGCGACGTTGGTCGCAGTTGTGGCAGTTGCCCTTGATTCTGCGGCAGTTTTCACATTCGCCGCATGTTGCGTCACAATGTTCGCATATTCACTAAGTTGTTGTTGCGCGACAGCCAACTCTGTCGCGCGTGCTTGAGCCAACGCTGTGGCAACCATAATGGCCTGATTGCGTTCAAGAAGCTGTGCCAAACTTTGAGTCGTATGGATTTGCTGACCGAGGGCGGCCAGCATCTGAGAGTCCGTTGCCGCCTTGCGCCGCAAAGGCAGCATGGCCTGTTCTGCCTGCATCATAGCCGCTTTCAAGGGAGCCAGTTTCGTGACAGCCGCATCAATCGCAGGCTTAGCAGCATCCAAGGCCTCGGTCAGTGGTTTAAGCACATTTGTTTTCTCGGCAATTGTCGTTACTAAAGCCGTCGCTTCGGTTGTCAGTTGGGCGGATTTCGTTACGAGTTTCTGGGCAGTATCGGGCAGTAGCTGATCGTTAGGCAACTTCACGGCTGCCTGCTGGGTGGCCATGGCTGCCTCTTGCAAGATAGCGGCAATCTTCTGTTTGGTTTGCTGCTGTGCGATAACATCGTCTAGGGCTTTATGTGCTTCATCGACTAGCTTTTTTGCTGCGGAGAAAACGTTTCTGGCAGCATCCAGTTCGCCTGCCGCAGGCAATGTGGCCGCCTCGGTTTGATGCCATACTTCGAGTGCTTTGCGATAGACAGCGGCCGATTCTTTTGCCGCCTGTTCGCGCTGAGGAAGCTGCTGTTTGATCTCTGCCAAATACGGTGTTGCCAGTTCCGCTACAGACGCCAGATCGCTTGGCAAATCGAACGCACGTTGGTACGTTTCGCTTAAGGCGATTTCGCGAAGAAAGGACTGCATGTTGTAGTTCATCGCAGCGAAGCGGATGCCTAGGATTTCCAGCAATTCAGGATCAGTCGCCGCATTGTCTGGATGATGCAGATCCAGCGGATGTACCAATCCGCGGCCAAACATGTGAGCCCACAAGCGATTAGCAATGTTTTGATTGAATGCTTGGTTCCCGCCCTGCGTGGCGAGTTCCGCCAACTTGGCTCGACGACTAAATTTTGGCACAGACTTTACGTTGTCCGCTGGTGCAACTTGGTATTCGTCGCCAGGCAAAAAGAAAGGCTCATCGACAGCCGTATCGTCCGGCATTCGCGCACCAGTTCGGTGCTGCGTGCCCTTCACGAACACCGATTCAAAAGACAGATCACTGCCAGCGCGTTCCGCTTGGAGGGTGATTTGTTTGTCGCCTTCTTTGCGCACCATCGCATATCCGGGGGCCACATAAGCCAAAAGTCCGTGATAGTCAGACTGCAGATAGTCGGCCACAATCGGATGATCGTGACACTGGGCACACTGCATGTCGCGTCCAAAAAAAATGCGGCTAATGTCATGCGTCAATAAATTGGGTTCGGACCCGCGATCCAGCATAAAACGCGCGGCAGGTCGTTGATTCGGATCGTCTCCGTCGGCCACCAAAATTTCGCGGACCAGCACATTCCATGGTTTGTTCTCACGGACGGATTTTAGTAACCACGCTTGCCATTCATCAGCAGTCACATGTGTATTTGCCCGGCGTTCCATCAACATCAAATCCAACGCAGACGCAAAATGCCGCGCATGCTGCGGAGATGCCAACAACTTCTCAACCACCTGGTCGCGTTTATGGGCGGCGGTGTCTGCGAGAAAAGCCCGCGCTTCGTCGGAAGTTGGAGGCATACCACACAAGTCTAGCGACACGCGCCGGAGAAATTCCGCATCCGCACAGCGTGCCGGAACTAGCCCAGACACGGGCCGCAGATGCTGGTCAATCACAGCATGCAGTGAATCGTCACCACGAACCTCGCTAGTTTGCGGGAACCCGACAGCAATCCATACTTGGAGCACGATCACAACCGATGTTCTCATCTGTTGTCATCCAATTTAGGGAGGGAGGTCGCAGCATTGGGGAAGGGACGGTTAAGAAACCGCCAAAAGCGACTGCACGGATTAGATCTGACAGTATGCTACGCGTCAACCGTCAATTCATATTCACGTCAATTGCCTCAGAAACTCTCAGCTATCTGTGAGGCAAATGCCATCAGGAGTGTCTTCATGGAAATCGTAATCTATCAGGGTGGGACAATTGCGCGCAGCGCCTGTGCCGGAACGGTACTGCGCGTAGTCCTGTCTCCCCGAAAATTAAAACTTAGCAAAGCTCGAGATTGCGTCAGACAAGCTTGACGCGGCAGTATTTTTTCTTGCCAGCCCAGACGAGCAGACCGTCCGTCACCGGAATCAGTTGATCGTGAGCTGTGATCGCAGTTTTCGCTTCACCGAGCCTTGCGCCGCCGCCCTGAATGAGGCGTCTTGCTTCGCCATTGCTGGGACATAGGTTCAAGGCCGTAAGAAGTTTCCCTGCCGTAAGATTGCCAGCAGCTAGCAGCGCGGCATCGAGCCCCACTTCTGGAATGTCGGTTGGCAATGCTTCGCCCCCGATTTCGGACTGCCAACGGGCGGCGGCGGCGGCGGCATCCGGATCCGAATGGTATTGCGCGATCACCAGTTTGGCGAGCGTGACTTTGGCGACTTTCAAATGTCCGGCCAACAGTCGCGCGACGTCGTCCAGAGGCACATCCGTGAGTAATTCAAAGTACATTTTCATGACGCCGTCAGGCAACTGCATGAATTTCTTCATCATGTCGTATGGCGTTTCGCTAATGCCGATGTAGTTACCGAGACTCTTGCCCATGCGTCGGACGCCGTCGAGCCCCACCAGAATCGGCGACATCACGGCAATCTGTGGCTGAAGGTTCTCCTGCGCCTGCAGGTCACGCGCCAGCATGAAACTGTAGAGCTGTTCCGTCCCGCCTAGTTCCACGTCTGAGGAAATTTTAACACTGTCCCATGCCTGCATCACAGGATACAGACATTCGTGCAGAAAGATGGCCTTCTCTTCCCGGTAGCGTTTGGCGAAGTCGTCTCGCGTCAGCAACTGAGCAACCGTGACACGCCCACACAGCGCGAGGACATCTGCGAACGACATCGTGCTGAACCAGTCGCCGTTGCAATGCACTTCGGCACGGGACATGTCGACAACTTTACCGACCTGAGTCAGATAAGTTGTGGCGTTGATTTGAACTTCGGCCTCGGTCAGTCGTTTACTCCGCGCTTCATCACGTCCGCTAGGATCGCCCACCAGAGCTGTGTAATTGCCGATGATAATGACGGCTTGATGTCCCAATTCCTGAAACTGCCGCATCTTACGCAGCGGTACGGTATGTCCAAGATGGACGTCAATCCCGGTCGGGTCGATGCCATACTTGATTCGGAGCGGGATGCCCGTGTCTTGACTGTGCTGCAACTTTTTGCGAAGTTCGTCCTGAGGCACGATTTTTTCGATGCCGCGGGTGATGATCTGCAGTTGTTCGTCAACGGAAGGGAAAGACATGGACATCAATGAATCGCCGAAAGCAGGAGGGACCTGAACACGCCGCATCGTAAATTTGATGCAGCAACGGCGGAAGCGTAATGGCAACGCGAGGAGATGTCCAAACAACGAACGTGATTCAACGCGATGAAATCACGTCAATCTGAGAACCTACGGGCACGTAAGGCCACAGACGCCCCACTGGTTCAATCCGGACGGCCGCCTGAGTGTCGCCAGTGTGTCCGATGACATCAGCCACCAGCGGGATGTCCACCACTTGGCCTCGAAATTCCTGGTTGCCGGGAAATTGCAGCTCGACTTCCTGCCCAAGACGCAATTCGTAAACTCGTCGCGTCGGTAAATACGCTGTGACGTAACGCCGATCTGGATGCAGGATTCGGAGCATCACTTCACCTGTCTGCATATCATCACCTATCCGGTAACGCACTTGCCCAACGGTGCCGTACACTGGACAATGGACAATGACTTCGCGACTCACGGTTTTCAGGGACTCCAATTTTTGGGAGGCCTCCAGATACTCAGCCTGAATCGTTGTCGCCCCTACGGCTTCTTTCACGATGGCCGACAATGTGGTGCGGACGACTTCCAGCCGCGATTGTTCCGCACGCAACGTCTGCAGATCTACGTCCTCCCCGGAAATGATTGCGGCATCCGCTACCAAGGCATCGGGGCGGATCTGAGCTCTTTGCATGGGTTGCGGAATATCCGGCACCCGCGCGGGTTCAGATCCCGCCGACGCTTGGCCACCGGCTCCACTGAAGAAAATAATTCCGCCTGCTTGACCACGCAGGGCGGAATTCAACAACGCTGCATTGCTCGATGAGACACTGCGGACGGGCAGACCATGGTGCGCTCGGTGAGGTGTAGCGTCCGGAACGCGACTCGCAGTACTGCCGGCAAGTTCTCTCAAGGCCACGCGCTGACGAACATTGGAAAGTTCGCGATTCAGGTCGCGTGTTCGCCAGTCTAGCTCAATCGTCGCCTGTGCCTCAACGCGTTTGACTTCGCGCTCAAGGTCGCGCACAAGATGCGTCTGTGATTCGATGATTGTAAGGTGTTCCAGTTTTTCTAGGGTCAATAAGAGCTGCCCCGAGAACACCTCCTCGCCGGCTTTAACTTGGAGACTTGTTAAGCGTGATGCGGCAGGAACACGAATCGTGGTCATGTCCGCTGAAAGAATTCCGGTCAACGGCTCGTTACGATCTCCACCCAACAGATACACCCAACAGCATCCAATTATCAGCGCGACCACCAACAACGACGTGGTCCGCAATGGGGACGCGGGCAACGTTGCTGACTGGCGTGGTGCCACGGTCGAACATAGATTTTTGGCCTGCTCCGTCCAACCTTCATCAATCATGCGTCCGACGGGGACTTGAAGTTCATCGGCAATCGCTGACATCTCGCGGTGTCGCCACATCGCCATTTGCCCCCAAAAATAGATACCCAGCTGATTCAAAATCACGGCTTCGCGCGTAAGCACACCCTCGACCCGAGTCAGGTCGTCGGAGAATTCCGGAACGCTGTCAAAGACAACTCCGAAGCGTCTTTCCATGCGATGTCCGCGCGGCAATTTAGCAATGATCGGCGATTCCATGGGTCCATCCATCCGGAACATCCGAGAAGCATTCAACCGCGTCCAATCACTGGACACTGTCAATCACTTCGTGAACGTGGGGCCGTCGGATGCGAGCAATGACCATACCGGTCGTTTTCCGCCGCGAATTCCGACTTCTCTTTTTTCGGCCTAGTGAGCTTGAATGATTGACAAAATCCACAAATCCCAAGCACTCAGCAAGGCGAAATCTCCGCACGCATGTTCTCTATTCAAACCCGTTACCCCATTCTAACATGCGCGGCTATGGGCCGAGGCTGCCAGAGTTCATATCTGGCGTGGTATCGCGTAGAATCTGGGAGGTGAAGTTTATCATCGCCGCTGGACAGAGAGAGTCAGATTCGAAGCGTCAACCAAGACTAACAGACGAGATTCTTATGATTTCAAAAAGGTATACGGTCATCGCCACGGCGGTCATCTTGCTGATTTCGAGTGGTTCATTCCTTAGCCTGCTGAACGCAGTTCAGGCAGTCATTTCGGATGAAAAAAGTAATTCCACACCTCCCGTAAAGGCCAAGAAATCAGGGGGAAACACCGTGAATCAGGCGGACAACGACAAAGCAGGGAAGGCCGCGGAATCCGCCCCGGCAAACCGTTTGGCCCGTGAATCTAGCCCATATCTCCTGATGCACGCTCACAATCCCGTGGATTGGTATCCGTGGGGACCTGCAGCTTTTGAAAAAGCGCGTGCGGAACATAAGCCCGTATTTCTCTCGGTGGGCTACAGCAGTTGCTATTGGTGTCATGTGATGGAGCGTCAGGTTTTTTCGAACCAAAAAATTGCGGACTATATGAACGCACATTTTGTCTGTATCAAAGTGGACCGTGAAGAACGTCCGGACGTGGATGATATCTACATGACGAGCCTGATTGTTTATCAGCAGGCGACCGGAGCGGGCGGTGGTGGTGGGTGGCCGTTGTCCATGTTTCTGACTCCGGAAGGCGATCCGATTGCCGGCGCAACCTACTTACCTCCGGAAGATTCACCTGATGGACGTACGGGATTCCTGACGGTCGCCAATCGGATTACGGAAATCTGGACGGACAAGCCGGAGTCTGTTTCCGGTTCTGCCGCCATGATCGCGCGTGAAGTGCGTCGTCTGTCTGGTCCGATGGTTTTGGCCGAGCCTACGGATCTCAATCGCGAGTTGCTGGAAGCGGTCGTGACAGGCATTGAAGGCCGATACGATCCCGAGTATGGCGGTGTCGATTTCAATGAACGCCGGCCCGATGGTCCTCGATTTCCGAACGTCCCACGACTTCAGTTACTGCTGGGAGTGCACGCTAAAAATCCGCGTCCGGAACTCTTGAAGATTGTTGATCATTCTCTCACGGCGATGGCGAAAGGCGGCATCCGTGATCATCTCGGTGGCGGTTTTCATCGCTACAGTACTGATCGTCGTTGGAATGTGCCTCACTTCGAGAAAATGCTTTACGATCAGGCGCAGTTGCTCGAGGTCTATGCGCAGGCCGCGTTGCTGACAGACAATCCGCTCTATCGCCAGGTGATCGCCGAACTGGTGGTATTCCTTGAGCGTGAAATGACGTTGCCGGGCGGCGGTTTCTGTGCCGCGTTGGATGCTGAGACGAATGCGATTGAGGGAGAATCCTATGTTTGGACGGAGGCACAGATTCGTGAGACCCTGAAACCGGACGACGCGGAATTGTTCATGACGGCATATGGATTTCACGAACCACAAGAGTTTGAACACGGGCGAGTTCTATTTCTGCCGAACACGATCGCGGAACTCGCAGCACAACTGTCTACAGATGCCGTTTCCCTCGAAACACGCTTGGCAGACATGCGGACGCAGTTATTGGATGTGCGTGCAATGCGGCCGAGTCCACTGCTAGACGACAAAGTGCTGACTGAATGGAACGCGTTGATGATTCAGGGACTGGCAACGAGCGGTCAATTGCTAGGTCGCGAACACGACCTGCAACTCGCGACGAAAGCCGCGGATTTTCTCCTGACTCATTTGCGTGACAGTGAAGGTCATCTGTTGCGTTCGTGGCGCAACGAAACCCCGGGACCGCGGGGCTATCTGGACGACTACGCTTGCTTGGCCTCAGCGCTGCGCACGTTGCATGTGGCCACAAAAGACGCCCGCTGGCTGACAGCCGCGAATGAACTCACCACGTTACAGATTGCCCAATTCTACGACGAATCCCAAGCGACATTCTTTTTTACAGCTCACGACCACGAAAAACTGTTTGCGAGGACAAGTTCACCGTACGATTCTGTTTCGCCGTCAGGCAACAGTATTACAATTCGCAACCTTTTGGCACTGCGTGCGTATGATCCTGAGTTTCGCAGGGTTGCCGAATCCACGCTGAAGCGATTCAGCGGAGCGCTCGATGCCGCCCCCGTTTCCTGTGCCGGACTGGGGATGGCATTGCAGGATCTGCTGGAGCTGCAGGCAATAGAAGCCAAGACGGCAACAGGTCTACTTGGTCTGCCGCTCAAAAAAATAAGGCGCGGCGTAACAAATGAAACGCAAGATGTCAGCCTTACCACCCGCCTCACGCGTCCGATCTTTACTGCAGTCGCGAGCGAAGACGCGCCGCAGCCAACAGCAGATCCACCACTGCAGACTGCACTAGAAAGCGTCGAGCAGCAGGCGTTTAAGCCCGTGTTGCCGAATCCGCTTACGCCGTCCCCGTTCAAGCAGGCGCAGGACAGTCCCGTGAAGGTGAAGATCTATCCTTATTTTGACAAGCTGGAACGCGGGGGTAAGTGCTTGGTGGCGATTGAACTCACGATTGCCGACGGCTGGCATATCAATGCGAATCCTGCAAATCCGGATTTCACAATTCCGACCGAAGTAAAAATCACAAGCAAACAGAAGGTCAAGATGACCAAGGTGAAGTATCCGAAGCATGAACTGCTAGAGGTCGAAGGTCAGGATGATCCTTCGCATGTGTACGGCGAGCGTGTCATCATTTATGCCCTGCTAGAAATTGCAGCAGACGAAACGGCAGAAGAAGCGGAACTCGAAGTCGAAGTGAGGGTCCAAGCATGTAACTCTAAAACGTGTGAGCCGCCGGAGACGAAGAAGTTGATCGGAAAACGCCCGCTTGCCAATCCCGGCGAAGAAATCAAACGGATTCACGAATCCAAATTCCCAAAAGACGATGATCAAGAAACCGACAAGGATAAGCAAAAGGAACAGGACGATGCCCAGAAGCCCGAGAATGCCGCCGAAAAGAAAGCTCAATGAGCGGCATTACGGCGTTATGGTCGGTATTCTGCGGCGTTTTCCCGCCATCTGGCGATATTCACCATAGCCTCTGTCAGTGTCTCAATCGTGCAGATCGCCGAAATTTTTGAATCCATTCAGGGAGAAGGGCCGTGGGCCGGGACGCAGTCTCTGTTCATCCGAACCTCCGGATGTAACCTGCGCTGCTGGTTCTGTGACACGCCCTACACTTCGTGGAAGCCAGAAGGCACCGCTTTTTCGCTCGACGAACTCTCGTGGCGTGTCGCGGATTGTTCTGCTCCAGATGTTGTCCTGACTGGGGGTGAACCGCTGCTGCTGCCGGAACTGGAACGGTTGGCCCAGCGATGTCGTGAACTTGGAAAACGGATCACGATCGAAACTGCCGGGACCGTTGAACAACCGGTGGTCTGTGATCTCATGGCGATCAGTCCTAAAATGAGCAATTCTGTCCCAGACGATCCCGTCTGGCATGACCGCCATGAAAAAGCCCGGTTTCGCCCGGAAATCATCCGCACCCTGCTGTCGCGTTACAGTTGCATTCTGAAGTTCGTGATCAACGAACCAGAAGACGTGACTGAAGTGTGCGCTTGGTTGTCCAATTTCCGTGAAATTGATCCCGGAATTGTGTGGCTGATGCCGCAGGCCAGAACACGCGAACAACTTGCCGAACGATCGATCTGGCTTCGTCCATTGGCAACTGCGCATGGCTTCCAGTTTTCGTCACGATTGCACATCGAACTCTTTGGCAACGTCCGTGGCACCTGACCTCTTTCAACCAAGGCTTTTCATCCGAGCGTACTAGGAAAGCGCAATGTTCAATCATCTTCGATCGCTCCGTTCATGGGGTTTATTGCTCGCTGGGATCGCTTGCGTTTGCTCTGCCTCGTTTCTTGCCGCACAGGAGCAGGCGACTCCGGCAGCGGCGTTGACGATCGAGGCAATCTTCGCCGAACAGCAATTTAAACTCACACGTTTTTCCGGGCATTGGCAAACTGATAGCCAGGGATTCGAGTTGATCCGCAAGGATCCGGTCACTGGAGCGTCGTCGATTGCGAGAATTGGCCTCACCAGTCCTCAAGCGGAAGAGATTTTGGTTCCAAGTGAATGGCTACGACCGACTCCCACCGCAAAATCGCTCGACATCGACGCCTACGAATGGTCTGCCGACCGATCGAAGTTACTGATCTTCACGAATACGCGGCGAGTTTGGCGGCTAAATACGCGCGGAGACTATTGGATCTTGGAACTAGCCAGTAAACGGCTCTCCAAACTTGGTGGTGACGTGCCCGAGGCAACATTAATGTTCGCCAAGTTTTCACCTGACGCGACGAACGTCGCTTATGTCCACGAGCGAGATCTGTACGTTCAAACTTTGGCCGATTTAGCAATCGTGAAGTTAACGGCTTCCGACGCGCCGACGAAAATCAATGGGACTTTCGACTGGGCCTATGAAGAAGAATTCGCGCTGCACGATGGTTTTCGGTTTAGCCCTGATGGAACACGCATCGCCTTTTGGGAGATTGACGGATCGGAAATCGAACTGTTTCCGCTCGTCGACAACACATCCACTTTGTATCCCAAAATTCAGTACATCCCTTATCCGAAGGTAGGCACGATCAATCCGGCGGCGCGAATTGGAATCATCGAGCTTGCTACGCTAGCAACGACGTGGGCAAAGATTCCCGGCGATGTTCGGGAAAACTACCTGCCGCGAATGGAATGGGTTGATTCCAATCAGTTGGCAATCCAGCACCTTAACCGACGCCAAAATCAATGGAAAATGTACCTCGTCGCTGCGGGCTCAGGTGACTCAAATGCAGTTCTCGAGGACGAAGACGCCGCGTGGATCGATGTTCATGACGAAACGCTTTGGTTAAAAGATAAGTCGGGTTTTCTTTGGTTAAGCGAAAAGAGTGGCTGGCGACATATCTACATGGTCTCGCGCGATGGCCAAACGGTCGTGCCTGTGACTCATGGTAAGTTTGACGTGATGGAAGTTCTGGGAATCGACGAAAACGAGCAGCTCGTTTACTTCGATGCTTCCCCGGACAACGCCACGCAAAAATATTTGTATCGAGTCAATCTTGACGGCAGCGGGCTGATGCGCGTCACACCCACGAATCAGATAGGAACCCATCGGTACGTCCTCTCGCCGGACCGCAAGCGCGCGTTGGTGACCGTGTCGCGATTCGCTGAACCGCCACGGACCGATGTTGTCCGCCTGACTGATCACTCCGTGGAATTTGTCGTCGACGCGAACGATCTCGTAAAACGCAAGGTTGCGGAGTTGCGGCTCCCAGAACATGAGTTCTTGCGCGTCGATATTGGTCACGGCGTTGAATTGGATGCGTGGAGTATTCGACCACCGAATTTTGATCCCCAGAAAAAATACCCGTTGATTGTGTTTGTCTATGGTGAACCAGCCGGGCAGACGGTTCTCGATCAATGGGGCGGAGACCGTACTCTTTGGCATCATTTGTTAGCCCAAGAAGGCTACGTCGTAATGAGCTTTGATAATCGCGGGACACCCAGCCCACGGGGCCGTGAGTGGCGGAAGAGCGTGTACCGCCAGATCGGAATTTTGGCATCGGCCGACCAAGCTGCGGCAGTCAAATCTGTGCTTGCATCGCGTCCCTACCTAGACGCGAGTCGCGTGGGAATTTGGGGCTGGAGCGGCGGTGGGTCGATGACCCTCAACATGCTCTTTCGTTATCCAGAAATCTACGCGGCCGGAGTCTCCGTCGCGCCGGTCCCCAATCAGCTGTACTATGACACAATCTACCAGGAACGATACATGGGACTACCGACCGACAATGCAGAAGGCTATCGGTTGGGTTCTCCGCTCACGTTTGCCCACCAATTGAAGGGCGATTTACTTTTGATCCACGGCACAGGAGACGACAACTGTCATTACCAGACGACCGAACTTCTGATCAATGAGCTGATAAAACACAACAAATCGTTCTCCATGTTCGCGTACCCAAATCGCACGCACGCCATCCGCGAAGGGGAAAATACAACACGGCATCTGTATCAGATGATCACATCACATTTCTTGCGGACATTGCCCAGCGAAACTCGTTGAAAACCTGCATGCGTCATTGACACACATTGCCTCCACACGAGCTGGCGGTTTGATGATTGGATCAGCCAGAAGGCACCAGCCGCAGTCCTTTTTTAGGGACAGAAATCCAAAATGTCCTCGACAACACTTTCGCTGGGACCTTTCAGCCTGTTAACGGCGGACGCTTTGGGGCAAGCTTGTCATCTCGACAAATGGGGCTGACACCGTGGTCAAGACGATCTCCGAAGACACGCGGACCACCCCGGACCAAGGCCATCGGCGGCGGCCCTAAGTCGAGCGTCCACTACGGTAAAAGGCTGCTTCTCTTCTCCAGAAGCCAGCGTCATGAACGCCGGGCTAGGCGAGGCCGATGGATCTGCGACAACCAGCATCAACCAAAGCGGTTGGTATCCCATGTTTCGAATCGGTGCACCCGGCATCGGGGGATCCTCGAGCCGCACACCCAATGGCACTCGCTTTGCTTCTATCAGCCGGCACGCGCTAACGTCCGGTTCATGCACAATTAAGGAGAAAACCGGATGCTAGCGCGTGCCGGCTGATAAGAACTGCGTTCATTTACGGACTTCGCTGCGTGGGGATGCGGGAGACATCTTCCACGAGGCTCGATGTCGTCTGATCGACGAGGCTCCGCCGAAAACGGATAACCATACCGGCCGAACCCTCTGCGGCGTAACTCCACATTTCACACACGGCTTTCCGCGATGCGATCCGCGAGATTTTCGTGGGCTGTCCGAGGGTTTGCACGACCTGCGGCATGCTCATGCCACGCACAACTCGACCTTCACGAATCCCCAACTGCACATCGTCTTTCGGCAGCGTATTCATTTGCGCGTTCGTCATCCACTGGTTGTTGAGACGTTCCCATCCCAGCCGTTTGAGTCGATCGGCAAGCTGATCGGCGTCCGTCGGCGACGACTCGCCAGCACTGGTCCATGCCTGCTTCAACAGTTCCACCCCCTGCTGATGATAGGTGGTTGTCTGAAGTAGATCGGCCACAAACAGATACTCATCGGCCGTACGAATTAGTCCGGCCAAACTTGTCGTACCGAATTTTCGTTCCTGAGCTAGTAACCAGTCGCGTGCAGCATGCGGCACCTGCTGGGCACGATTCAGCTTGCTGAGAAGTTCAGTAAGTCCTTGAAGGTCTGCACGGGAAAGAGTGGCCAGTTGGGCCAGTCGATACTGTACATCGCGCTCTTCAAATTCCGCAGCTAGCGGATCGTCAATGCCAAATTCCGTGCGAACAAGTTTGGCGATTTCCAGTCCGTTGCTTCCATCCAGCTTGACCAGCATCTGCATCTGCCGCAAACGCAGTGACTTGTACAGCATGCGATGCAAGCCTCGTCGGTCAACTTCAGGAGCGGCAAGAAACGCGGCGACGGCATCTCGTGCAAACTCCAACTTTAGACGTTCGGGAATTGGCGGTACCAGCCGGTCCCAACCGTCACAGCTCGATTTCATTTCTAACACTAAAGCATCGACATCTGCTTTTGGATCTTTGGATGCTGCATAGATCGATTCAAACTGAAGTGTCTGGATCAATTCTGGTTTGACGCCAAGCGGAACGCTCTGTTGCAGAAGCGCACGGAGTTTAGTGACGTCGCTCCGGGCCAGTACGCGAAGTCGCGAGAGGCTGTCCGTCCGCACGGCTGTGATTTCAGCCTGCAACGCGGAGTCTAGGTAAAAATCTGCGTCGCTCTGATATTCCATCACCACATCCAGCCGTTTTTCCGGCTGGTCAACGAGAATATCATTGATTCGCGAACGCAATCGATCAAGATCGGTCTCCTTGATGAGGATTCGCGAGACGACAAAGGAAAGTTTTTTGTTTTCAGACAGGAATCGTCCGATCAGCTCGATTCGCTGCCCGCTCTTGATCCCATCCGGAAACGTGCCGTTTGACGGCAACTTGCAGCTGATCTCGAATCTGCTGATTCTCAACGTATTTGCCGAACGACCTTCAAACCGGCCGGCGAACTCAAATTTTCGCCCATCGACTGCGTACGTCGGCCACTCTGTCTGCTGTTCCAATAACTTCTGCAGCGTAATCGCTTGCCCACGCGCAACTGGGGATTGCCATAGTAGGCAAGAAAACACCGCAAACTTCAGGATCGCAGCGTTCATGGTTGGTTATCCTTTGCCTGAGACACCGACTTCAGAAGTTCCGTCTGTTTTTCAAGCAGAGCTGCCAGGCCTGGCGTGTTTGCGGCAGTAAAACCCATTTCCGCGGCGTGATATTCGGTGGTGATGAGCGTCGCGGACTTGCCGTTCAGCCGAAGCTGAAACTCACGTCCGTTGTCGATAACGTCGCACGATTCTACGGATGCCACAAACATCAAAGGAGATTGCGGCAGTGCTGCCACGGCGTGCAGCAGTGTTTCGGATAAAGTCGTGATTGTCACAGGAACCGAATCCACCATCAGGGGCATGTCCGCTTGCAGTCCGTTGGCGACAGGCAGCCATGCGCATTCAAGTACAAACCATTTTCCCGTGAGAGATTCCGCCGCAGCGGTCGCTTTTGGGCTATTGAAAATTCCGTCGCCAGAAACGCAGCCGGAAAGCATGGAAATTAAGTCGCTGGAACTCAAATCTCGCACAGCCTGTGTCTGTCGTAATAACGAAGCAGCGCGACGCCATTCAGGGTCGTTGCGTTGCAGGATGCTACCCGCAGCGACAGCCTTTGAAAGTGCCAGATGTAAGGCTCCCAGATCTTTGTCCTCAAGAGCCTGTTCCGCAACATCCATTTCGCGTCGCCAGGCCTTTCGTGCGTCCTCGAGACGCCGCTGCGTTACCATCCACCAGCCGGTAACGGCGACGAGCAATGTGGCGCTCAGCATCAGAAGCCGAAAAGGCGTAAATACACGCCGCATGACAACAGCGAGACGCGGACGTGGAACGCGGACGACGGGTGCTTCCAGTAAAATCTCTGACGCAGCTAAAGCAGCCGCTGCTGCCGAGACCTTTGGTTGTGTGGTTGCGAGTCGGGAACGCTTTCCCGAAAATTTTGTGACGCCAGATACTTCACTCTCGGCGGCAGGTAACTCAACGCCGGCGGCGGATCCCGATCGATGTTGTCCCGGAGGCGGAGCATGGATTGTGGCGGATTGCGAAGCCGGAGGCGATGCCTGATCACCAACGACCAAATCCCGCACAATGGTACTCAAACGACTCGCCACAGATCCATCCAGCACTTCACTGCTGACGCGTTTTGTGGCTGGATAGACATTGACAGCAAGCACATACACTCTGGCATCGCAGGCTGTGCAGGTCGCAATCTGATACGACCCGCGGCGAATGCCAGTCACGCGATGCCCGCAGTCGCACGGCAACTCGAACGGCACCGCGATATCCTTCGTCGCCGTGCCGAACAGACGGGCTTTAGCTTTTGTCAGGCTGGCTTTCAGGCTGGTCATGCGGACGGTTTTGCGTGAGCCGAGATGAATCTTGGAACCTGCGCCCGGAATTCCGTGCTGCAAGTCCTGAATTGTGCCGATTCACCCGCCGCTTTGCTACTGCGCAAACGAAAAAAGGGAGAGAGCAAGTTGAAACCTGCTCTCTCCCCTTGACGATCAACGCCATCCTCAACACGACTTCATCGACTATTTCTCACCGAGGTCGTTACAGACAATCACGAGACCTGAGCAATCGCAATCGTCTACTATGTCATTATACCGCGAACCTTTGGTGCGAGCCTTGTTGTCACAGGTGTTGTTTTTCCGCGACGTGAATCCGCTAGTTTGGAAAGTCTGATCCAGATTACCAAAAGCGTCTGACAGGTCAGTGAGTTCGTAAATTACGGCAGCCTGCAATTCAACCAAGCCGGTGATCATGCCGAGAACCAAAATGGTTCCAACGAGCACGATTTCAGCAGAAACAATCACACCTGATTCATCATTCCAGAGAGTCTTCATGTTTTTTTCTTTCGAATTTATTGTTGGAGAGAGAAGAGATTTTAACGAGCGGAAAAAATTTTAATTTCCGCCACGTGGTGAGTCGAGAAATTCACCACGGTTCAACCGGCACCTGCATGATGACAAGTCATCAGATTGCCACGGCCGATGTCCCAAGCCGCAATCTCAGTTTGGTCCTCATGTTGAGAACCAAGCTCAGGTCTATCCCTGCGTCGTCCTACAACACGGGGAAAATCAAATGCTTGGGTTTGCAACAACTCGAGTCAGGACTTGTTGCTTGACTGGGAGATGGAAATGCGATTTTCGGGCCACGTCGCAACTTGCGGCAGAAGAATTTGTTGAAAATTCTTGTAAACGATGCACCAGCAAGGAGTTGCGGAAATTATGGATGCTGCGTGCTGTCGCTCGGGCTGTCGCGTGTCTTCGCTCTGCGCAAAGCGTTCGATGCGTTGAATCTTGACAACACGTTCATGTTGTGAAACGTCAACGCAGCCGTGCGAACCGCAGAAACAGGATCTGACGCTTGACTTAGGAAGCTCGTCTGCACTCAATTCGAAGAGCGGCAGCCCCTACCATCCATCCAAGTCGCACAATCCCTACGGCAAGTAGAGTGCCGTAAATGCAACATGGGAAAATCTTGAACTCATTGTTCATCAAAACTTGCCGCACACGGAGCGTGTTATTTTTTTGCGAGCGGGAAACTATCACAGCGTTGCAGCAGGGATCGCAAGCGAGACACGAGCGGTCCGATGGAATTGAGGGGCTTTGCAAGTCTCTGAGAAATTTCGAGGTAGGACAGTTCGTCCAGAAAGAGCCACTTGGCAAGTTGTCGGGGTTCTTGAGGCAGCTTTGACAGCAACGATTCAACCTGATCTCGATGCTCAAGTTGCTGCACGGAACTGTTATCCGTGGAGGCAAAATCAACTGCGGCGTGATGGGCGTTGACATGTCCCAATGCGGACGAAAAACGATGTTCAGCCAACCTGCGAACAACAATGCGGCGAGTAATTACGCCTAGATAAGTTGCCAGCGAACAACGCCCACGGAAACTTCGCAATGCCGCCATGTCGCGCACCAGCAGTTCAGTCATCGTATCCGCACACAGGTCTTCGGCGTCGTCGGCGTTGAGCTTCAAGCTGTGGGAATGTGCTGTGTGTTGGATGACCTGCACGACGAGTGGCGTGTACCGATCGACAAACAATTTCCACGCCCCACTTTCCGTATTCAGCAGGTCAGTCAATAATTTTTGGTCGTGGTCGGTGAGTGGCACGATTTCAACTTACAAAAAACTGTCATCAAATCCGTCACTGAATTCGAAAAGCGTGTCGCTAAATTCGCAGGAATTCAGAGTCTTTCTGAAATCACGAAGGGCGGAGCGGAATTCTTGCGAATTCAGCGACCGTCAATCCTTTTCTGAACGCTCGTCGCGCGCATGGTGCACTTTACATTGACTGAAAAACGCTATTATTAAAGTTTCGTATCCATTAAAACTGCAAAATCTCAACAAAAACCAAGATTCGATGTCCACTAAACCCCCGAATCGAGCGCAACGTCTTTCCAAATACTTTCTCGAGAGATAGACATTGACGGAATGATGAGCGAAATCTCACGGTCATGACTCTGTGACTTTTGAGAAAGACGGACTCCTGCTGCGTCTTGTCGGGGTTGTTAGACCGGCAAATTCTGCTGAAGATTGTCGAGACTCGGTCTCAATTTAGAGCGTCTTGTTTTCCCGGCGTAACCAGTCTAGAAAAAGCTGCAAAGAATGTCATAAATCGCCGAACTTGCTAACAAGGTTCGACGGCAAGCTGCTGAGAGTGTATGTTTTGACGTGTGCGGCACAGGAGTCTGGATTTTGTCACGCTGAATGGACAAGGATTCTGTTTCAACAAAGTTTTGTTTTCCACGTGTCTTAAATTATTTCGATTTTGAAGAATAGATCGCCAGATCAACTGGCCTGAAAGGGTGTCTCATGACTCATGTTGTTGCTGAGCCGTGCTTCAACTGCAAATACACGGACTGCGTTGTTGTTTGCCCGGTTGAATGCTTCTACGAAGGTGAAGCTATCCTGTTTATCCATCCGGAGGAATGCATCGACTGCGAAGCGTGTGTTCCCGAATGTCCGGTTGCTGCGATTTTCCACGAAGATAACCTGCCAGCGCAATGGTCCGACTACACCGCGTTGAATGCGGAAATGGCGTCGCAATGCCCGGTGATCACGGAGCAAAAAACGTCCATGGCTGAGACTGACGGAAATTGCACAGCCCCGAAGCGCTAAGCTGTCTGCTGTCTGCTCACAAATTTAAAATCCGGCGCGATTGATGATGCGCCGGATTTTTTTACGCCGATGGCATTGAGGCTGCCTCCTCAATTTGCACATGCTGCATGGGGCAAACTGCGGCTGGGAGTTCTGCGTTGGCTAAACCGAACGCAGGCACAGTTCAGCCCAACGAAGAAGAATTCAGGCGTTTCCTGAGGTAGTTTGCTCGCACATTATTGCGTTCCGCGGTTTCCAAGGGCTCACCATGCAACGTTTGCAGATGCGCGGGTTGCGTGTGAATAAACAGTTCATTGACGGTCGCCAGATCGAGATTGTCAATCAGTCCCTGCTGAATCCCCATGCGCAAGCTGGACAATAGGTGCATCGTTTCTTCAGAGCTGATTGACCGCGCACTGGTCAATACGCCGAATGCCCGCGCGACCTGATCGTGGAGTTCCGCGCGTTTGTCTCGTACGAGAAGGTCACGCACCCGGCGTTCCCAGCCAATGATGTTGGACACGACTTCTTTGACTTCCGTAATCAATTGCTGTTCGGATTTGCCGAGCGTCACTTGATTCGAAATCTGGTAAAAGTCACCCATGGCTTGGCTGCCTTCCCCGTACAAACCACGCACAGCCAAGTTAATCTTCTGTGCTGCTTGGTGCACTTTTTGAATTTCCCGCGTTAAGCGGAGAGCAGGAAGATGGACCATGACGCTGACGCGAATACCCGTGCCAACGTTTGTTGGACAAGCTGTCAGATATCCCAGTTGCGGGTGAAATGCGAAAGGCACCGCTTCTTCGATCTGATCGTCGAGGGCATCGCATTCCATCCAGCAGTCATCCAGTGCAAATCCGCTGTGGAGCACCTGAATTCGCAGGTGATCCTCTTCATTGATCATGACGCTATGTCGTTCACCTTCACTAATGGCAACTGCTCGCGGACCGTCGCCCCGCGCAAGTTCGCGACTGATCAGTTGGCGTTCCATCAGCATCTGGCCATCTAAGGCTGACAGCGATTCGAGATTCACGTGATGCACAGGACGATTTTGAATTTCGTGCTGTATGGCAGACTTCACAATTTGGACAATCTGAAATCGGGCGTCGGCGGAAGCACGCGTCACAAACGCGAAGCCGGCGACGTTGCGTGCGAGGCGGACGCGACTGGAGATAACGATGTCCGATTCCGGCCCGTCACCCCTCAGCCATTCGCCACTCGTGCGGGCGAGTTCCGCCATACAAAATGAGTTGTCAGGGCGTTCCGGAATCAACGAAATGTATCCTTGAAGGCATTGCGAACGCTCGACAAATTGCGCTACGCCAAATCTAAATTGTAGGGAGATTCATGGGTGAGACAAGAAACACCGTTTGGGGAGCGACCGTTAATTGCAGACTTTCGTCCGCGCGTCCTGATGTCGGATACACATTCCTGTGCGGCGCATGGCAAACGTTGCCGCAGCAGATATTGCTCGATTTCGACCAATTCTTACTCGGGCGCCGCAGGCTTCTTTTTTTTGCGAGTTTTCTTAGGCTTTTCTTCACGCACGGCGTTTTCAATCGCAACGATTTCATCGCGTAGACGGGCAGCAGTTTCGTAGTCTTCCTGTTCGATTGCATTGCGTTGTGCGTTGCGAAGTTGAATGAGTTGTCCCTGTTCCTGAGTTCCGACGACGGTACTTCGAGGTCGTTTACCTTTGTGTTCCACACCTTCGTGAATATTTTCTAGCAGCGGCAACAGCTCGGCGAGAAATTCGGGATAGTCTTGTGAACAGCCGAAACGTCCACTGTCGCGAAATTCGTTGAATGAGATCCCACAGTTTGGACAACTTGCCGGCGAATGCACGGCTCCGATCAGTTCGTCTAGTTTTGAGGCCAGATCGGAGCCTATCGTGGGCGGGGTGTCGTCCGGCCGCTGTTCCAGATATTCCTTCGCACACGTATCGCATAAATGGACGATGGCCGCTTCACCTTCCCGGATTTCCGTAACATGCAGCGTGGCCGGTTTTGTACAACGTCGGCATTTTTTCATAGCATTTTCTCAGGTGTTATCAATTCTGCGCTGCACGGCGTTCACCACATGCAAGCTCATTTTTCGCAAATGATTGCCACGGTCATCATCCCGGTTCGTGATGCCGGATGCAAGACCCATATCGCGGCAAACAGCCATGTTTCGGAGTGTCAGAACTCAAGGAAAGCAGTTCGAGGTAACTCAATCGGCTGTCCTGTGCCACCGTGAAACGGCAAGTCGCAGGTTTCGCCTGTTCGGAATCCGACTTCCGGGGAATTTAAGTTTGCCTCTGTGGTTGTCGCGCAACGTGTCGGAGAGCTAAGCTGCGTTCTTTCATTTTGGAATTTGTTAATCAAGCCAGGACACACCATGAATTCACCGTCCGTAGTCGGCGATCCCGCAAGAAATTCAGCAACGCTCTTTGGTCACCCAACGGGCCTGTTCACATTGTTTTTTGCCGAGATGTGGGAACGCTTTTCGTACTATGGCATGCGTGCGTTGTTAGTGTTCTATATGACGAAGGGGTTTCTCGGGTACAACGACAGTCGAGCTTACACTGTTTACGGCGCATACACGGCCCTCGTCTACATGACACCATTTATTGGCGGACTGCTGGCTGACAGGCTCCTGGGGCAACGGATCGCCGTGATTATCGGCGGATTATTGATGGCTGCCGGGCATCTGATTATGGGAGTGGAGAATCCCAATGCGTTTTACCTCGCGATGGCTTTACTCATCGTCGGAAATGGATTCTTCAAACCGAATATTTCAACCATTGTCGGAACGCTGTACACCGCCGGAAGTCATCGCCGCGATGGCGGATTCACGATCTTCTACATGGGCGTGAATCTTGGTGCGGCCATGAGTCCCCTGCTGTGTGGCTATATCGGTGAGACTTATGGATGGCACTTTGGTTTTGGCCTAGCGACGATTGGAATGTTGATTGGTCTGGCCGTGTTTGTGATGCCGAACCTAGTCACACAAGGCTTGATTGGTGTCGGTGCGATGGGGGCCGTATTCGCGTTGCTGTACTACCGCCCTGACAATTCGACGGCAATCGTGTGGAATGCATTCGTGGCTGTCTGCCTCGCAATTGCCGGGATAATTTCAATTACCGCGCTGGCACGCGGTGGATTACCTGACACCGCAGGAGCAGCAAAGCGACCTGTCAGCCTGAAGACAATCGCAATTGTGCTCATGGGCATTCTTGTCGCGATCACAATTCTAATGCACTTCGTATCAGGCTTTTCACTGCTGACGTCTGATAAACAGCCGGTGCAATTCATTGCGAGTTCGACCATTGATGAATTCAAGCAAGGTGGCACTGTCACCAAGATTGCCGCAGTGTTTCTGGAAGAAATCAGCAAGCCAGCAGGTTTGTTGCTAACCCTCACAGGGATCCTTGCTTTTGGTTACCTCATCCTGAAGACGTTTGCGCTGGACACCATCGCTCGTCATCGTATGGTCGTCGTATTCACCCTGACATTTTTTTCGATGCTGTTCTGGGCGTTCTTCGAACAGGCGGGTAGCAGCCTGAATAATTTTGCCGATCGCAATGTGGACCGCGTGTCCGAGGCGCGCACAATTTCCGTGGAAGACGTGGGCCAGACCATCAAAATTCAGCCGACCCAAGAACAGCTCGGGTACAGCAACGGGGACTCCATTTTCACGCTCAATCAACTTAACGACCTACGATCTATGAAACAAAATAAAACAAACCTTGGATTTGAAATTGACTGGAACGTCACCAAAGATAACGTCGGAATGGGAGTGGCCACACGCAGCCAAGAACTTGCGGCCAGTATGTTCCAATCCGTGAATGCCGTCGGTATTTTAATTTTCGGGCTCGTCTTTACGTCGCTCTGGACGTTTCTCGGAGCCCGAGGCATTGAGCCTCCAACACCAGTGAAGTTCGCGCTTGGACTGCTGCAATTGGGACTTGGATTTGCCGTGTTTTGGTACGGGGCAAAAGTGTCAGATTCACGCGGCATGGTCGCCGCTAGTTGGCTCGTATTAGGTTATGTGCTGCACACAACCGGGGAACTTTGTTTGTCACCCGTCGGTCTATCAATGATCACAAAGCTGTCTCCGAAGGTGCTTGTCAGTACCGTCATGGGGGCGTGGTTTCTTGCCACGGCATTTTCACAGTATCTCGCCGCCATCATTTCGCAGTTTACTGGTGTTGAACATGCTGGTGATGAGCATGTGATTCCCATTCCCCTCGAAACGGTGCATGTTTATGGCGACGTCTTCAAACAGATTGCGATTGCAGCCGGCGTCTGTGGACTAATCTGCCTTGCCATCTCGCCATTGTTGATGAAATGGATGCACTCAGACATGCCGGAAGATTCGAGTGAAACGGCTGCTGGCAGTGGTCATTGATGATGAGTTGAGAGCGATATTTAAGGCCATAAAAAAGAATCCACGTGCATCGAAATCGAGATATGTTCAATCTCCACCTCGACTGCTGCGGGCGTGCCTGAGTCAACGGAATCAGTGGTGATGCAGTCGCTCATTAACGAAATATTCGATTTCGTGAAGACGCGGAAACATGGTTCAAAAGGGATGTGTGAGTTATCACCCGCATGCAGATTATCCCCGTGATCGATATCAGCAACGGAATGGCTGTGCGAGCTGTGGCGGGGGAACGCAAGCATTATCGAGCGATTCAAAGTCGGCTGACTGAAAGTGTTGAGCCTGCCGAAGTGATGCGCGCGATCCAAGAGCGTTTACAGTGTCCCGTCTGTTACGTGGCAGATCTGGATGCCATCGAACGGCAGCAGCTCAATCGCTGTACCATTGCGGAGATGGTTCGCACGGGCGTTGCACTCATCGTGGATGCCGGTGCGGAGACGTTCGAAAACGTTGAAACTCTGCTTGAGATGGGCGTGCGTCAGGTTGTGCTGTCGTCGGAGTCGATGCCGGACCTGGGGCAGTTGGAGACATTTGCGAAACAATATGATTCAGAGTCATTGATTTTCAGCATCGATCTCAAGCATGGCCAACTGCTTGTCAGTGATCCCGCCTGGCAAGGCAAATCACCGATTGATTTGGCGCGATTTGTGATCGAATGCGGTTTTCGTCAACTCATCGTTCTGGATCTGGCGGCAGTGGGAACCGGACTCGGTATTCCGACTCTGCAGTTGTGTCAGGATATCAGACGCCTATCGCCGGATGTCAGGATCATTTCAGGTGGTGGCGTTGATTCAGCAGCATGCGTGGCGGACGCTGCGCAGGCGGGTCTTGACGGATTGTTGATCGCTTCGGCCCTGCACGACGGACGGCTGACAGTCGATGATCTGGCCGTGTATTTGCAACCGTGAAAGGTTGAAGTGGCCTGCGAATCACCCTTCCATCGTCTTGGACATCGATGTCCACGCGACATTTTCGGGCAGAAAAGGCGACGGAGCAAAATCCTTCGGCAGAAGTTGCAGGTGTGGTGCGGCTTAGCGGAACTCAGTTACGTCGCATGGCTGCAAATTGCGAAACCTGACTTATGCACGTGACGTCGGAAATGGCATACTCGTCACACGTTTCAGCAGGATCGATTCCGGCCTCCTGAAATCGAGCTCGCCGACTACGACTATCAGTTTAATGAAGGAAGCAGGACCACCAGCATGAACGCCTTCCCGAAAATTGCACTTGTGTTTCTCGCCATGCTCAATGTTTCCAGCACTGCGTACTGCGGTCGCACTGAAGCGATTCAGGGCAAACGTTATCACCTCACGAATCAGCATGGTCCGTGGATGATCATGGTGGCGTCGTTAAGCGACGTGAAAGGTGAAAATCACATCGATGGCCTTTCGGCATGGGAGGCAGCGGACACCATCGTGTTTGAGCTTCGCACGAAGGGCATTCCGGCATACACGTATTCTGTCGATGAGGAAACGGATGATCTTGACGGCTTAAATTCAATTCAAAATACAGCGCGACGTGTGATCGCACGTCAGGGAGAAATCTGCGTCCTTGCTGGAAACTTCAAATCGATTGACGACGACCAGGCACAGACGGTTCTGAAGTGGATTAAGAAGAAATACAATTCTTCGATCGTCGAGGAAAAAAAGGGCGGACTGTTTGCAAAAACGCCCGGTCAGCCAAGTCCATTCGGGGGAGCAATTCTGACGATCAACCCGATTTACAATGGTGAAATCCAGAGCAAGAAATTGGACGATGATGTCGTGGATCTGAATCAAGGTGCCTCGTTTACATTGCTCGGGAATAAGGCCAAGTACACGCTGCATGTTGCCACGTTTGCCGGCGGCAGCGTCATGCAGGTCGGGAACCAGTCATCCACGAAGGCCATGGCCCTGTTCGAACAGAATTTCGGTTCAAATCTTGATAACTGTGCGAAAGAAGCCATCGCGCTGGCGGAAGCTCTGCGGACGGCCTCGAAGCACGGTTATGATAAGGACTACGAAGCGTGGGTGTTTCACGATCATTATCGTTCGATTGTTACCGTGGGCTCATTCAGCAGCAAACAGGATCCTCGCATCGAACCCCTCGTGCGACTCTTCGGAGGTCGTGCCAGTACCGCGGACACTCAGATTGTGACTGACGACGGCATCATTCCGGCGACGTTTACGCTGCCGCAGAAACCGACAGTCCAAAATCCTCTGACGAAGCAATGGTACTTTGACAAACAACCGCGAGTTATGACTGTTCCTGCGGCAAAGTAAGGCAAACCAGTGGTGTCTCCGCGTGCTCCATCAAGTCTCGGGCCTCACTGATTTCTGGCGGTTCGGCAAACTGCCGTTTGCCAAGTCCAATCAACAGAATTGTGACAGCTGTTTTAAAGATGATTGTCAAGTCATACCAGAGCGACGCGTGGCGCAGATAGACCAAATCCATGGCCAGCTTAATAGGGAGCAACTTGGCGACGTACGATCGCTCCGGGTCGTTGTCATCGAGGTGAAGGTGACTGTGGGTGTAGTAATGAATGCTCCCAGGACTGGACAGGCCGGGGGCAACGTTCAGCGTCTCCCGTGATTGTGCTGAATAATACTGGGCGACGATCTTCGGATCTTCGGGGCGTGGTCCCACAATGGACATTCTGCCAATCAGAATATCGTACAACTGAGGAAGCTCATCGATCTTTAGCACGCGGAGAATTCGCCCCACAAGGAACACCCGCGAATCTTTCGATCCAGTGATGACGCTCCCTGTGCCGGATCCTGCATGCATGGTCCGGAACTTGTGCATGGTGAAGACTTCGCCGCCGCGACCAACGCGCCGCGCGCAGTAGATGGCAGGGCCAGAACTTGTCAGCCGTACACCAAAGTACGCGAGGAGCAGGACTGGGGAAAACAGGAAGATGGCAAACGCGGAAACAATCACATCAAACACGCGTTTCGCCATGGCATATCACTTCAGGAACAATTAAAGGATCACTCAAAGAGTGCGGAGTCTGCAGAGTATTCGGGAAAAAAGCAGCGCACAGTTTCGCGCAAGTAGTCCACTTCGTCCAGATAACACAACAAGTTGAAAGCAAAAAATGATTGATATCACCGTCGTCTTGTGCGCCAAGGACATCAACAGCGTGCCGCAGTTGCGTGAGTTGCTTGCGATGCAAATGAACCTGTCTCGGCAGGAACCGGGTTGCGTGCGTTTTGAAGCCTTTGAGTCTAAAACCGTGCCTGGCACCTTCATTCTCATCGAACAATGGGAATCTCAAGCGGCATTGGATACACATCGTACGGCCAAAGGATTCACGACGGTTTATGCGCCACAGGTGCTGCCATTGGTGGACCGGGTGGCTCATGTTTGTCAGCCGCTGCAAGGAACGTAACTCGCGAAAAATGAACTGCCGCATCCCTAAATTACGGCACAGGACTGGAAAACAGCATGAACTCCAGTACACTCTTTTTACTGAAAGTTGGCATTTTCTACCAATTGACGGTGCGCCAGTTCTTTCAAATGGTCTGAATTTGCTGTAACAGCATGCGAGTTTAAGCAACATCCCGGAACAAAATCCGGAAATTTGGGGCGTTGGCTGCCGCAGTGTTACATCATAACATGGTACGAGTACTTGCAGCTATTTTGAGTTTTTCAATGATACCGAAGGACTTGCCAGCGACTTCCACAGGATTCTGTTTGATCGTGTGGAAGTGACGAAGGCAAACATACGGACTGATAATGTCAACCGTCATTCGATCCTGCCCTGGGTGCCAATCAATCCTTCTTTCTGACACCGCAGAGTGTCCGGAATGCGGTCACGTCTTCTACCAGCAAAAAGACTCTTCCATTTCAGAAGTCCTTGATGTTGGCTCGATGAAGAGTTCCACCTTGGCGGATCCATGTCCTCACTGCGGAGAAATGGTACGCGCGGGGTTGGTACGTTGTTGGAGTTGCAATGGATTCATAAGGGAGGATATTGCGGCGCGTTATCGTGACATGAGCGCGACTCCTCAGCAGATTATTTACAGCACGATTCCACTGGGTCAGCGTACGGATTATTTGCCAGCGCGGAACGACACTTCGAAAGGTGAAATTCCTAAAGCCTACGACGCCGAAGACTTTGAGTTGTCTGATGGTTTTGCGGACACGAGAGATGATTCTTCACCGGCCGAATTTGAATTGGAGGCAAATCCAAAGGCCCAACCGTCACGGCCAGTGAGTGTCTCAGTGTCCGCTGTCTCTCAGGTGCCTGCGGAACCGACAGATGGTCCGGACAAGCCACAGCAGAAGACACCAGGCGGAAGACCGACGCCAGCATCCACAAGAAACTCGGCGTCTGCTGAGACATCTGCAACAACTGGGGGCAAATTAAACGCAACTGACGATGACTTATTGTCGATCGCCATGCAGGAAGAGCGGGAACTCCAGAAACGCCGCGGTGACAAGATCGCGGACCGTCAGCGAAAGATGATGATGCTGCACTGCCCTTGCGGGGCATGGGTTCGCGTCAGCGAAACTCAGGCAGGAAAGTTTGTGCGTTGCAGCCAGTGCAAGCAACCGATCAATGTGCCTCAGATTCGCCGCAAGGTGGAAAAGAAAGCAGACAAGCCTGCAGTCGGGAAATTGGCTGTGAAGTGGATCGAAAATATCCGCTTCTTTCGGATTGCGCCGACGTCCATCGTCTTGAAGCCTGGCAGCATCGCTGACAAATTTGTGGAAGCGGATTTGGCATTTACCGATTCAAAGATCGTTGTGATTGCGTTCACAGGGGCCGACAAGAAGAAACGTGGTCTCTTAGGAAAAGCTCCAAAGATCGATCGCGTTGAGCAGCGCAAACAACTTCGTGAACAGATAGCGGCCGCGGGTGATTTCAGTACGTTGACCGAGGTTGAAGTGCATTCGATCAGTGCTGATCAGGTCTCGGAAATTCGGCTTGTGCAGCCAATCCTGAAGGCTCATGAATCGATGTTTGCTGGTGTTCCGGTGTTTGGCGACGGAAGGATTGCCATATTTCTGCCGATTGCTTCTGAGGGAGGGTTGCAGGCATATTGTTCGCAAAGCCTGTCGACGTTTCGGGCGCTACGTGAAGTTTTGAAGACGAACTTCAGTTTGGAACTGCCTGCTATCGAGAATGGAGTTCCAGAGGCGGACAAATCTGATAATCTGAGTTGCTTTATCAATCAGAGTCGCGTGGAGTCGGTCCGGAATCTCAACTACTACCAGCAGGATGTAGCGTATGAGCTTGAGCTTTCAGGCTACCGTTGCAAATCGTGTACTGCGGTGATCAGCGAAGAAGGCCGCAACAAAAACAAGCTTGGCGGAACGAATGGCAAAGGGATCGCCAAAGCCAAGTGTCCCAAGTGCAGCGGCAAGATGGGCGAAGAATTACTCTACCGCATCAAGAAGTCACCAAACGCTGACACAGCTGGACCTACCCCGGAAGCGTAAGCTGATTCGCACGCACCACAATCTCCTCTCTGCCACGGCAAGCACATTGTCGCAGGGGATCAGGGCGACACACATGGAAAAAACGTTCAAATACATCCGAATTTTCTTGGGGCAACGTGAAAAATGGGTGATGTCGTTGGCAAGCGTCGCGTGGTGTGCGTATGCTAAGGACGTGGCTGAGCCTTCTCGCTGATGGATCGGCAACTCTTGATATTTTATTTGGATAGGCTCGGAAACGGCAGGTGACTGCGATGTCCAGTTCTGTTCTGGAACGACCAACATTGGTATTGAACCGCAACTGGCAACCAGTTGCGGTCTCAACGGTCGCTCGGGCCCTCATCAAAGTTTGGAATGAATCTGCGAGGATTGTCGATCCATCCAATTTTCAGATTTATGGTTGGGAAGACTGGTCTCTGCTTTGTCCAGCCGACGTTGATCCTGTCATCCGGACTCAATGGCTAACACTGAAAGTCCCGGAGGTCATTACGCTCACGCGATACGATCGACTTCCGGTCAAGATCGTGGCATTCAGTCGGCGGAATGTGTTCAAACGCGACGGATTTATGTGCCAGTATTGTGGTTGCAAGCCGGGCAGCGAAGAACTGACGATCGACCATGTGATGCCTCGTTCACGGGGTGGACTTTCTAGTTGGAAAAACTGCGTGCTAGCCTG
This sequence comes from Planctomycetota bacterium, assembly GCA_003670925.1. Lineage (GTDB taxonomy): Bacteria > Planctomycetota > Planctomycetia > Planctomycetales > Planctomycetaceae > SXXK01. Next base: position 20,519 of record QWQG01000254.1, on the reverse strand, counting down.
CATTGATTGCAACACGCGGAAGGCAAACCGGACTCCGGAACAAGCCCACATGCCGCTCCGCGGGACACCCACGCAACCGCAGTGGAACCCCGTCTACGCACCACACGGTGTTCGCATCGAAAGTTGGTCCAAGTTTGTGAGCGAAGCATATTGGAACGTCGAACTAGAAGAAGCCTGATCAGCTGCACCGAAGAATGTGTCCGAGGCGTGCTATCTGCTGCTTACGCGAAACTTCAATTCTGGCCCGGGATTCGCAAAGGTGCCGGGTCTGTTTCTTTCACCCCTGCAATTTTACCCACGTCGGAATAATCCACTTGCTCTGCATCGGCACCATTGAACTTGACCTCCCTGTTGTCCAAGCGGCGATGAGTGGCTACAGCGACTGGCCGATGCGGGCGATTGCCCGGCAGCTGGGTGCCCCGTATTCGATTTGTGAGGTGATGATTGATTCATTTGTCAGTTCGCTGAAAGATCGCGCGAAGACACGACATCATCTGTTAGTCACGGACAACGATCATCCGGTCGGAGCTCAATTGATGGGAGCGGAGCCGAGCGAGTTTCCGCCAGCGGCCAAAAAATTGGTGGAGGCCGGCTTCGATGTGATCGATATCAATTTCGGGTGTCCAGCCAAGAAGGCATCAGGACGTTGTCGCGGCGGCTTCCATCTAGGGCAGCCGAGTGTTGCGATTGAAATTCTGCAGCGAGTTCGCGATGCGGTGCCGTCCGCGACACCGGTTACCGTGAAGATGCGACGCGGACTAGATGATACGCCACAAAGTCGCGACAATTTTTTTCGGATCATTGAATCTGCTTTTGAACTCGGCATTGCCGCAGTCACCGTACATGGCCGCACGGTCGAGCAGAAATATGTTGGGCCCAGTCGCTGGGATTTCCTGAAGGAAGTTCGTCAACTTTTTCCGCAGCGTACGCTTCTTGGCAGCGGCGACCTTTTCACCGCTGCCGACTGCGTGCGGATGTTGCGGGAGACCGGCGTGGACGGCGTCACAGCAGCGCGAGGCTCAATTGGCAACCCGTGGATCTTCGCTCAAGCCGCGGCCCTGCTGCGCGGCGAACCACTGCCGCAACCACCGCGCGTGTATGCACAGCGGGATGTGATCTGCGAACACTTCCGCTTAGCGGAACAGATTCTTCCCTCGGATCAAGTGTCCAAACAACTTCGCAAGTTCTGCATTCATTACTCCGCGTGGCACCCCGCTGCGGAAGCCGTGCGGGCTGCATTCATCGCAGTCAAGAACGCCGCAGACTGGCACGAGGTCATAGCCTGCCATTATGCCATCGACCAACCCGGACAATTTCCGGCCGATCCTGGAAACTCAGGACAGCCGCTGGCAGTTTCCTGTGCCGAACCTGTGTCGTGAAATTCGGAGCTTCGGGAGTGGAAACAAACCCGGATGTCTGGGCTTCCGACTGGACAGGAGTCTTCTCGGGAAGTCTTGCTGACTGCAGCGCATGGGAATTTGAAGACGACATGAACTGTCACCGCTATCGTGTGAATCTCGCGATTATCTACAGCATGCGGAATAAGGAAGCACTGGTCGCAATGGCACTGAAACACGCCTGAGTTGCAGATAGCCCGGGGTTGAACGATGCCTTGTGCGGCGCACGATCAGCCACATTCGAGCGGACTCCTGCAGGAACTGCCGCTTTCGATTCAGACGTCTTCTCAACAGTCGATTGAAACCATTTTCCCTGTTGTTTGCGTCGCTCATCAGAAGGTTCGGCTCTGATATGCTGTGCGTCATCCATGTATCGGAAGCAAAGGCAGATCGTACGATTCGTGCTGCAGATGATCCAACGGATTCGGAATCAACACACACATTTAGCGTGCCCATTGACAGTGGCCCCTCACATACCCAAAACACTGTGCCTGCTGTTCCTGATGACTGCGTTTTCTGGATGCTGTTCGCTGACAGAATTTCGTCCGGGGACTGACGCGCCTGTGATTCGCGGTCAGGACGGGATTCCAGACAGTTCCGGAACAGCAGAACCACTGGCGATAGCGGCAGATTTGGCTGGGACACAATCAGTCGAACCAGCCATCTACCTGCCGTTGACTCTGCGTGATGCGATCGAGGCCGCACTCATGGATTCGTCCGTCGTGCGCGTCTTGGACGGAAGGGTCAATGTGGCGACGATTCTGCCAACAGACGTCCTGATTGCTGAACAGCGAATCGCAGTGGAGCAGGGCCGATTTCAGCCCCGACTGACTGCAAATCTCGATCGCAGTATCATTGACCAGCCACCCAACGCATTCTTCGGGCCAGGCATCGCAGCAAACACCAGCCGTGAAATGTCCAGTGTCTTTGCCAGAGTCACTCAACCGCTGACAACTGGAGGATCTCTGAGCGTGGGGTTTGAACCTCCGTTAGCTTACCTGTACCTGCCGAAAGGCGTGGATCCTGGGCAATTCAATCCAATTTATTCAACGACCTACGTCGCGAGAGTGATCCAGCCAGTCCTGAGAGGTGCTGGCCGTGGGGTTGCCCTCGCACCCATTCAAATTGCTCAGACGCAGGCGAATCAGTCGCGCTGGGCACTGGAGGATGTGCTGAATTCGCAGATTCGCAGCATCACAGAAGGCTACTGGCGTTTGTATTCGGCCCATTTAGCACTGGAAGCCGTTAAAACAATTCTGCCGCTGGCTGAAGAGAGCGTGCGGGTTGAAGAACTTCGCTGGAAAGCGGATCGATCAATTCTGGCCGATGTCGCCCGCGCCCGGTTTCAGCTGAATGGCTTTCGCCGCACGCAGAGTCTCATGCAGGGCAACCTCCGCAAGAGAGTCCTGCAGCTCCGACAACTGCTCGGCGGTCAGCCAGACGTGTTGCCTTTCTTTCTGCCATCAGAAAGACCCAGCGAGACTCCGCCACCGGAAGATATTCCGACACTCGTGCAGGTCGCGATCAGCAACAGACCATCGCTCAACTTTATTCGCGAACAGCTGCGTGAAAAAAACATCGTACTGCGGGTTGCAGAGAATCAGGTACTGCCATCCCTAGACCTGCATGGTGAGTATTATATAAACGGACTTGCTGACCGATTGAGCGACAGTTTTCGACAGGCAGCTACATCGAACTATACAGACTGGACGCTGGGACTTGGAATGGAAGTCCCGATTGGGAACAAGACGGCGCGCAGCCGACGGCAGATCGCCGAACTGGATGTGGCTCGTGTGCATATTCGTCTCAATGCACTCGAGCAGAACGTGGCCTTCGAAATCACCGAGCTGGTCTCCGATCTGCACGCACAATGGCAGCGGTTGGAGATTGCAAAACTGCAGGCTCAGGAAACTCAGGAATGGCTCCGCGTCTCCAGAATTCGCTACACGCAGCCGCAAGCCTCCAACTCAAGGCAGGATTGGCTGCTCCTAGCTCTGACGGATCTGCAGTCGGCCATGCGATCTTATGTCGATGCCGTGAGTGATGTCGGCGAGGCTCTGGCTGAATACAATACGTTGCTGGCAGACCTGAATCAGGCAGAAGGCATCAGTGTCTACCAGTGGCGACAACAGGCCACTCAGGCGACCGATGGAGGAACGCGGAGCGGGCATACCGGCATTCTTAATCAGGACTATCGTGCCAATCCGGGGCCGCTGCAGCAGATGGTCCAAGCCTCGCAGAAAGCAGTCGAGCCTCGACTTTCTTCAGGATTGCTGCCGCCAGCCGACGGACTCATGCTCGGGCATTCCTTCTTGGACGAAATGCAACCGCTACTGCCTGCAGGAGCGTCAACATTCGACTTGCCGCACGACAGCGATGCAGGTCCCGCAAGGGTTGAGACGCCAGTCCGTCAATGACCGCGTGGTGTTACCACCAGAACTCCGTTCGCAGGTAACGAATTCCTTTTGTAAGCATGATGACACCAATCGTATTCGAGCCTCGAGTCACTCTTCCGAAACCTGTCATTCCGGATTTCAGACGACCATCCGGATTGCGAATCTGGCAATGCACAATGATAGCGTTGAATCCAGTCGTAACCGTCTTCTGAGCGACCGGGGAAATGCCTTCCACGGTTGCCTCGAAAGTCTCAAACGGAATTGCCCGAGCCTTCAGAGTGACCGGCTGACCTGGCTTCATGTGTGCGGCTTCATCTTCGCTCACAGAGATTTCGACTCTTGATGTTTCCGGTTTTTCAATCGTGCAGAAGAGTGAATCCTGAAGCACCGCCAGACCGATGCGTTCCTTGAGTCGCGGGGCATAGAAGATTCCGGACGTAGGAGCCAAGATCTTCAATTTTTCCAGGCGGGATTTCTGAAAAGTCAGCTCATGCTCGGCTCGTGCTTTGCGTGCTTCTTCGGCCGCGATTTCTTCCGGACGACTGCCAGCCAGCAACAGGCCGAGACGATCCTTCGCATCCGCTAGTTCTTGCTCACGTCGGGAAATCTCTGCTTCTTTGGACCTCACGCCCAACGCCTTTGATGCGTTTGTCGCTGCTTGGACCTGAGCGAGTTTGGATTCAGTCTGCAGAACTTCCAGACGCAGCTGCCGCAACTGTATCCCTGCCAGAGCACCGAGGCGATAGAGATTTTCCGACTGCAGAATGTCCTGCTTAGCGTTTTCCAGTGCAGCGACAGTTTCGCGAATCCGGTGCTCCTGAACCAGCAGGTCCTGTTCATGCGCAACCTTCGCCTGCTGCAGTTCTTCAGCCCCCAGTTCATACCATTCAGTCAGACGGCGAACACGATCCGTGGCTGCGTCCAATTCTTCCGGGCGGGCTCCGGTCTTGAGTCTCCGAAGATTGGCTTCGACTTCCCGCAGCATGTCTTCCGTCTGAACGATCGCCGATTCAAGCGTCGGAGACTTGAGTTCGGCAATCAGCTGACCTTCTTCGACCACGCTGCCGTCTTCGACCAGAATCCTCTCGACGATGCCGGCGACCGGGATATGTACCTGCACGATGTTGCCAGGTCGCACCTCGAAGTCGCCGCTAGTCGTACTCTTGACTGGAACAATGAAGAGCAACACCGCGAGACCCAATAGTCCGATGGTCCACGTGGTCGTTCTTCCGGATCGTGATTTTAGCATTGTCGCAAACTCGCTTGCAAAGAAACCCTTGAACACGCGTCGAAGTCCAAAACACAATAGGAGTGCCACGAAGACCATACCGACAATTCCAAACTGACCGCCCATGTACTCAAAGAACTGAACAAAAATCAGATCCAGAAAGCCGATCGCGAAGACCCAGCACATGCAGCCATACAACAGTAATATGCGTTTTTCGGGGAGAGCGGGAGGAGGAGCCGCTCCCCAGAGAATCCACCGCAGATGACTCATCCAGCAATCCATCGCCCGAGGCCGCAGATTTGGAATCGAAAGCCAGTCGCTCAGCAGATAGTAGCCGTCCAGCCTGAGCATCGGATTGAAGTTCAGAAAGCTTCGTCCGCCGCAAATCGTCAGAATCAGGAACGCCATTTGATTGATGGGTGTACCAATCACGGTCACGCGCCACACGAAGACTCCGGCCGCCCACAGACAAAGATCGCAGTAGCCTCCGGCGGCCGTAATGGCCAGTCGCTTCCATTTGTCGGGAATCAACCATGCATCGGAAACATTGCAGTACAGGCATGGTGTAAAGAACATCAAGAGCATGCCGGAATCATGCACTTCGCCACCGAATCTCTTCAGCGTCGCCCCATGCGCCATCTCATGCAGCCAGGTGCAACCGAGCATCACACACAGAAACAAAATCGCATCACTCCATCCGTGTGTTTTAGAAATCCCCGCGACCAACAGATGGGAACTGGAAATCATCACGCACAACGCGGCCAGCATCACGCAGCTGGAAAGGACAAGAAATCCCCGCGTCCAGACGAAGGGGATCCAACTCACAAGTCGCTCAAGAAACGCATCAGGATCGCACAACGGAATCCGAAAGAAGAGAACGGACTGCCCATTCAACGGAGAACGTTTCTTTGGACGGACGGATTCGGTGGATGAAGATCGCGTCTTCGAGAATACAGGGTCTTTTTCTGACACTCCCTCTGACGGAGCCTTTCCCAATCCTGATTCTGGCTTCGGCAGCGTCTGCAACAAGCCCATCGGCTGCACGGCCTGCAGAAATTCACCGAGATCTGCTTCGCTGAGATTCTGCGCAAACCGCTCGAAGTAGGTCCCTTGAATGTCGCTGAAACTGTTTTTCCCGTTGAGCAATTCTAGGAGGCATGCTTCCTGTGGGCCTACGCTGAAATACTCACGACCTTCGCGACGCTTGATGACGTACTCGGTCGCTGAGATCGCCTGAATCGTCAGGTCGTCTCGGACTCGAGGTAAACGGAGTGATGGTGGTGGAAGTGTTCCCAATGGAGTTGTCCGAAGATTCGACTGCTCGTCGCATGCAATCCCGTCGGCGGAGAGACGGGGTTACGTTACACCCGTCGCTCCGCCGACGGAATTCTCTGCACTTTCGCGTTACGAGCATGGTTTCACAGCACACGAACCCATTCATGGGCCGGCTGGACGCACTCATACTCCTCTAGTTCGACCGTCCCAGATTGCTTCAAAAAACGTGTCTGGAACTCTCCCGCAGCAGTTTCCCAAAGTGTTGGCTGATGCCGCAAAAGTTCCAGACACCTTTTTCAACGCGATTCCATGCTCCTCGAAATGAATCTGAGACAGTCGAACTAGTCTTTACCCATGCGGTCATAAACCTGACCGTCTTTTCCAGCTCCCCGTTTCAGGATCTGTTCGCTCTCCTCTTCGGTCAGCAAATAGGCGCTGAATGTCAGACCATCGCGCAGACATCGAGCCGCACGGTGATTCCCGTCAATTAGCACATGGCCGTGTTCCCAGGTTCCTCCGTCACCCGGGCCCCAGAGGTGGCCCAGAATTCCGGGATACTGCGTATTCACGTGATCCACATGCTGCTTGTAAATTTTGCTGTCATTCACCAAGTACGCAACATCATCCCGCTCCAGCTCAGCCGGCTCACGGCCATCGGAGACGATCTTGCGGGCAAGGTCGACGTCATAGACATACGCTCGCTTCAGATATCCGTAAGTTTCAGCCCCAGTCAAACAGTGAGGACAGTCGTCGCGGTCCTGTTTCTTTTCCTGATGCGTTTTTTGCCGGAGTTTCATCGACTTGTTCTTGTTTTTCTTTCGCTGAGCTGCCATGTGAGCGTTTCCGGAGGACGAGTTTCTGCAGAGACAATGACAGCCTGCATAGAAATCGAGACGACTAAATCATACGTCGCGTTTCGGCAACGGTTCCTTTTTGCGACCGATTTGTGGCAACGTCGGACATCCGACTTTCCCAGAAAAACGTCACAACCGAACGAATCGCTACAAGGAGAAGGGCCGAGTCAAACACATGTGACAGTCTGCTACGCAAAAAAACTGGAGGAAATTCCTTCGGGAACCGCCTCCAGCTTTCGCAAATCAATCACACAACTACCTGACGCTTACCGTTGTCTGTTCTGATCGGGCTACTTGCACTTCTTGCCGTGCTGCTTAGAGCCGTGCTTGCGTGAGCTGCCACCCTTCTTTGAGCCGTGCTTCTTGCTGGAGCCGTGCTTCTTGCATGAGCCGTGCTTCTTGCTGGAGCCGTGCTTCTTGCATGAGCCGTGCTTCTTGCTGGAGCCGTGCTTCTTACATGAGCTGCCCTTCTTGCTGGAGCCGTGCTTCTTACATGAGGCGTGCTTCTTGCTGGAGCCGTGCTTCTTGCATGAGCTGCCCTTCTTGCTGGAGCCGTGCTTCTTACATGAGCTGCCCTTCTTGCTCGAGCCGTGCTTCTTAGATCCGTTATCGCACTTGTTTGATCCACCTTTTTCTGAGCCACCGCGGTTGCTGCCACCACGAGATGAACCGTTGTCATTACAGTGGTTGTCATGGCCACACGGCATCCAACTCAATAAGCCTGGCACGATTCGGTCTTCGAGGCGTGTAATTCGGAATTTTGGAGACATGTTGTCGCTGTTGGACATAGTGGCAATCTTTCGGAAACAAATCATGGATGGCATTCTTGTCATGAACCCGACATGGATTCACTTCTAAATGGAGTGGTTATTCAATCCGTGTGCCAACGCCCTCCATTTTTTTTAAGATTCCATAACTACATTCCCTGTAAACCCTTATGGACGATTCGCCTTATCCGCTCGCCGCCGTTGCCTGTTTTTTTTTCACCGTTGTGGACATCGCATGTTGACAGAACTCAACATTGCAGCTTCTCCCGCTCCGTCGAACATCTCGCAGGGTGATTACTCGTTCCGGATCGGCCGTGCAGAAGATCGCAGTCGCTGGCCAGCTCTGTTGATTCGTCGTGGGATAAGCTTCCAGCTTGTCACTTGTGCGATGCCCCAGTCTACGACGCTGACTTCCAGAAATTCACCGATCGCAACATTCTGCCATGTGAGATCGCGATGAATCACGCCGCGTGAATGCGCATATTCGATTGTGTTGCAGATCCCAATGAAAGCGTTCCACAGCCGGGCCTGTCCCTGACTTTGGGATTGTCCTCGCTTAATAATGGTCCTAAAAAAATTGGAGTCTGCCGACAAAGAAGGTGTGTCCACGCTGGCTGCACCAGTGGCCTCCATACTGCGGTCACTTGTCACGAGCTGTTGCGTAACGAGGGTTCTTTCCACAAGCCAGCGCAGACATTGTTGGTCGTGATCCGACAGGCCGCCTCTTTCCTAAATCAACGACGCGAACGAATCCCCCCGGATTGTTCGGAATTCCGGCTGAGCTAGTCAAGCTGAGCTAGTCAAGCTGAGCTAGTCAAGCTGAGTTGCATCAAGCAAGCCGAGTTCAATTGTCAGCACACGCAACAGCTGATCACGTTCCAGTTCCGAGTTTACCATCATTTAATCTCGGGAAGGATGAATTATTGTTGCCTTCACACATCCTGTCGGATATCGCTTTGCGATTCAACGTGGCGACTTTTTTGGGCAGCGAACATCTGTGACTATGCAGGATACAGTTTCATATGCGCCGCATGGAATTCAAACACTGTCAAAACGAGGGTGATTGTGCCTTGACAGCCGTTCGAAAGTGCGACGGAATCTTCGACATGGATGACCAAGCGATAGCAATCGCAGCTTTGGACCGAGCTTCAGAAACTCTGCCCATCACCTAGCTGGTCCAGCGCGGCGGCTTCGACGGTGAAGGTGGGAAGCCTTACGTCATCCATTCGTATTCTTCCGGCATCCGAAGAAGCCACGCTGCCTAATCAGAATCGCGATTTCGCGGGGCACCATGTCTTCCCACGTCGCATCGCCAGCGTTGATCTTCTTAAGTGCGTCGCGAGAGAACATCGGCAGATATGTCTCGTTAACGTTTTGCAACTGTTCGATGCAACCTTTATCCACTAGATAACCATAGAGCTTGCGCAATTGCGGGGCGACTTGTAGATTTTCAACTACCGTCAACTCTCCTGAGTCGCCGTTGAGTTCCGGATAGATGTAGAGCTTCAAGTCGCCCTTAAACAGGCGGCCGAACGATTCTAAAATTCCGCCATCCAGATGCATGTAATACTTCTCATTGAAAAGTTCACGGAGAGTCGAAATTCCCATCGTGACCCCGATGCGTTTTTCTGTATAGCGGGCCAGAAATCCGGCGAGCCGGTAGTATTCGAAGTAGTTTGAGATAAGTACGGTCATTCCTACAGCGGCTAATAGATCCACACGGGCCAGAAAATCACGGTAATCCAGTCCGCCTTCGCTCATCAGATTATTCAACGTGATTTCCAAGATCTGCTCAACCGGCTCACCGTCCATCCCCGGTTCCAGCTGGAATTTTTCGTGTGCGCAGCGGAGCATGTCGATGTGAACATGCGTGACCGGGCGAAAGCTTCCGCGCTGCACCAGAATGGATTTCTTGTACAGCACTTCCGACGGTTGCAGCATCGTCCCGTTGGCAGCAAACATGGCCGCGTTACTCAGACCCAGTTGCACCAGCATCAGGCTCATGATCCGATTATCGACATTCCGGAAAGCGATCCCGGAAAACTCGATCATGTCAATTTCGATCCGTTGGATGCTCAGATTATCGAGCAGCGATTTCAGCATCCGCTCCGGCTCATGATGCATGAAAAATGCGGCAAATAACAAATTCACGCCGACGATGCCGAGTGCTTCCTGCTGTAACGCATTGTCGATGTCAAGCATTCGAACATGGATTAGAACTTGGCTGTCCGCGTCCCTCGGGTCAGCCTGAAACTTGACACCCATCCAGCCATGGCATTCGTTAGTCCCCTTGAAGTTACGTGCGGACACAGTATCCGCAAAGGCAAAAAATGCCGTTGTATGGCCCCGTGTTTCGCTGAGTTGACTGAGGTTTTGAGAAAACTCATAGTCCAGCATACTCTGCAGTCGCTGGCGACAAACGTAACGCTCACAGGAACCGTAGTACGCATCGCTGACGGTCATGTCGTATGCGGAAATACTTTTGGCGATCGTCCCAGAGGCTCCGCCTACGTGGAAGAACCAGCGGACGACTTCCTGCCCTGCTCCAATCTCCGCGAAGGTCCCGTACCGCCGTGACTCCAGATTGATCTGGAGCGCCTTGTGGCGGGTATCGAGTAGTTCGGGCGGCAAAGCTTGACCGTTGATCAACATAAAATGGTCTTGCTAAAAAGATGCTTCAGTCTTTAGGTATTTGATTCGCCGGGTTCCAGATCAGGATTTCGCCTCTGCCGGGGATGGAAGTGTCGCCGCAGTGACGGGCCCAGTTTCCGACGGACGGGTTGTTCGGCAAAGTGATGCCGTGAGTACGAAGTTCACGGGCATAGAGATCGATAAAGGAGGGATTGTAATGGCCGGATGCCACGAAGGTGGGCATGAGGGGCAGTGGCTGAAGTGACAAAATTGTGCCTCGAACCATCCACGCTCCGGTGCGGATTTCGGCTCCACTCATCAGCACGATCGTGCCGCCTTTCATCTGCAGGCCGCAGAAATCGCGAACCTTACCCCCCACAATGATTGTCCCACGACGCATCCGCATGCCGACTTCCAAACCAGCCGTGCCGCCGATAATGATGGTTCCGTTTCTCATTCCGCGTAAGCTCCCGCGATAGGCAGCTCCGATCTGTCCGCCGCCGTTGCCGTGCACATGGATAAAGCCATTGAGCATTTCCGCGCCGATCCAGTCGCCCGCGTCGCCCGTGACTTCGATCCGTCCGCCGCGCATGTCTGCACCTAAGTGCATGCCGACGCTTCCGTGGATTTTCAGTTGGCCGCGACTCATGCTTTTGCCCAGAAGTTTGACCTGATGCAGGTCGCCATGCATCTCAATGTCATCACTGTATTCACCAGTGACGTCAAAAAAGTCATCTAGCCGACAATGCCGCTTGCCATGATAGACCAGACTCTCTCGAATTTGGGCGTTAGACATGGTCACGAAAGCATCGGGAGTCACCGTCTCTGCTTCGAGCGGAACCTTCGGGCGTTCTTTGAGTGTCAGGATGATAGGACTCATGGATCTGGCAATGCACGGAGAATGAAATGATGAAATGATGGCGGGATGCAAATTCAACTCCCTGATCCTCCCTGTCGGGCACCTTCTGTCCCGAATCGGGAGAGAAGGAGATTTCAGGTATCAATACAGTCACGAACCTCGACGTGTTCAAGGCGTTCGATTTCCACCGGATAATTTTCAAACGACATGGTATAAACGTCTTCAAACTTTGGCTTCAGGAAGCTCTCAATATCCGGATTGAACGCGGGCTTTACGATAAATTCGCGACCTTCCGGAGTCGCGCGGATGTCGCCGTCTTCAATCACGACTTCCCCACCCTTGAGCACATAACGGGGGTGGCTAAACATCTTTGCGATATCCTTTTCTTCTTCGTAAATCACAATATCCGCGTCAGCTCCAATACCGAGGCTGCCCTTTTGCGTCAGTCCCAACGCCCTAGCTGGCCCCGCGGACGTAATCGTCGCGATTTCATAGAGCGTATATTCGCGATCGATGTCCGGAAGTGTGATGCGTTCACGGGCAATCGGACTCAGCTTCGTCATGCATTCCTTCCGGAAATCGAAACTCATTAAGAGCTGAATGATTTCCGGGTAGCGCCAAAAGCAGGCTCCATTGGGATGATCGGTCGAGAGGAAGATTCGCCACGGATCGTTGATCAGCAGCAGGAGTTCCAGACCGACCGCCCATTGGATCGAATTCACGAGATTGCTGGGGCGATACGTATACGGCACAATGCCACAGCCCGTCTCATTTTCAACATCCAGATTGCCCCACTTGCGGCCCGTAAGTTTATAAAGCAGATGTTGCCACGGACCATCGGCAGTGATCGTGACGGTATCACCGAACAACACGGCCCCGGCATCGGTGGTCATGTTGGTGTGCGTATTAAAGTACTCGGCGACCTCCGCAGATGCGGATCGCATCGTGTCCCAGTCGTCTCCACCGTACGCATGGTATTGCAGATGTGCGATGTGGGCGCGACGACCTTCGAGGAGCTTCATCGTTTCGAGTGTCGTCCACACATTGCCGGGTGCCCCAAGATTGTTGCAGTGCAGATGCATGGGATGCGGCAGGCCAAGTTCATCAATAATCTGTGCAAGTCCGCCAATAATCGTGCCTGGCGTGATGCGGTTGTAGCCTTCAATCGGATCGGTAAGTTGCTTAGCATCTTTGCCCCATTTCCATGCGGCCACGCCTCCGGGATTGACGGCCTTCACGCCGTATGACTTGGCCGCACAGATATACCATGCGACGACGTCTTTCGCGCGTTCGAAATCTCCGGCTTCGAACAGGTCGAGCAGGATTTCGTTGTTCGCCATGAGCACGCAGCTGCTCTTGTCAAGAATGGGGATGTCGTGCAGTTCTTCGTGCGTGTGTCGCGCGGAAAGCACGGGCACCGCCGCCTCGTTGACAGTAGTCCAGCCCATGCCTGCATAGAGATAACCGGTGGCGAACGTCGTTGGAGCCATGCCGCCGAGTCCAGATCGACGCGACTGCGTCCGAATGAAGGCAGTGGTTCGCCGATGATCTTCGGGCGTCATGGCGCGCGCGAAATTGATCGAGCCGCCTGCGACGTGCGTGTGGACATCCACGCCCCCGGGGAACACAATCATCCCCGTAGCATCAATCGTACGCCCGCCGATGACCGACGACACAAACTTGCCGCCATCAATACACAAATCCCGGACTTGGCCGTTAATGCCGTTGGCGGGGTCAAAAATTTTTCCGCCTGTGATCCGAATCATGGCGTGCCTTGTTTAATTGTTGTGAAATTGATCTGGCAGGATTTTAAAGCTCTGCCGCCTAGGTCCAAAGCCGCGATGCATGTCGCTTGGGCATTCATGTCCGAGTCGTTCGCCAAACACGCCTTCACTGTCGTACGCCTCTCGATGCATAACATGCTCCGCTTCCACAGCGTTTCATGGCCATCCGACGGACAAGAATGTCCATCCTACCTGCAATTCCTGCTGTCGATGTTTCGTGAGGGACCAAAGACTATCTCTGCAGAATGGTCATTGGGCCACCGTCCGGAATCCAGTGCGATTTACGAGCCACCGCTTCGTTGATCCTGCGGACCACTTCTTGATCCGTAGGATATGGCGACTTCAACGCCGGCTTCAATGGGAGTGGGATTTCATCCATCCGATACGCAGTTCCTGGAGCGCTGATCCCTGCGACCGACGTGGTGATGTGGACGCGGGCGAGCCGGCTGGTGTGCGTGACTTTCGGGTCGAGCACAATCGTCGGAATGCGGGCGAGGTGATCGATCGCGGGCTGGGGCATCGTCGCGCCCGGGTCAGCCCCCAGAATGAGGGCTGCGTCGGTGTCGCCGCGCACGAGTACATCGACTGTTGAAAACTCGCCGGGATTATACCGCGGGTAGCCGCGATTGAAGGTGATCCCGAAAGGAAACCCCGTCTGCCATCGCATAATTACGTCCGCACCGGTGACGTTTCCATGGCCTCGCATCGGCATGGCCACAAATTTCGTGAACGCATTGAGTTCCGCCGCGAGGGTCAGCAGCGCCGCAGAATTCATGTGCTTACCGCGTGTCATTGACAAACCCATCCCGAAAAACATACAGCCAAACTTTGCCTTCTTCGCTCGGTCGATAAAGTCGGTTAACTGTTCCAGTGTCAGGCCTGTTTCCGCAATCGCCGATTCGTTGACATGCTGTCCTTTTAAGATGGCGCGGAGAATCGTCAAGACTTCGAAGTCCTTGCCGGGGCGAATCTGAAGAAAGATGTCAGCGGCGCCCCCACTTTTGGTTTCGCGAATATCCACCAGAATCATCGTGCGGTCTTTACGACCACGGGGCAGGAATTTACTTTTTTGCATCAGCGTATACTTGGTGAAATGCCTTGGATGGCATTCGGCAGGATTCCCGCCCCAGTACACAATGAAGTCTGCTCGGTTCTTTACTTCGCCAAGAGTACACGTCACTTTACCACCCAACTGGGCGGCGATTTCGGTAGGACCGTGTCAAAGCGATGTGTGGCTGTCTAGCAACCCTCCGAGGCGGTCGGCCAGTGAGACCGCTTCGCGCTGCGCTTCACAGGTCGTGTTGCTCAGTCCATAAATCAAGGGCATGTGCGCGTCATGCAAAAACGTAGCGGCAGCTTCGATCGCTTCGTCCACCGTCGCTTCGTGCCCGTCGATCAGGGCGTCCGGATATTCGTGGTCTGCCGTATGATTTAAAAACCACGCCTTGCCAAGCACGCAGGCTTTTTTGGCTTCGTGAATTCGCGTCTCGTCGAAGTGAAGCTGAATGTCGTCGCAGACGCACCCGCAGAACGTACATGTGGCATTGTTAATGACGTTGAGACTCATCGTGGCTTGTCCCCGGACGCTGTTAGTGTTTCGTGAAACGGCAGAATGATCAATCGTGACTGCACTTCGGCTTTGGAGCGGATTCGTCCGAACCGGACGAAGGAACGAGAAATGTTCAACCAAGCGCGCGGCCGGGATTGCTACCTCGTACACGACGAGGCATGAAACGGCCTTTATCAACTTCTTCCCATGCGGCAAATTGTGGCTGCGGCGGTTCGGCTGAAAAATGCGGTGATTCGTCTGAGACAAAATCTGCTGCAGCATTTGTGTCGTCAGTCATGGATTCGGTCCTGTCGTTGTGTATTGAATTATAGAATTTTGGAAAATGGGGCTGATGACTCGCTGAATCCTCCGACTTGGTACAAATCGCAAGTTCAGACTGCCAGCAACCCCTGAACTACGTACCACGGGAATCCAAGGCGACTTGTCAGCCGCGGATGCCACTCTGGATCTACTTTGGAACCGGTTCGACATCGACGTCCCAGCCTTTTGAAGTTGGCATTCCAGTGCCATCAGTGTCGCCGCCCATCAGTTTACAAGTTGGTGGGCCGTACGGTACAAACAAAAGTCCCGTTGGACACTTCCCCGGTTCGCATTGAAATATGGCTTCGCCGAATTCGGTGCGCACGATTACCGAATCGCCAGATTCAATTCCCATTTCCTTCATATCGGCAGCGTCCATCGTCAAAGTGGTGACAACCGCCTTATATTCAGGAGTATCCTTGCCGGAATTGATCAGAGCGCCTTGTTTGGCCGTGCGCGAAGGATTCAGAATAAAACGCCGGGAAACCATCAAGTTGCCTCGATTCGAAAATGCCTCACCACGATTAAGCTCCACCGGGAACCGGAAGGCTCGGAAAGTTACGGAGTCTAGTGTCGGACTTCAGTCATCGCAATCAGAAACGGCAATTCAGTGGCTTTGAGAGTCTCGAAATTGACGATGGCCGCTGTCGTTCGATTTCCAAACCGTGCTTGACTTCTACAATACAGGGATGTGACACATGAATCGTTGATGATGTGTGTCACAGTGAACCGACGCTTGGTGTTTCGCGAAGTTTGCCGTCCATTGTTTGCCGTTGGGTGCAGACAAACCCGTTTTTTATGCCGTAGTGAAAGCTAGATTTATGAATATTAAATGGACTGTACTTGCGTTTGTCGCCGGAGCGGCCCTTTCGTGGGGTGTCTATGTTCCGCTTGTGCACGATGCGACGACGAGATTTGGCAGCAATTTGCGCGCGTTTTTGATGGTTGGGATTGCCTATTTCTTAGTCGCCGTGCTGATCCCAAGTTTCTTCATTTTTTACAAGGGTGACCCAACCGCAAAAGATTCAGCAAAACTTAATTGGGCAACGCCGAGCATCACATTTGGGATCCTCGCAGGGATTGCTGGAGCCGCCGGTGCATTGTGCGTCATCTTTGCCGTGAAAGAGGCTGGCTCAGCGGCCCCATTCATAGTTGCTCCGTTAGTATTTGCCGGTGCCCCGATTATCAATACGATTGTGTCCGTGACGATCTTTGCTCACGGCAAAAAGTTTGAATCATTGAGTGCTTCATTCTACATCGGATTGGTCGTCGCGATTGCCGGCATGTTGCTTGTCATGTTCAACAAACCGAATGAGATCAAGGCCTCCGCTCAACCGGTCGCCGCGTTCGCAGCGACTGCCGGTGGCGGCTCAACAACGCCACAGTGAGTGGCACTGCGTTTGCCGCCATGATGATTAGATCTATTGTTGGCCCTCATTCATCCTATCCTCCGCGGGAGGCACAAATGGGATGCAGTTGGCGTATTTTGAAGTTCGGCATTTTAAGGTTGATTTCCCTTCTCCCGCGATGCGGGGGAGAAGCGACATCATATCGCATTTTCAAACCGGCGATTCGGGTGCGGATTCAATCAGCAACCAGCTCTTGGCGTTCCGCTCACAGTGCAGGCCCTTTGGGGCTTTCTTCTTGAATGGTCATATGTCTGCATCTTCATCAAACCATAGTTCCTCCAGCCGGCCTGCGCCCGCTGTCACTCGTACTAGTCCGCGTAAACTGTGGCCAATGGATTCACAGTTAAAAGATATTCAACCTGGCAGTGGTGTCGTGATCCACCTCGAAAAAGCTTGGGGTAGCGTCCGTAGGTGCGGGTTGAGGACGTTTCGGCGCGGGTATGTCGCCCGGATGGCTGCGTGTCGCAAAGGTGATTTCAATCCTTGTCCGCATGAGGTACTTGATCCACGCGACCTGAAGTTTTATCGCAATCAGGGTGGCTGGTATTGGGATCTCCATGATGACCCGTTCGCTTGGCGAGACCGACTACCTTTTGCGCGCGTGGGACTGGCCGAGTTGTTCTTGATGTGTGGCAGTACGAAGGCTGCAACGCTTGGGTTTGCATGGTGGGCGAATCACTCCACCGGGGCCCTCAAAGTGATCGCGATCCTCGTTGCCGTGGCGAGTGCTGTCAGTTGCGGACTCATCGCATGGTTTTTCCGCAATCCACGCCGCATCAGTCCGCCTGATCCCGGGCTCGTGGTGTCTCCGGCGGACGGCAAGATTGTTGATATCGAAGATATTCCATTCGACGACGACATTGGTGGGCCGGCTAAGAAAATCGGGATCTTCCTGTCAATCTTCAATGTCCATATCAATCGCGCGCCGATCGCTGGACGCGTCATCGGTTTACGCTATCGCCCCGGCAAGTGTCTCAACGCCCTGCGCCCTGAGTCAGCCCGGGAAAACGAGCAACTGGCCATGCTCCTGGAAGAAAACCAGGCTCCTTTTCGCGGAATGCTCGTGCGGCAGATCACCGGTGCTTTAGCCCGACGGATTGTATGCTGGAGCAAACCGGGTGACGAATTGGCGCGTGGCGAACAGTTTGGCATGATTAAACTGGGTTCGCGGACGGAACTTGTGCTTCCCGCCGAGGATGGCCTTGAAATTCGTGTACGGCTTGGGGATAAAGTCACGGCGGGAAATAGCGTACTTGCCACCTACGCGACACGCATTCATGAATGAAGAGATTCATGGCCTCCGCAGCTGCAGCTTCTTTAGCACTGATTCTCCGAATAAAGGCGATACTTGATGTCTGATGCTGACACGAAGCCACCAGTCTTGCCGCGCAGGATTCGTCACCGAAAAGTTTTTGCGGTATTGCCGACCCTGCTCACGCTGTGCAATGCCGCGTGCGGATTTGGAGCGATCTCTATCGCCGCCAAAGTTGGCCCGGATCACTTCAAAGGCATCGAACTGATCACGGCGGCACAATTGATTTTTCTCGCCATGCTCTTCGACATGCTCGACGGCAGCGCTGCTCGACTCACAAATCAGACATCAGATTTCGGCGCGCAACTGGACAGCCTGAGTGATGCGATCAGCTTCGGAGTCGCTCCGGCATTCATCATGCTGCAGCTCGTGCATCCGGATCATCATTTGATGGATACGATCATCACGGCTCCGTTCAACTATCATCCACGAATCCTGTGGGCGATCGCGGTCCTGTTTATGGTATGTGCCATCCTGCGTCTGGCCCGATTCAATGTTGAAACTGAAGAGGAAGATTCGCATGACTTTTTCAGTGGGTTGCCTTCACCAGCGGCTGCGGGTGTCGTTGCATCGTTCCCGATCGGCGTGAAGGAACTCAAAGAACAGTTGAGTGCTGAAGGGACCGTCTCATGGGCACAACCGGTTGCTGACTACCTGCTGCCAAGTTTAGTCATTCTGTTGCCGCTCATCACGCTGGCAGCGGCGATGCTGATGGTGTCCCGGATTCGCTACGCCCACGTGTTCAATCAGATGATTCGCGGCCGCCGGAGCCGCAAACAGATTCTCCAGATCGTATTTGCGATGGTGCTGGTGTTTGTTGTCCGCGAAATGGCACTGCCCGTGCTATTTTGTGTCTTCGCATTTTCCTCGCCGCTGCGGGCATTCTGGGAACGTTATTACCTAAAGCTGCAGAAAAACAAAGTAACACCGTCAGAAACGAAGGCCGCATGAACCTCAAAGATTACATTCGATCTGTCCCGGATTTTCCAAAGCCCGGCATCATGTTTCGTGACATCACGCCACTGCTGAATTCTTCAGACGCCATGCGGGAAGTCATTCGTCGTCTGGCCGAACCGTTCCGCAACGCCGGCGTAACGACAATTCTGGCAGCCGAAGCCCGGGGCTTTGTGTTCGGCGCACCGCTGGCGATGGAACTTGGAGCTGGCTTTGTGCCTGTTCGCAAGCCGGGAAAACTGCCTAGGGAGACACACAAGTTCAGTTACGATCTGGAGTACGGTTCTGACTCGCTCGAAATCCACAGCGATGCCATTGGAACAGGGGATCGCGTGCTGCTAGTCGATGATTTGCTCGCGACCGGTGGCACAATCGAAGCCTGTCTGAAACTGGCACAGCGCCAGAACGCCGACGTCATCGGCGCGGCCTTTGTCATTGAATTGGCGTTTCTGAATGGCCGCCAACGGCTGAATTCACTGCCTGTCAACAGTTTGATTATCTATCAGACGGAAGACCCGGACGAATAGGCGAACTACTGTATTGGTACGGGTAGGAAATTCGAATTTCTGATAATCCGCGATGCAAATCAAGGAGCCTGCGAATCAGACGCATTTGCAGATTCTGAAATGATTCGTTGAACGGCGAGCCGTAGGCGTAGGCGGAAGCAGGATTCGCCTCCGCCTACGGCTCGCCGTTAAACTATGAAAGCATCAGTTTCCACCGCGCGGAGTCTAGCTGGACTCTGTATTGCCCAGGTTCGAGCCGAGTGTGAAAACGTGTACTAGCGTTTAGCGATTCCAGAAAGGGTATCGCCTGATGTCAGCACGTAAGATTTTAACACCTGAGCAGAAAGTTGGGATTTTGAGGGTGCATCTCATTGAGAAGGTGCCCGTCTCGCAGGTCTGTGACAAGAACGGCGTGAGTATCGTCAACTTCTACAATTGGCAGAAACAGTTTTTTGAGAACGGAGCGGTCGTCTTTGAGCGGAAGCTGAACTCTGCCAATGTCAGACGTCAGGAGGATGCCAACCTGGCCAAAATTGAAGTGCTGGAAACGAAGCTCCAGCAAAAGAATGAAGTGATTGCCGAGCTCCTGCAGGAACATGTGCAACTAAAAAAAGCCAATGGGGCACCCTGAGCCACAAGTGGCCGGATTGCTCAGAGCGAACAGGGCCATTAAATACGCGATCAAGTGGTCGATTACGTCCGCAAGTGGTCGCAGAAAACGGAAGTCACTGTCGGACAAATTCAGAAGTGGATCGGAATCTGGTCGTCTACGTATTGCAGCTGGACGAAAAACTACGGTCGAGCCTTCGAGCACAACGGCTGGATTCCGCGTGATCATTGGCTTGACGAGTGGGAAAAGCAGGCCATCCTGCAGTTCCATTTCGATCATCCGCTCGCAGGCTATCGACGCCTGACGTACATGATGATTGATGCCAATGTGGTCGCCTGCAGTGCAGCCACCGTCTATCGGATCCTCAGTGACGCCGGACTGCTCAAACGGAACAATCAGCGATCGAAAAAGGGTACCGGATTTCAGCAGCCGCTCGTGGCTCATGAACACTGGCACATCGATATCTCGTACCTCAACATCGCCGGGACATTCTACTTCATGGCCACGATCCTTGATGGATTCAGCCGAAGTATCGTCCATTGGGACATTCGTGAAAAAATGGAGGAGGTCGATATCGAAATCATTATTCAGGTAGGTCGCGAAAAGTACCCCGGCGTGACACCCAGAATCATCTCTGACAACGGGCCTCAGTTCATCGCCAAAGACT